>CAYMME010000617.1:0-4550 GCA_964391465.1 uncultured Planctomycetales bacterium
CGGGCAGGCAAGCTGCCCGTGGCACCCGGCTGCCACCGAATTTGAGATGCACCCGTCATGACGACTCGCTCGAACGGGAGGTGATGCATTTGATGCCATGACGATGAAGGAGAAGGTGCAGTGCGGCTGCATCCGCAGCCCTGAAAGGGCATCAGTGAATAGCCAGGGGCGCAAGCCCCTGGAATCGATCACCCCAGTGCCCGACCAGCCCCGGCAGGGGCGACAGAATCCCCGGAACCGACGACCTGCGGGATCTATCGCCCCGCTGGGGCTCGAGGGGAACGGGAGTCATTCGCTTCCCAGGGGCTCACGCCCCTGGCTATTGACTAGCGCCCCCTTCGGGGCTGGTAACGCCGCCGCGCAGCTCCCGGCCCGTTTGATGTAGAATGCAGCCCGTGATCGAACGGAGCCAGCGATCCATGATTCGCAAAGACGACGCGGCACGACAGGGGAGCACGCACCCGCTTCTGCCGGCGGAGCGTGTGGCCATGACGTTTGCGGGTGAGCGGCCGGACCGCATTCCCGTGGCGCCCAAGATCTGGCTCGATCTTGCGGCTGCGCTGACGGGGACGGACCTCAGACGTGCTATCGCGGAACCTGAGCTGGCTATGCGGGTCATCATTGATGCCGCGATCTCGGTGCGGTGCGACGCGGCCCGTGCGTTGATGTTTCCCGCCCGGCAAAACATCGAGCAGGATGGCGGCGTCTACGAAGTCGACCGGACCGGTCGGGTGATGGGGGGGATCGACTACCACGGAGGACTGGCCACGCGGTTGGACCGGGCCGAGGACTTCCAGCTCGAGAATCCGCTGCACATCGCGTTCTTCAACTTCTGGACGCTGGACGAACCCACCGTGCGGTCCACGGCCGACGCGCGTCGGATCGCCGTTCCGGATTCCGGGTTCTACGAATCGCAAGGCTACGGTGAGATGCTTCGGCGCACGATCGCGCATGCGGGGGACCGCATCACCGTGGTCGGCAACTGCGCGGCCCCGACGCTGGCGTTCTACGTGTACTTCCGAGGCATGGAGCAGGGGCTGATGGATTTCATCGACGAGCCGCGGCTCGTGCATACGGTGATGGAGAAGGGGGCGGCCTTTGCGATCGAGCGCGGCAAGTTCAAGATCGACGCCGGGCTGCGGGTCCTGCGGGTCAACGACTCCGCGGCCAACATGTCGGTCATCTCGCCGGCGCACTGGAAGGAGTTCATCTTCCCGCACTTCAAGACGGTGTGCGACGAACTGCACCGTTACTGTCCGGACGTGAAGATCTACTGTCACATCTGCGGCAACGTCGTGCCCGTGCTGGATCTGCTGGTGGAGACGGGCGTGGACTGCATCGGCCCGCTCGACCCGCTGGGTGGCTTCACGGTCGCGGACGCCCGCCGCATCGTGGGTGATGACGTGGTGCTGATGGGCGGCATTGACACGCAATCGTTCGTGCATGCAACGCCCGAGCGGATCAAGGACGAAGCCCGCCGCTGCATCGATCAGGGCGCGGTCGACGGAAGGCGCTACATCCTGGCCTCGGGCTGCGTAATCCCGCGCACCGCCCGCCGCGAAAACCTGGAGGCCATCGCAGACGCGGCTGCGGAGTGTGCGCAGATGCGTCGAACAAAGTAGCCTGACCCTGTTCGGTCCCTTTGTTCGGCATTTGCGCGAAGGCGCGGGGATTGGAGGCATCGAGCGGGGCCAACTCCTGGCCCGCCGCTGTATGGATCAGGCGGCAGTGGACGTCGAGCAGTCAGGTCGAGTGCCGCAGCCTGGCCCCTCCTGCGACCCCGACTCGACGTCCGTGGCACTTGAGGGCCCGAGTATGCTATCATAGGTAACATGGCGGATGTGTACTTGGAGACGAGCTTCATCAGTGCGTGCGTCTCCACCCGGAGTGACGCCGCCAGCGTGTATCGCCGACAGGTCAGCCGCGAGTGGTGGGTCACGCAACGCGAACACCACCGCCTGCTCGTCTCGGCAGAGGTGATCCGCGAGTTGAACGCCCCCACGTACCCGCGCCGGAACGAAGCCCTCGCGCTGACCACGGTGGCGGAGGTTCTGCCTATCGGCGAGGACGTTCAGGGCTTGGCAAAGCTTCTCGTCCGGGAGCAGGTGATGCCGGGGCCGGAAGAGGCGGGCGACGCGTTGCACGTCGCCACCGCCATTGTGCATCGCGTCGAGTTCGTACTCACATGGAACGTGCGTCACTTGGCCAACTTGAACAAGGTGGAGCGTCTCCGGGCCGTGTGTCGCCGCGTCGGGTATGCGCCGCCAGAGTTGGTCACGCCTGAAGTGCTGTGGGAGAGCACTGAGGACTGATGGTATGAGCACGACAGGTCGCACAAACCCAACCACATTGGCAACCGATCCTCTCATCGACGAGCTTCGTGGGATTCGGCGCGAGATCGCGGCTGAGTTCGGCAATGATGTGGATCGTCTCTGTGATCACCTGCGGGAGGTCGAGCGAGCGTATCACGCACGGACAGGAAGCTTTGCAGACTTGTCGAGTGACCGAATCAACGAAGTAACCGCGGGTTGGGAAGAGGAAGCCCGGCAACGGTCGGACGCACTCGTCGACGAAGTGCGCGCCCTCCGACGGCGCAGCGTGAACGAGGCTGAGTGATCGGAGCGCCCGGTGCGCGCAAGGCGCGGCGTCAAACTCCGTCCGACCTAGTCGCTATGCTGGACTACGCAGAGCGGATCGCGGCCAGGCCAATGGCGTCCCGATCAACCGGGCCAACGCGAGTCGATCTGGACGGGGCTCTCCGCTGGACATGTACGCATGAAGGGAATGCGAGAGTGATTGAAGAAAGCTGGCGCTTCTGGGTCAACTACGGGCATCAATGTGTCGTGACATATTTGGCCGTGACGGGCGTGCTGTTGGCTGTGCTGTACAAGATTCTGAAGGATCCAGGCTTCCGGAGAGCATGGAAGCTTCCGATTTGCGCGGGCCTTGTTTCGTCCGTCATATTCTTGGTGATTGCATTGCGGTTCCGAGCCGTCTACCTCGCGATTCTGGTGAAGGCTCCCAGCGATTCCTTCCTGAGGAGCCTCGATGGGTCGTATGCCGGGTGGAGTCCACTCCTGGTGGCAGCTACGGGTCTTGTCGCGTGGCTTGCATTGGCCGGGACGTGCCACGCTGGAATGGGTATACCCGGCCAACACGATCCGCCGCCTGCCCGATGATCCCCACGAGCCCGCTCGGCGCGATAGCCTTCGGTTGGCCGGCTTCCAGCGAGCACTCAGGTTACTTCTTCGGCCGCGTGTGGCGCAGCGCGCGGTCGATCCAAGTGTGGGCGGGGTCTCCGTGGAAGATGTGGCCTCCTTCGAAGACGTCGAGGTGGACCTTGTTTTCAGCGTTCATCACGCGGTAGGCGCGGCGGGTTTCGTTGTAGGCGTGGCGGGCTCGGGTGGTGGGGAAGTTCTTGTCCTTGCTGCCGTTCTCCAGCACGAGCGGGCGGGGGGCGACGAGGGCGAAGATGTCGGAGAACTCGACCGTGGCCTCCAGGCCGGGGAAGTTCCAGCAGGGGCAGTGGCCCTTCTTCATGTTCTCGATGGTCGTGATCCACCCGCTGCTGACCGCCACCTTGATCCGCTCGTCGAGGGCGGCGACGTACATCACCGTCTCGCCGCCGAGCGAAAGGCCGGCGGTGCCGATGCGGTCCTTGTCGACCTCGGGCCGACTGCACAAGTAGTCGACGCATCGGAGGCAGTCCCAGGTCCGCTCGCCCATCAGGCACCACTTCGGGTCCTGCAACGTGTGCGACTCGACGTCCGGAGCGAGGACCACGTAGCCCGCCTCGGCGAGGTGCTTGCCGTAGGGGTAGATCGACTTGCCGCGCACGACGATTTCGCCGCTGCCGCCGTGGCCGTGGATGGCGAGGACTGCGGCCACAGGTTTCTTGGGGGCGGGCACCGGGACGGCCAGCCATGCATGTACGAAGCGGTCGCTACGGCTGCGGATCCGTAGCTCCTCGAGGCGATACGGCGCATCTTTCGGCTGCTCGCGCCGCAGCACCTCGACGTCCATCTCGACCGGTTTCGGTTTGGCCCCGCCCATCATCAGAGTGAAGAGCTTCGCGCGGACCTGCTTCTGCCACGCGCGCACCTCGGCCGGGTTCTCGGCGCGAAACGCCATCTGTCGAACCGGTTGCGCGCCGTCTGCTTCGGCGGCGACGGCTGGCTCGTGCCCGACGACGAGCCATGAAGACAGGCAAGCGAATGCGACGACGATGAGAGATCGTGTCATGGCAATGTCCTCTTTTCTGGTGCTTCACGGATTCGCGCGCAATGGTTGCTGGCGCCGGAGCGATATTACCGAGAAAGCGCAAGATGCGGAATCAAAGGAGCGAAGGGTCGACTGCTCCCCCGCCGTTCAGAGAACGCTGGCCGAGACGCCCTCCCTCGTCACGGTAGCCATTCGCCCCGTAGGGGCGGATGAATATAGCCAGGAGTGGAGCGAAGCGGAACCCCTGGTTACGGGCGGCGAGATTGCACACCGCTCCGGCAGGGGCGGACGCGCGCTGGCCATGCGTTCGTCCCCCCCCGGCCGGGCGG
>CAYMME010000618.1:0-4547 GCA_964391465.1 uncultured Planctomycetales bacterium
CGCGGAACGATGTGCTCAATTATGGGGTGGTTGGCAACATTGTTGGAGGCGTGGGAACGTGTTCCGTGTGCCCACGGTACGCCGCGATCTGTCCACCCGCATCGACGTCCCACGTGCGCACCGTCCTGTCCGCACCGCACGAGATGAGCCTTCGGCCTTCGGAGTAAAACGCAACACTATCCACTCGACCGACGTGGCCGCGCAGCGTCCGCAGTTCGCTCCACGTCGCGATGTCCAGGACCTTAATGACCCCATCGTCGCCGGCCGACGCGAACTGCCGCCCGTCGGGCGACACCGCAATCGACCAGATGCCATGCGGCTCGGCAGGCGGGCCTGGCTGCGGTTGTCCGGTTTCTGCATTCCAGCTGAGGATTGTGCCGTCGACATAGCAGGCCGCAAGGCGACTCCCATCCGGCCAGAATGCGACGTGCACGAGCTCGCGAGCCTTCCCGCCGAGCGTGCGCGCCTTCTCGCCCGTCGAGGTATCCCAGACCTCGACGACGCCGATCAGGTTCGGCTCGTTGCCGCCCACCGCAAACCAACGACCGTCCGACGAGAACGCCAGCCTTCTGGGCGTGCTCAACTGTCGGGGCAGCGTGCGAACGAGCGCCCCCGTCCACACATCCCACACCCGTGTCTGCCGATCGGCATGCCCGGACACGAGCGTTTGTCCATCGGGAGCGATGAGAACGGCAGTGACCGGGCCGCCTTGCCCGTCGAGTGTCCACAAGTGCCGCCCCATGCCGGCGTCCCAAATGCGAATCTTGGCGTCGTTCCCGCCGGAAGCGATGATCTGGCCGTGGGGCCGAACCGTCACGCTCCGGATGAGGCCGCTGTGCCCACGGAGTGTCCTGACGCTGCGGTCGGCAAGCCACCGCAGACGTTGCCACTCCCACGCCCGCAGCTCGGGCGGGCATTCGTCCAGGAGTTGTCGGAACCGCCGCATGTCATGGGAGTCGTAGGCGTTCTGGGCGAGGGCGATTCGGCTCAGGTACAGCGTTCGGCGAAGCGTCTCGGCCTGAAGCACGGCGTCGGCCCGGTGCCGCTCCGCGACCTGCTCAGACGCGATCGCCCGGTCGCGTTCGGTTGCCGCAGACCGTTCGGCGGCGGTCGCCTTGTCGCGATCGGTGGCGGCCCGGCGCCAGGCGGTCGTGGAAACGACCGCAGCAGCAGCGACGATTCCGAAAACCACACCAACCGTCGCCACGAGGAGTCTGTGCCGGGCGAGCGTCTTCTTGAGGACGTATGTCGCGCTGTCACGCTTCGCGTCGATCGGTTCGCCGGCCAGGTAGTGGTCGATATCGTCGGCCAGGGCCCCGGCCGACTGGTAGCGGCGGGCCTTGTCCTTGGCCAGGGCCTTTCGGACAATCGTCTCCGCCTCGTCCGGAATCGTGCGCCGATCCGAGGAAAGCGGGGCGGGATCGACCTGAGTGATGTTGTGCAGGACTGCGGACATGGGGCCGTCGGTGCGGTAGGGGTGTCGTCCCGTGAGCAGCTCGTGCAGCATGACGCCGAGGGCATATACGTCCGTCCGCGTATCCACCTCGTTCGGGTCGCCCGACACCTGCTCAGGGGCGGCGTAGACCAGCGTGCCGAGGAAGTCGCCGGTCACGGTCACGGCGGAGCGTCCCGCAGCGGTTCCTGTTTCCGCCGCCTTGGCCAGACCGAAATCCAGCACGTGCGGCTCACCGTCGTCGCTGACCAGGATGTTGCCCGGTTTGAGATCGCGATGAATGATGCCGTGCTGATGGGCGTAGCTCACCGCTCGGCAGATCTTGGCGAACAGACGGAGCGTCCTGCGCAACGACAACCGGCGCACGGTGACGTAATCGTGCACCCGCAGGCCGTCAATGTACTGCATCGCGAAGTAGTGCTGGCCCCGGGCGCTCCCGCTGTCGAAGAGCGTGACGATGTTGGGGTGATCGAGGGCGGCCACCAGGTCGATCTCGCGCTCGAATCGCCGCCGCTGGCGACGGGAAGCGTACGGCCCTTGCCCCGGCACCTTCAGTGCGACCGTTCGCCTGGTGGACTGCTGAACGGCCCGATACACCACACCCTGTGCACCACGGTGGACCTCTGCCACGAGGTCGTACCCGCTGATCTCAGGCGCGCCGGGCCGGAGGGCATTGGCATTCAGAGGACGTGAGGAATGTGCGTCGGCCGAGCCCGGCTGCGACTCCCTGGTAGCCAGGGCCTGCTCGACGCGTTCGTGCCCCAGCGAGCGGATGGTCCGGGCGAAGTCGTTGTTCGCCCGGATCTCGTCAGCTCGCCGCCGACAAGACTCGCAAACTGACAGGTGCAGGGCAGCGGCAGATCGTTTTCCATTCCGGCCGGAACTGATAGTCTCCTCCAACTCGGCGTAGGTGAGGCAATCAGGAATGGTTCTGGCCCTCTCTGCTACCACTCACTTTCCACGTCAGCCATGGCCGAGCGCAACAGCGTCAGCGCTCGGTGTTTCACCTGGCGTACGGCTTCGGGGGTCATGCCCATCACTCTCGCGACATCGGGTGCCGCCCGGCCCTCCACGGCCGTCATTCGGAAAACCCGCAGATCCCGCGGTTGCAGAAGCGCCCTCGCTCGCCGCAGGCATTCGCAGATCAGGTGTATATGCCATTCGCGAGCCCAAAGGGCTGCAACCGGGTCCGAGTCCCGGAGCTGACGGAGCGCCCGGTCGAAGCTCTGCTGACGTCCGGCGGGTAGCGGCTGGCGAGCCCGCTCGGTGTACAGGTCCCTGATCTCGTTCTGGACGACGGTCAGAAGCCAGTGCTTGAGTCGCCCCCTCTCGTGGTTGTACTTGCCTGTGCGGTGGGCCGTGCAGAACGTCATCACGGTGCGCTGCGCCGCATCCTCGGCGTCGTGGACGTCCAAGCCCAGTCGCCGCCCGAAAGCGACCAGCATCGGCCTGTACATCGCGTCAAACCGTTGCCACGCCACATCGTTGCGCGCGTCGCGCAGACTCTCCAGCAAGGTCAGACTGGTCCGCGATGATGTCATTCCCCGTCAACCTGACGCAAAGCGCTCACCTGTCACCGCAATTGTATCACAGTCCCTGTGCGGGTTCACGCGGAGGCGGTGCGGCGGCCGATTGCACTCATAACTCTCGGCAGATGCACATCTTGCGCTCATAGCGAGAGGGGACCACATCCGGCGTGTTGGGGCATTTCGGCGCGTTGCTGTCACACTGTGCCGTTGAGAACGGTAGTACCAATGGGGTGGTATGTACGTGCGGCAGTGGCGGTTCCCCGCGTGACGGCTGGTCCGGGTGCGGCCTCCGGAAACCGAGCCAGAGGGGTAGGAGGGGTCGAGCCGCTTCGGGAAACTGCGAGCGTCAGGCATCCTCGTTTTGCGAGGGAGGGTCGCCCTCGGCGTTTGCACAGACGCGACACGACAGCGTGTTCGCCTCGTTGGCCGGCCATATCGTGGCCGCGCGCGGCCGGCGAGAGCGGGCAGCCGACGCGGGCCGCCGGGTCTTCCGGTGGCCCGCTCCTTTCTTGCGCGGCGTGCTCTCTGCTGCATCACGCGTTGACGTGGCCTCTTGCCTGTGCTGACATGCCGTCCCATCGACCTACGCGATGCGACGACGACGCTTCACTCGAAGGCGGCAGGTGTGTTGAGGGCAAGCGAGACACTTGGAGCGAGGTGTATGGTGCAAGCTCTCCTGGTGTTGTGCGCGATCCTGCAAGGCGCGCATGGAGACGGACCTGCAATCGGCCGTCAGCAACCTCGCACCCTCAGACCCAACATCGTCATCATTCTGGCCGACGACATGGGCTACGGAGACGCGAGCTGCTACGGCAACACCGCGTTCACCACGCCGCACATCGATCAACTCGCGGCCGAGGGCCTGCGTTTTACCGACTTCCATTCCTGCGGCAGCGTGTGCAGCCCGACCCGGGCCGGGCTCTTGACCGGCCGGTATCCGCAGCGGGCCGG
Source organism: uncultured Planctomycetales bacterium (assembly GCA_964391465.1). Classification (GTDB taxonomy): domain Bacteria; phylum Planctomycetota; class Phycisphaerae; order UBA1845; family CAYMME01; genus CAYMME01. Next base: position 3,934 of record CAYMME010000618.1, read on the forward strand.
GATTCCCGGGGTCGTGTTTGCCGACCCGAAACGCAATCGCCATCACGGCCTGCATGTCCAGGAAGTCACGTTCGCCGAGCTTCTGCAAGGCCTCGGTTACCGCACGGCGCTGGTCGGGAAATGGCACTTGGGCTATCGCCGTGAGTTTAATCCCATCCGCCACGGCTTCGATCGCTTCCGCGGGTATGTGAGCGGTAACGTCGACTACATCTCCCACGTCGACGGCACGGGCGTCTACGACTGGTGGAACGGTGACGAGTTGATCACCGAGCCCGGGTATACGACGCATCTGATCACCCGGCATGCCGTGCGTTTCATCGCAGAGAACAGGACACGACCGTTCTGCCTTTACGTCGCCCACGAGGCACCGCACTCGCCATTCCAAGGCCCCAACGACAAGCCCGTCCGCGCCATCGGTCAACCCAGGTCCGCCAGAGGGCGACGCGACATCAAAGCCGCGTACCGGGAGATGATGCGGGAGATGGACAACGGGATCGGTGAGGTTGTCGCGTCAGTCAGGCGACTGGGGCTGGCGGACAGAACGTTGATCTTCTTCTTCTCCGACAACGGAGCAACGCGCCACGGTTCGAATGGATCACTACGAGGACACAAAG
>CAYMME010000619.1:0-4545 GCA_964391465.1 uncultured Planctomycetales bacterium
CGGCCGCTCCCTGACGGTCGCGGTTCGGATCAGAAACGCGTCGGCAACACTGAGGCACAACAGTAAGACGGGCGCTGCCCGTCAGTTGCTCGAGACATGACATTCCCGCGGTGGGCACTGCCCACCCCACACAAGCGGAAGAACCCGCAGATAAGACACCAATGACTGAAAAAATCACAGACCGCATCATGACCCACGTTTCTCGCACCGACTACAGCCCACAGAAGGTGCATGATCTCTCCGAAGCCATGGGCATTGCCGAGCACGAGTACGGCGACTTCCGCAAGGCCGTCCGCGCCCTGACCAAGACGGGTCGGGTCGTCCTTGGGGCCAAGAACGCCGTGATGCTCCCGGAGCAGGCCGGCCAGGTCGTCGGCGTCTATCGCGGGAACCCGCGCGGCTTCGGCTTCGTCGTGCCCGACACGCCCGACGCGCACGGCGACCTCTACATCCCCGAAGGCCAATCGCTCGACGCCATCACCGGCGACCGCGTCCTGGCCCGCGTGCGCAAGGCCGGCAAGCGTGCGGGGCGCATGATGTTCAAGGGACAGGTCACCGAAGTCATCCAGCGCGGGCAGAACCGCTTCGTCGGCGAGTTGCGCAACGAGCGCCGCCGCTGGTACGTGCTCCCCGACGGCAAAGCGTTGCATGTGCCTGTGTTCGTTCGCGACGTGGGGGCCAAGAACGCCCGCGCCGGCGACCAGGTCGTGGTCGAGATCGTCCAGTACCCGTCCTCCGGTCGCGAGGCCAAGGGTGTGATCGTCGAGACGCTCGGCCGACGCGGTGACCCCGGCGTGGACACCATGGCCATCCTCCGCCAGTACCAGATCCCGAACACGTTCAGCGACGAAGCCCTGAACGATGCCCGTGCCGCCTCGACCGCGTTCGACGCCGACGCCGACGACCGCGAGGATTTGTCCAAGGAGACGATCATCACGATCGACCCCGACGACGCGCGGGACTTCGACGACGCGATCTCGCTCAAGCGGCTCAAGAACGGGCAGTACGAACTCGGCGTCCACATCGCAGACGTGGCGACGTTCGTGGGCGACGGCACGACCCTCGACGACGAAGCCCGCGATCGCGGCAATAGCGTGTACCTGCCTCGCCACGTCGTGCCCATGCTGCCCGAGATTCTCTCCAACGGACTGTGTAGTCTTCAGGAGGATGAGCCCCGTTACGCCAAGAGCGTGTTCATCCGCTACGACGGCAAGGGCAAGGTCAAGGCGGCGCGTGCCGCCAACACGCTCATCCGTTCGGCCAAGCGACTCACGTACGGCCAGGCGACGGGCATTCTCGAAGGCAAATCGCGCGGGTACTCACGGAAGGTCGTGGCGCTGGTTCGTCTGATGGAGAAGCTGGCCCGGATCATCCAGACCCGGCGCCGCGCCGACGGCATGATCTCGCTCGACCTGCCCGAGGTGGAGCTGGTGTTCAACGACGACGGCGCAGTGATCGACGTCGAGCCGGCCGACACGAGCTACTCGCACACCATCATCGAGATGTTCATGGTCGAGGCCAACGAGGCCGTCGCCCGGCTGCTGACGAAGGAGAACGTGCCCTTCATCCGTCGCGTGCACCCCGACCCCAACGCGATGGCCTCCGAAAACGTCACGCACTTCGTCCGCGTACTCGGCCACAAGGTTCCGGCGACGCTCAGCCGGGCCGACATGCAGCAGCTGCTCGATAACGTCAAGGGCCGGCCCGAGTCGTTCGCGGTCAACCTGGCCGTGCTGAGATCGATGCAGCGAGCCGAGTACTCCCCCCGTGAGATGGGTCACTTCGCCCTGGCCAGCAAGCACTACGCTCACTTCACCTCGCCGATTCGCCGGTACCCCGACCTTACCGTCCACCGGTTGCTCGACGACCACATTCGCCGCCGGTTGAAGGCGGCCAAGAAGCACGCCGAGATCCCGTCGTACGAGGATCTCGTGACCCTGGGGAGTCATTGCAGCTACACCGAGCAACGTGCCACCTCGGCCGAGCGCGAGCTGCGCGCCGTCAAGATCCTGCAACTGCTCGAACAGCACCTCGGCGACGAAGCGGCCGGCATCGTCACCGGCGTCGCCAACGCCGGCGTGTTCATCCAGGTCGAGAAGTATCTGATCGACGGCCTGGTGCGTTTCGCCGACCTGCCCGACGACTGGTGGGAAATCGACACCCGAGCCGGTTGCATGATCGGGGAACGCTCCGGCCGCCGCATTACCGTGGGCGACAGAGTCACGGTACGCCTCGTCGCCATCAATCACGCCGCCCGCGAACTGGACCTGGCCCTGGTCGAAGAGGCATCCACTGCAAAACGAAAGACGAAGAAGGCAACGAAGCGGCCCAAGGCCAAGCAGACCAAAAAGAAGAGCAAGAAGCGAAAGCCAACAACCAGCCCCACCAAGCGGAAGACGAAGCACAAGCAAGGGCGCCGACGTTGAACAGACGCACACCAACCGTGTCCGAACCGCGCCCGTAAGGAAGCGGTGTGAGGTCGGAGCGCAGCGACGACTTCACGCAAGCTCCGGAGGAGCGATAGAGATTAGCCCACGGCGCGAGCCGTGGGTATGCGTACGCGTCGTCCCCGTAGCCCCGGCAGGGGCGTAAGATCAATCGGCTCCACCGCACTTGTTGACGAACCAACGCATGCATGATCTTTCGCCCCGTCCGGGGCTCTGATGCTTCTGTCGTCACCCCTTCCCACGGCTCGCGCCGTGGGCTAGTCTCTGACGCCCCTGCCGGGGCTGGCGCAGGTGCGCCGTCTCTCGTCCCGACGCGCGGGTGCCCCATCCTTCGCGGCAGTTTGCGAAGGGTGGGGGACGCAATGGCAACCCGCATGCACAAGCAGAAGGACCACTTACATGAACATCGCCGTAACCGGAGCCACTGGCTTTCTCGGCCGCTACATCGTCAATCATCTACTTGGCGAGGGTCACACGTGCCGCTGTTGGTTCCGTCCCAACAGCGACCGCGGCGGCTTTGACGAGGACTCGCGCATCGACTGGATCCCGGGCGAACTCGGCGACCGCGAGGCCTCACAAACGCTGGTCCGCGGCACCGACGCCGTCGTCCACTCGGGGGTCTACCGGATCGGGGCCGCGTTCCGGGGCGGCGAGGGCGACCTCATCACGTTCACCGAGAAGAACGTGCTCGGCACGTTGCAGTTGATCCGCGCGGCCCAGGAGGCCGGAGCGAGACGGTTCGTGTACATCTCGAGCTGCGCCGTGCACGAGGTGATCCTCGACGACCGCCCGCTCGACGAGAACCACCCGCTTTGGGCCACGAGCCACTACGGCGCCCACAAGGCCGCGGTCGAGAAGTTCATCCACAGCCTCGGCCTCGGCGAGGGCTACGACATCTGCTCGCTGCGCCCGACGGGCATCTACGGTCTGACCCGCCCGGTCGAGCACAGCCGCTGGCACGACCTGGTCCAGGCGGTCAAGGCCGGCGAGCCGATCGAGACCGCCCGCGGCGGCAAGGAGGTCCACGCCGCCGACGTAGCCAAGGCCACCGCCCTGCTGCTCACCGCCGACGGCATCGCCGGCCAGGCCTACAACTGCTACGACATGTACGTCGCCGAACAGGAAGTGGCCGCCATCGCCAAACAGATCACCGGCAGCAACAGCACGATCGCCGACCTCAACAAGGGCCCCAAACACCAGATCGTCACCGACAAGCTCCAAGCCCTCGGGATGACGTTCGGTGGCGAGCCGCTTCTTGAAGAGACGATCCGGCAGATGGTCGAGGCCGCGTGATCGCGAGCGATGAAGGATGAACGATGAGGGATAGCGCGTGCTGATCTTGCTGTAGGGTCCGCCGTGCGGACCAAACGCTCCAGATGGCCCGCACGGCCGACCCTGCGCACGCCGGTCACCGTCCTCGGAGTCGCGGCACGCTAGGCTGCGTCTCCGTCGTCTCACGCTCGGCCAAGGCCCTGCGGGTTGCTTCCACGAGCGCGGGTGGGACTACGATCTTCCATACGTTCTCCTGGGCGGGCTTGGCCTGGAAGACCAACTCGCGGAACGGATCGGCTTGACGAGAGGTGTGCTGGTACTCGATCTTCCGCCAGTGGCGTTCCGCGGAATCAGTCGACCCGTCGCTGTCCACCACGGCGTAGAAGCTTCTTCCTTCAATCCTGTACTCGCCGGCCACGCATCGGAACGACGCTGTGGGCTGCACCTCCCTGCTGCCGTGGGGCAAAAGCAGGTACGATGCCGCTCCTCTCCGATTGAATCGCACGCCATCGCCGCACGGAAGATGCTGGCGCGATGCGCCAAGCCAGAGCGTGTTGATATTCCGCCGAAGCCAGGCGACGGCGTTCGTCTTCGTGTGTGTATCCCCAACGGGGCGGCACAAGACGTACACAGCCAAGTCTGTGACGTCGATGTCATCCGGGAACTCGATATCCAGCTTCACATCCGCCTGGGGGAGAGTGGCGGGGGCGATTGCAGTCATGGTTTTGTGCTCACCGGGAAGCAGTACCACATAATCACGGTGGCTCAAGACGAAGTCGTCGATGGTGATCCTCCGGCTCAGCTCGTACTGGCCCGGACGATTGGG
>CAYMME010000620.1:0-4531 GCA_964391465.1 uncultured Planctomycetales bacterium
AGGAAGCGGCCCGCGCGAGCACCGCCTCCAAAGGCGCCACGGCACCCCGGCAAGTGGCACCGCTCACTTCCGAACCGCGCCCGTAAGGAAGCGGCCAAGCGGCCCAAGCAGTAGGTATCACGGTTGATGCGGTTGTGGTGACGGGCAACGACAGTCGTCCGGGCCGCTTCCTTACGGGCGCGGTTCGGATAGGGGGGGGGCCGTCGCATCAGACTCAGGTCGCGCCACTGGGGCGACGGTCAGCACGCGCCATGCTCCCCCATGTCGAGGTCGCGACCCTGCCCGTCGCACACATATTCACAGGCCGCCTCGACTTGATCCGGCTTCCAAAGATACGGTGTGCTGCCGTGCCGCGCCCACGCCCTCGTCGCGCGCGGCAACACTCCGGCCTCGATCATTCGCCGCGTTGCCCACGACTTGACCGTGGTCATGACGCGCTCCGGCGGCTCGTCGGCGGTTACGACGAGATGCACGTGGTTCGTGCGCACGTTCAATGCGTGCAGTATCCAACCGCGGTGGGCGGCCACTTCGACGATCGTGCGGTGCACGATCGTGCGACGCTCGACGTTGAGCAAGACCGGCGGCTGCTTCATCCGTTCTCGCGACCGCCGGGCCTGCTCGCGATCCGGAGCCACCAGCGGCGTGTCGGGGACGTTGTGCCGCCAGTCGACCGATCCTCGCTCATCGCCATGCAGCCAACTGCCGTAGGTTGGGAAGGTGATGAGGTAGGCAAGTGGGTCCTCCGCTGAGACGAATGGGTCCGGCGCATTTCGGTGCTGTCTGTGTGGCTTGGCCGCTTCCTTACGGGCGCGGTTCGGATTGGGGGGTGTCGCTGCCATCGCGTCAGACTCACGCTGCGTCACCGGCGCCGCCAGGATGAGCCGATTCCGCAAGTCGATTGCCGGCCACGTTTGCTGTTGGCTGTGCCTTATTCGGCGTGATTGTACCAATGGTGGTCCCGCGGGGGAACTGGTTTCCGCAATATCAAGCCCAATGTGCAGAGTTGTTTCCGCTTCTCTTGTTTCGTACCGACTCTCCCGGTGCGGCGGTCGGTTCTGCGGCTGCGAAGGACCGTCCGGGCCGCTTCCTTACGGGCGCGGTTCGGATCGGAGGGCGTCGCTGCCATCACATCAGTCCACTTTCGCTTCGGCGCGGCCTGCGTTACGCTTTCGCTCGTACGGTGGACCGGTACGGCTCGTGAACATCAATCGGCGTGTGGGGTGGGTCGAGACCCACCCGCTTCGTTGCGAGGGCTAGCGATGGCAAGCATGAAGGTGGGATTCGTCGGGACGGGGATCATGGGGGCGCCGATGGCGCGGAACCTGCTCAAGGCCGGTTTCGCGGTGACGGCGTACAACCGCACGCAGTCGAAGGCCGAGGCCCTGACCGGTGACGGAGCGAACGTCGTCGACTCGGCGGCGGCGGCGGCCGACGGTGCCGACGCGGTGATCAGCATCGTCTCCGACTCGCCGGACGTCGAGGCCGTCTACTTCGGCGACGAGGGCATCTGCGAGGCGATCGGCAGCGGGGCGGTGGCGATCGACATGTCGACGATCTCGCCAACGGTGGCCAAGCGGGTCGCGTCGGTGGTGGAGGACAAGGGCGCGTTGTTCCTCGACGCTCCCGTCTCCGGCGGCGAAAGCGGCGCGGTCAACGGGGTGCTGTCGATCATGATCGGCGGTCCGGCCGAGGCGGTCGAAACGGCCCGGCCGTTGTTCGAGGCCATGGGCAAGCGAATCGTGCACGTCGGGCCGAACGGGGCCGGGCAACTCACCAAGCTGTGCAACCAGACGGTGTGCGTGCTCAACATTCTCGGTGCGGCCGAGGCCGTCGTGATGGCGGAGAAGGCCGGGCTCGACGTGGACAAGATGCTCGAAGCCATCTCCGCCGGGGCGGCCGGGTCGTGGATGGTGTCGAACCTCGGCCCGCTCATGCACAAGGAAGACTATCGCCCCGGCTTCATGGTCGACCTGCAGCAGAAAGACCTGCGCCTGGTGATGGAAGCGGCCCGCGAGAACAAGGTCTCGCTGCCCGGGGCCAGCCTGGTCCATCAGCTCTTCGCGGCCAACCAGGCCCTCGGCGAGGGGCAAGAGGGTACCCAGTCGATGATCAAGACGCTCCGCCGCTTGGCGGGAATGTGAGATAAAAGCGCCGTACTACATGGCGTACTTCCGGAACCTCACCTTTCGGAGTTGACGGTCCAAGACGCTATGATAGAATGACTTGTGTTACTCAGCGCGCGGAGCGCGTCAGCGTCGAGGAGCCCAGGTATGACATCGGGGCTACTGTCAGACTCCGACCCACACAGCGCCGACGCGCTTGCTCACATCCGCGACGAAATCGAGGCGTCCCGAGAGATCCTGACGTTGCGAGAGGACCCCGAGGACCCATCAAGTGCTGCGTACACCGAGCAAGTGTGGACGCGCGCCGTTCAGTTCCTCGCGAAGAATGCCAAGTGGTTGTGGGATGCGTGCGGGAAGCGAATGGACGCACCGGCCATCGTGCCCGGACCCAACGGCAGCATTGACATCCACTGGGACTATCCCTCCTACGAACTCCTGATCAACATTCCTGTTGACGCGCAGACCATGGCAGGTTTCTATGGCGATGATCGTGGCTCTGTGTCGATTAAGGGGAAATTCGATCCGCGCACCTTCAACCATGGGTTCCTCTTGTGGCTGACCAAGGGCGAATAGAAGAATGGCCGAAGGAAGAGATCCCCGACGGCCAACAGCTCTTCATGCGCGTTCATCAGCAGTGGCGTAGAGACGCCCTCGTCAGCGCAAGCGCCTTCACCAACCACAATGCGGGCATGTCCACGGACTGGGAGAAGTACGCATCGCCGGAGGATTCGCGCAGGCGTGCACGGGATCCCGCGAAGAACGCCGTCGTTTCAATGGTCGCGGGGCAAGCGCGTGCCGTACCCGGCCAGCACGTCGAGCACACGCCGGATCCCGAAACGGACAATCGAGCTCACACCGACGTATTCGGCGAGAAGGACGAAGAGGCCAGGGCCAAGCTGCGACGGATCGCCGAGATTGTGATTCCGTTTGAAGCCTCTGTGACCTGAACGACCACGCAGGCGCATCGATGGGGCTTCTCAGACTTGTATTGCGCGAGAGGTAACAGGCAGTCGGAATCGGAGGTGCGGTATGCGCGTTTTGGTTTTCGGTGCGGTGTTCGTTGTGCTCACGGGCGGAGTCGTATGTTGGGCGGCTGAGGGAAACGCGACGCCGCTGACCGAGAAGACGCTCGAGGCGGTGCGGAAGCAGGCGGCACAGAAGCCGCGTCGGATCATCGTCAACAACGACGGCAACGACGTCTTCCGCAGTGATGCATCCTCCACGCCGGAGGGGTTGCTGATCGCCCGCTCGACCGCGCTCGTCGGCACGCAGGTCGATGCGATCTTCTACTGCACGGGCGTGTTCAACCTGCACAGTCACAAGAGCAGCGTCAGCGAGTTGCAGAAGGCCGGCGATCGCGGCAAGAAGAGCAATGCGGAGGCCCTGATCGAGCAGGGCACCGACACGCTCGAGATCATGACCAAGTTCGGCCACGCGAACGGCATGGAGGTGTTCTGGTCGATGCGCATGAACGACACGCACGACTCGGCCGACGACGCCCTCCTGTGCCAGTGGAAACGCGATCACCCCGACTACCTCATGGGCAAGAAGGGCGACAAGCTGCCCTACGGCGGGCACCGTTGGTCGGCGGTCAACTATGAGTTGCCCGAGGTCCGCGAGAAGGTCTTCCGCATCTTCGAAGACGTGTGCCGGCGCTACGACGTGGACGGGGTCGAGATGGACTTCTTCCGTCACCCGGTCTACTTCAAGCCGCAGATGACGGGCGCCGAGGTGACGCAAGCGCACTGTGACATGATGACGGCGCTGCTGGCCCGCATACGCAAGATGACCGAGCAGGTGAGTCTGAAGCGCGGCCGGCCGATGCTCGTGGCCGTGCGCGTGCCCGATTCGACCCGGTACGCCAAGGCCATCGGCCTCGACGTTACTCGCTGGCTCGAGGACGGCCTGATCGACATCGTCACCGGCGGTGGCTACTTCCGCATCGAGCCGTGGCAGAACCTGGTCGCGCTCGCCAAGCCGTACGGCGTGCCGGTCTACGCGGGCCTGAGCGCATCACGCATCAAGGGCAACATCGAAGTCTGGCGCGGCGAGGCCCTCAACGCCTGGAACGCGGGCGTGAGCGGGATCTACACGTTCAACAAGTTCAACCCGAAAGACGCGGCCTTCCGCGAACTCGGCGACCCCAAGGCCCTGGCCGCCATGAAGAGCACCTACAAATACAACGCCGGCAGCGCCATAGACTACTGGCTCAAGGACGGCAAACGCTTCGTCGTCGGGGAGTGAGTCGGTCAGATCCAAGGCAGACAGAGTGACCTTCGCCCTTCCGGGGCTCGGGCACAACTGTGCGGCCACATCCCGGGACTCACGTCCTGTACGCGTATGGCCAGGGTGGCATGCAACGCCGTTAACTGTCTCATGCTGCGACGTTCGCGGTTTTGCTGTGTATC
>CAYMME010000621.1:0-4523 GCA_964391465.1 uncultured Planctomycetales bacterium
GACCCCAGAACAGTTAACGGCGTTGGGTGCCACGGGCAGCTTGCCTGCCCGTGCTATTGCTGTGCGTCGGCACTGGCGGACAAGCCGCCAGTGGCACCCAACCCGGAGGCCGAACGGTGACGGAACACTACTCCGTCTCCTGAAGCGTTCTCGCCCACGTCTCATACTCACGAAGGCAGTCGTCGGGGTTGACGAACCTCTTCCAGATCACTCGGGCCCTGTAACCGTATTGCCGGCTTTGCTCGACCTTGTGAATGACGTACTGGAAGTCCCACGCCGGTCGCGGCCAGTTGTTCAGCTTGAATTTGAACAGACTGAATCGCACCTCGTCTTCGAGGGTGTGACCGCGGTCGAACATGAGGATGAACACCATGCCGTTGGCGGCCCGGCCGTAGTAGAACGGCTTCGTGAATCGCGGGGAATCGTAGCTCCACACGTTGAGCTTGAAGTTGTGGTCGGCGTCGTATTCCAGCGGGGCGGCGTTCGCGTGCCGGTACGTTCCGCCGCCGATATAGTCGTCATGCGTCTTCGGTGCGTCGGCGGCGATCCACTTCTCCTCGCCGCCGGGTTTGTCGACTCCGCGGAAGTGCAGGGCGACGTCGGCCACGTCGTTCATGTAGTTGGCCCAGAAGAAGACGGCGTACCCGCGCTTGCCGAAACGGTTGGCGTCGTGCGGCGTGCATCGAAACTCCATGTCGATGGCGTGCGGCACGGTGACGGTGTATTTCATCGTGCTGGCCACGGCCCACGGACTGTCCTGCGGTTTGCGGACGAGCATCACCGATGGTTCACCCGGCCGGTGGTGGAGCGAGTACGGACCGTGACGGGGCGTGAACTTGTTGGCCGGATCGGCGTGCCCGCTGATGATGTGCTCGAAGTTCAGGCCGGCCGACGCGCCGGACGTGTCGGGATCGTACGCGTCGAAGTCTTTCGCATGCTTGACGTTGAACAGCGACTGCACGCCGCTCAGGATGCGCCGCGATTCGGAGTTGTCGCGGAAGAGCACCGACAAGTCGCCGCGCTGGATCGTCGCGGTTTGGAGCTTCTCGCCCGTTGCGCTCTCGGCGCCGTGCGCGCCGAGCGAGAAGCATGTCGAGAGAACAAGGGAACAGGCGGTGGTGGTTCGGATCATGGTTCGTCTGCCTGCAATGGTTCTAGCGGTGAGAGCTCGTACTCGGGGCGTCTCTCCATCTCGATCGCGGCGTGACTGAAGAACGGATAGACGCTCCACTCAACGCAGGTCAACAGGTCGGGCTTGTTGTCGCCGTCGAGGTCGCCGACCCACGGGTGCGGGCCGTGATTGGTGACCTTGATCGGCTTGCCGAAGCAGCGCAGCGGCACGGGGTTGTCGAACACGGGGGCCTGCTTCGTGCCCTTGTTGCGCAGCAGGAAGATGCTCGATCCGGGCGTCGAGCCCGCGCAACTGTAGATCAGGTCCAACGGGCCGTCACCGTCCCAGTCGGCGCACTTGAACGACTCGGTCCAGTGCTGCTTGCGGTTGACGATCGAGTCGTCGATGGGTCTCCCGTCGGCGAGCTTCAGCACGCGGTCCTTGCGAAGACGCAGTGCGCCGTTCGGGTCGCGGTACTGTGCGAACAGGGTTGCCTTCCGCTTGTGGCCGTCGTGCGTGATCAGATCGGTCAGGCCGTCGCCGTTGAGGTCGGCGAAGGCGGCCCCCGTCCGCCAGAAGAACGGTCGCTCCTCTTCATACGGGTAGGCGTGGTTCGGGACCTTTCGATTTGCGGCCCGCTCCCGCGTCTTGGCCCGCAGCTCCGGCGAGTCGGGATATCCGTCGCAGATGACTTGCTTCCGCTTGCCGAACCTCGGCTTGGCTCGCGTGCCCGTGTTCTCGTACCAGAAGATGCGGTTGGTCTCGTTGGGCAGCATCAGGTCGGGGAGCTTGTCGTCGTCCCAGTTCACGTAGGTCGGGTACGGGTAGCCCATGTTGTGCCAGTGCTCACCGCCGAAGATCTCGTCGCGAAGGATGCGGATGGGTTTGCCCTCGGCACGGATCAACTGCGGCTCGGCCAGCGCTGGGCGATCGTTGCTGCCCTTGTTGATGAGGATGCGCGGCCAGCCGTATCCGCCGCCGACGAGAAGATCCCAATTGCCGTCGCCGTCCCAATCGCACACGCACGGCCAGGCCTGATCGCTCAAGGCCAGCACGGCCGACACGGAGCCCGCCCGGCCGAAACGCTTGAACCGCGGCTTGCCGTCCGCATCGGCGATCTGCTCGTAGAACGAAACGGTCGTGTATACGTCGTGCTGGACGAGCAACCCGCGCCGCGGTCCGTCGGGGACTGCCGCCAGGTAGCTGCACCACCAGTCCTTGATGTCTTCCAGAAACGCGGCCGGTCCGAACTCCGGCGGGTCGCCGCCAAGGTTCTTGCGCCAGGCGACGCGGTGCGCCCGCGGCTCTTCGCCCGGTCCATCGACGAGGCAGACGGCATCCAGCTTCCCGTCGCCGTCCAGGTCGTAGAAGCACGGATCACGACCAGCATCCAGCGAGACGGCCTTGGCCGCCGTGATCGGCCAGGCGCCCTTGTTGGTGTTCTTGACGTACGTGCTGCCGAGAACGAAGTCGACGGCGCCGTCCGCGTTCAAGTCGACGGTGCGGCAGGGGCCCCACGTCTTCGTCTGCCGCGAGACGGTTCCGTGGGCGGCGAACACGGGCATCCCGCCGGCGTCGCGCCGGCCGGTGTTGAGGAACAGATGAAGCTGATCGCCGCCGTTGGGGGAGTAGACCACGTCGACGAGTCCGTCGCGGTTGAGGTCGGCGAAGTCGGCGTGCATGTAGATCCGGCTGAAATGCTTGAACTGCGTCGCGTCGGGCTTGTCGACGTAGCGCACGCGAGTCAGATTGCCGAAGACGAACGCTTCGCCGTCGCCGACCCGCGGGTAGCACACGATGCCGTCCCAGGGCCAGCCCGGCCGGTAGGCGTAGTTCCAGCAACCGACGAGGTCGCGCTTGCCGTCGCCCGTCAGGTCGATCAGCCGGCTCGGGTAGCTCAGCGCGATCGTCCGCGGCGCGCCCGCGTTGTAGCGCAGCAAGTCCCCCACGCCGATCAGCGGTGTGTAGCGGGCCGGCGCGAGCGCCGGGCGCTGCTTCACCACACGGAACCGAATGTCGTAGGTCGTGTGCGTGGGGTCCTGAATGACCCACTCGATGCGACCGGCGTCGCCGTAGGCGAAGTCCTCGGTCGTCGCATGCGGAACGGCGGTCCCGGTCTTGACGTCGACGACCTCGATCGAGTTCGGGTCGAGGACGCCCGTGGACCCGGCCTTGCGGATCAGCGCGCCGAAGTCAATTGAAGGGTCCATCGGTACCTTGGGGAAAGGCAACTCCGACGTGACCGTCAGTCGCACGCGGCAAGCCGTGGCTGACGACTCGGCGGCGAGGCCGGGCGCGGCGGCCAGACTGCATGGGACGGACAGAGCTCCAACCAGCAGCTTCGCATTCATCGATCTGCTCCAAGTGTGAGATGCGGGTCAGCGTACCCTACTCCTTGGCGCACTTCCAACCGAGCCAGCCGGCGTGTTGCGGGCCCAACGTGGACGCCGGATGTCGTCTCGCTTATCGTAGCCGTTGCCGCCACGATTCGGTCGTGTGCGTGGGGCATCGCGTCACGACGACGTACGGCCAACAACCCTGCAGAAGCGCTCGACTCTTGCGGAAACACGGAGAACACTGAGATGAAGTACCTGATGCTGACGGCACCGATCCTTCTCGCTTCCTGCGCGACGGCCGCCGACGACATTGAGTTCACACGGGTGTTCGGGCCCGAGCACCCGGCCCAGTACAAGCACCCCGCTTCGTTCACGCAGCTTGCCAACGGGGACCTGTATGTCGCCTACTATGGCGGTTCGGGCGAGTACGGCACGGACACCAAGGTGTTCGGGGCCCGGCAGATCAAGGGTGAGAAGAAGTGGAGCACGCCCCGCGTCATCGCCGACACGCCCGACCGCTCGGAGGGCAACGCCGTCGTCTGGCAGGCTCCGGACGGAAAGGTGTGGCTGTTCTACCTCTCGCGATACGGAGACACGTGGTCGACCTCGCGCATCAAGGCCAAGATCTCGACCGACGGGGCGAAGACCTGGTCCGACCCGATGATGCTGACGTTCGAGGAGGGGACGATGATTCGCAGCCAGCCCATCGTGTTGCACGACGGGAACTACCTGCTGCCGATCTATCACGAAACCGGTCACGACACCGAGATCGTCGGTCCGGACAGCACGTCCCTGTTCCTGCGCTACGACCCGAAGAAGAAGACCTGGACCGAGACCAACCGCATCGGCTCGCGGATCGGCAACATCCAGCCGTCCGTGGTGCAGATCACCGACGACTATCTGATCGCGTACAGCCGTCGCGGCGGTGGATACGGGCCGACGACCGACGGGTACCTCGTGCGCTCCGAGTCGCGCGACGGCGGGCGGACCTGGGCCCCGGGCAAGGACTCGAAATTCCCCAAAAGGGGGTATCCCCTTGACTCCAGTAGCCACAAGCGGTAGTGTGCAGGGCGTGG
>CAYMME010000622.1:0-4517 GCA_964391465.1 uncultured Planctomycetales bacterium
TTCGGCCAAGACGGAAGAGATGACTTGGCACAGTTATTTCATCGCAGGGCCTTAGGCTCTCCCGCATTTCCTCCTGGTGACCCTGGAAGCTGTAACTCAGGCCGGGGTACTCTCGAGTTAGTCGCGGCAGGGCGGTCTCTCGCAGCGTCGCGAGGACCTGATTCGTCTCGCTGGGCGGATCGACGTCTCCCGTTACGCTGACCGTTCGCCGCCCATCCCGGCGCGTAATGCTCGTGTAGGCCCGACCCCGTTCGACGGTGGCGACGTGCCGGAGCGGGACATCCAGGCCGGTCGGCGTCTGGATGATCAGCTCTTCCACGTCGTACTCGCTGATGCGTTCGGGCTTCGGCCGGCGCACCATCACCTTGACTTCGTTCCGCCCGCGCTGCTGCCGCAGGGCCTCGGCCCCGTAGAATGCACTGCGTACTTGGCGGGCGACTTGGGCGGCGGTCAGGCCGAGGCTCCGGCCCTCAGGCTGCATCTTGAAGTCCAACTGCTGCTTGCCCGGCGTGTAGCCGTCGTTGATGTCCGTGACGCTGGCGAACCGGCTCAGGGACGCGGCCAGATTCTCACTCGCGCGGTCCAGCACATCGATATTGCGGTGTGCCAGCTCCACGGTGATGTCGGCTCCCCTCCCCGGCCCGCCGCGGTCGGCCTCAAACCGCAACGACTCGAGACCCTTGATCTCCCCGCTACGTTCGCGCCACAGCCGCGTGAACGCCATCGTGCCGACCGGACGAACCTCGGGCTTGGTCAGGTACATCACCACTTCGACCGTGTTCTCATCGATCACCCCCATGGCGCCCTCGACGAGCTGTGACCGGCCGTGCTCGGCGGCCACTGCCTCCGCCGCCGCGAGCAGTTGGTCGCGCACCTCGATCGCACGCGAGACCGGTGAGCCGTACGGAAGTGTTGCCGTCACCACCGCCTCATCCGATTCGGTCCGCGGCATCAGGACTACTCCGATCCTGCCGCTGGCCACGTAGCCCAGAATCAGAATCAGAACGGTGACGCCTGTGGCCAGGGTCAGGTAGCGGTACCGCAGACACGCATCGATCACCGGCCCGTACCGCTTCTGAATCAGACGCGACACGAAGCCGCTGAACCGCTGCTGTTGGTGGTGAAGCCAACGCCCCACGCGATTGCGCCCGGCCTTTCTCGCGTGAGCCACGTGGGTCGGCAGGATCAGAAGTGCTTCCACCCATGAGATCACGAACACCGACGCTACCACCAACGGGATCACGCGGAAGATCTTGCCCATGAAGCCGGGGACGAAAGCCAGGGGCGTGAAGGCCGCGATGTTGGTCAGGATGCTGAACGTGATCGGCACCGCCACGTCGCGCGCCCCGCGGATCGATGCATCCAGAAACCGCATGCCCTTCTGGCGATACTCGTAGATGTTCTCCCCCGCGACGATGGCGTCATCGACAACGATGCCCAGCGACAGGATGAACGCGAACATCGAGACCATGTTGATCGACACGTCCATGCCGAACAGGAAGAGGAACGCCCCCAGGAACGACGTCGGGATCCCCATCGTGACCCAGAAGGCCAGTCGGAACTCGAGGAACAATCCCAGGATGAACAGAACCAGAACCAGCCCCAGGCATGCGTTCCGTTGCAGCAAACCCAGTCGCTGCCGGTAGATGTCCGACTTGTCGTGGTTGACGGCGAGGTGGATACCGGGCGGCAGGTCCGGTTCGATCAACGCCAGGCGGCTATGGACCGCGTCGGACACGCCGATCGGCGTCTGGTCGCCGATGCGATACACGTGCAGGCCCAGGGAGGGTCGACCCTCATAGGTCCCGAGCCGGTCCGTGTCCTCAAAGGTGTCGAGCACGGTGCCGATGTCGCCCAGCCGTAGTTCCGTGCCATCGGGCGACGTGACGACGGGAAGCTCGGCGAACTCACCGGCATAATCGCGGCGCTCCTTCATGCGGAGCAGAATCTCGCCTGCTTCGGTCTTGACGCCTCCGCCCGGCAGTTCGATGGCTGCGAACCGGACCTTGTCGGCGATCTGGTCCAGCGTGAGGTTGTAGGCACGGAGATTCGCCTGCGGTACCTCGATGCTGATTTCGTATCTGCGCTCGGGAAAGATGTCGGCCTGCGTGATCTCCGGATCCTGGAGTAGCCGGTCGCGCACCTGCTCCGCCACGTCGCGCAGTACCCACTCACTGGCGTTTCCGTGGAGCACGACATCGAGCACCTGTCGACGGTGAGAAGCGAGCATCACTTCCGGTTCCTCGGCGTCTTCCGGGAACGTGATGATGCGGTCGATCTCCTGCTTGATTTCCTGATAGGCCTTCTGGTGGTCCGAGTCGCTGAGTAGCTCGATGGTGACGATGCCCGCGCCCTCGCGCGCAATCGAGCTGACCTCCTCGACACCTTCGAGCCCGCGGACCGCTTCCTCCACCGCGAGGATGATGCCTTGC
Organism: uncultured Planctomycetales bacterium; assembly: GCA_964391465.1. GTDB lineage: Bacteria > Planctomycetota > Phycisphaerae > UBA1845 > CAYMME01 > CAYMME01. The sequence continues at coordinate 2,433 of CAYMME010000622.1, forward strand.
TCCACCTCCTCCGGGCTGGCGCCTGGATACGGAACCGTCACCGTGACCATGTCCAGATCGAACTCGGGGAACACCTCCTGCTTGACGCGCAGAGCCAGCACGAAGCCGCCGACAAGCAGCACGAGCATCAGCAGGTTGGGGGCCACCGAATGACGCGCCATCCAGGCGATGGCCCCGCGGTGTTCGTCACTTTCCGTCATGGACGCGGTTCCCGTCCTGCCGCAACGCAACGCGGGCGGCTGCGGCTGTTGCATCTTCGTCCGACTCGAGTCGCAGTTTCATGCCCTCCACTGCGGCACGGAGATCACTGACCACCAGTTTCTCACCCGCCTCGAGGCCGCCGCTGATCAGCACGGTGTCTCGGTCGCGGTAGGTGATGTCCACCTGCTTGATCTCGAGTTCGCCCGCGTCGTTCATGAGCCAGACGCCGTTACCATCCCTCAGGGCTGCCCGCGGAGCAGAGATGACGTCTGGCAGTTCGATCCCCTCGATGTCGACGTTGACGTAGGAGCCGATCAACAGGCGAAAGCTCTTCGTTCCCGAGGAGGCCAGACCCAACGGGTCCTGCACCGCCACCAGCACGCGTGCCATCCGCCCCTGTGGCTCCAGGTCGCCCAAGAGCTGAAACACGTAGCCGACCCATTCACGTGCGTCGTCGGTACCGAGTTGCGGGTAGACGCGAACCGGCGAGCCACGCTCCCCTCGTTGCGCAGGGAAGCGAACCCACTTCAGTCGATCGACCGGCACCGAAACCTTCACCCAGTATTCGTCCGTGCCCACGAACGTGCCCAGTTGGGTTTGTGGCGTGACCTGGGTGCCGAGGTCCACGTTCTCCGTGGTTACGATTCCGTTGAAGGGAGCCCGAATCGTCGTGCGCTCCAGGCTGAGTTCGGCCTCACGCTGCCCGGCCTGGGCCGCCGCCAACGCCGCGTCCGCCTTTTCCAGGTGCGGCTTGCGCAGCGCCAGTTCACGGTCGAGATCGCTGGCCGAGTCCCCCATGCCCAGCAGCTCCCACTCGTGCCGTGCGATGTCCTGGTGTCCCCGCTCCATTTTGATTTCGTAGGTCGCCCGCGCCACCTCGCTTCGACTCTTCTCGACGGCAAGGTCATAGTCTTGCGGGTCGATCTGCAGGATGACCTCGCCTTCGCGCAGGCGCCCTCCGGGAACGAATTCCGGATTCAGCTTCACGATTTCCCCGCTCACCCGCGGTTGGAGCACGATTTCCTTGGCGGCCATCACCGTGCCCATCGCGCGGACCACCGTCCGTCCGGTGGCGGTGCGAACCGGCATGATCTGGACCAGAGCGCCTGACTGTACGGGTGCGCGCTCCTCGGCCTTCGGTGCGGTTCGCACCATGGTCACCGCACCCATCGCGCCGACCGCGATGACCACCAGGGGCAACAGGTACCGTAGCGTCGCCCCCGACAGCCTGCGAAGCAGGCTGCGCCGCGGTGGCGGCTCGAGGACTCGGATTGCGTCGGCAGGTGCATGTACACGTTCTGTCACGATGAATCTCCCGACTTGGCCAACGGCGTCTCTTCGCTCAACCGAGGAGGCGGTTCGAGATCGCGCATCCAACTCCCTCCCAGCGCCCGGTACAGGCTGACCCGATAGGCCAGAAGCTCACGCCGCGCCGTGATCAGATTCCGGTCCAGCACCTGCGTCCGTTCGAGACTCGTCAGGACGGGCAGGTAGTCGTTCAGCCCCTTCAAGTAGCGCTGGCCGGCTTCCGTAGCGGCTTGGCGTGCGTTGTCCCGCTCGCGGGCCATCGCCTCGACGTGCTCTCGCTGCTTCCGTTCTGCAACCAGAGCGTCTTCGACTTCCCGGATGGCCGTGAGCACGGTGAAGCGATATGCGGCCAGAAGCTCCTCCACCACCGACTTCGTACGATCCACCTCCGCCGCCCGGCGAGACCCGTCGAACAGTGGGGCGGTCAGGTTCGTTGCGAGATTCACGTACCAGTCGTCGAAGAGGTTGGCGATATCGTCTGCGCTGTACCCGACGCCGCCGGTCAGTCGCACCGCCGGCAACTGGTCGGCCCGCGCCACCGCGACGCGGTAGTCCGCGGCACGAAGCCGGGCCAGG
>CAYMME010000623.1:0-4467 GCA_964391465.1 uncultured Planctomycetales bacterium
GTGTGATGCGTTTCTCCAGGTTCTGTTAGAGGGTGGTCTCGTGGTGGCGGCGTATGATCGGCTGGTTTTCTAACACGACGATGGGGGCGATGAGCACGATGCACATGTTGACCTGGAATAACACCCAGTCGGTAGCGTAGGCCTTGCCGGGAATGGCCATGAAGGTGATGGCGCTGAGTTGGGTGCCGAAGACGCTGAGCCCGGCCGCCCACCAGGGGATGCGGCGTCCGGCCAGGAAGAAGTCGTGCGTCGTCTTCTCGCGCCGGGAGAAGTGCCAACCCATGGCGACGAGGGCGCCGAGGTACACGATGAGCGTCACGTAGTCCGCGGTTGCGAAGCCGGGGGCGGCAGCCGAATCCAGAGCAGGTTCGGCGGCGCGCGCCACCGCGGGGCAGGTCAGGAAGCAGCAGAGGATCGCGAAGCAGGTGGCTGCCGGCGTTGCCGGCATCCCACGCTCCCTTACGGTCGCGTCTCGGTTTTGCATGATGCGCCGCATCATAGGGTAGAGTGGGGGTTGCGTCACACCTGTACGGGCGGCGCAGTGGGCGAGGTGCACAACTGGCGAAGGACGAGGTACGTGGTGAGAAAGAAGGCAACGCTCACGAACGCGTTCAACGCCATCAGGTACAGGATCACCGGAAGACGATTGACCCAGCCGAAGATCGCCCAGTCCAGGCTGGTCGCGACCTCGAACGCGAAGTTGACGTTGCCGACCGGATCGAGCAGTGCGCGACTGAGGATCGTGAGACATGCGAAGAGCCCGACGGCGGTGGAGAGCGCGGCCCGTGGGCATTGGCCGTAGTGCCAGACCGTGACGATCAGGAGCGGCGCGAGGTAGAAATGGTGGGCGGTCGCGACCCAGGCCCAGACGTCGGCGTCGGCCAGGTAGCTTGTCACGCCCAACGGAAACGTGCCGCTCGCCAGCCAAGTGATACAATCGGCCAGCCACAGCGTGTGCAGCACGAAGACGCCGATCAGGGCCGCGGTGATCAGGAGAACGGAACGCCGTAGGAAGCCCAAGGCCGCAACGAGCAGACCGATGTGTGACAACCACAATATGGCACCGGGAACACCAGTGGAGACCTTGATCGTGCAGACGACGACGAAATCGACGAGGAGGGCCGCACCGATCCATCGGCCCCACCGCCCCGCCACGGGTTCGTATTTCGCATTGACCATGATGTGCGTCGGCGTCGCTTGCGCCACATTCGTCGCACCGCTAAGGCCCGCGAAGGCCGAGCAGCGACCCACGTCACAGACTGCGCCCGCCCTACCCGGCGGTCTGATCGGGTACACCGAGTACCGCGCCGACCTGCCGGGCGGGATGCACCCCTACTTTACCAGCATGCGGGCCTGTGTGGTGCGGGCGAACGGGACCGGGCGGCGGCAGGTGGCCGAAGCCCTGACCACGAAGCCGCACACGTGGACGCAGTTCGCGGGCTGGTCGCCGGACGGCCGGAAGGCGATCATCACGTGCGGTTGGGAGAGCCCGGAGAACGCGGCCTGGGAAGAGGCTAATCAGACTTTCCGCATGACCGAAGGGTGGCTCGTCGACGCGCACCTGCTGGATCTGGCCTCGGGCGAGTTCACCAACCTGACGGCCGTGGAGCGCGTGAGCATCTACAACACCGGGCTGTTCTTCTGGCCGGACGATCCCGGGCGGCTGGGATTTCAGGCCCTCATTGGGGGCAATTCGCACCCGTTCAGCATGGACCGCGACGGCCGGAACAAGAAGGACCTCACCGCGGAGTCGAGGGAGTTCGCGTACGGCTTCAGCGCCTCGCCCGACGGGAAACGTATCGCCTATCACAAGAGCTACAAGGTGTTCCTCGCGGATGCCGACGGATCGAACGCCCGGCTGGTCGACACCGGTCGACCGTTCAACTTCGTACCGACATGGTCGCCGGACGGCAAGTGGGTGCTGTTCGTATCCGGCGAGCACTACAACTGCCATCCGCACGTCGTGCGGCGGGACGGAACCGGTCTGCGCAAGCTCGCCGATCGGGGGGGATACCGCGGCGTCGTGGAATGCATTGACCATCCGGCGTTTCACAGCGCGAGCAGTGACGTGCCCACCTGGTCGCCGGACGGGGCGTGGGTCTACTACACGGCCAAGGTCGGCGAAGGAACGGAACTGATGCGGGTGACACCCAACGGCCGGATCGAGCAGTTGACTCACTCCGTAGCGAGCACGCGGAACTACCACCCGCGTGTCTCGCCCGACGGCAAGCGGATGGTCTTCGGCTCCGACGCCAGCGGCGTACGCCAACTCTATGTGATGCGGGTAGCGGATCGTGCGGTGCACGCGATCACCCAGGTGGCCCCCGGTCGGGCTGCCATGTGGGCACATTGGCAGCCGGCTCCGCCCTAATCCGTGAAGACACGGCGTCCGGTGCACGGACACACCTCGGCGACTTGACACGTACGAGGCCGATCCTACAATCCGGCCGGTCTTGTGCTCGTTTCCAGGCAGAGGGTCCCACATGCAAACAGTAATCCGCGATCCGCAACCTACCCTTGACGCGAAGGGGCAAGGGCCCGCAATCCGCAATCTGCTCGCCGTTGTCGCAGTCGCTCTTATCGCCCTGCCGGGTTGTCGGAGCGGCGGTCGCGGCCTGGGGCCTGCGGAAGAACTGAGTGTTCGCAACGTCAAGGTGCAGCCGTTCACGCGCCTGGCGAGTTTTGACGACGACGAGCTGCCTGACGGCCTCACCGTGTGGGTGCAAGCGCTGGATGCGTTCGGCGACCCGGTCAAGGTCGTCGGCGACATCAACTTCGAGCTGTACACGTTCCGCAACGCGTCGGGTGAGCGCAAGGGCGACCGCCTGATCTTCTGGGAGCGCACGATCCGCAGCCGCGGCGATCAAACGACCTTCTGGGACCGTCCGTCGCAAATGTATCATTTCGAGCTGGCCTGGGATGAGGTCCCCACCGCCGGCGAGAAGTACATCATCGCGGTAACGCTGAACACGCCCGACGAGAAGCACTTCTTCGACGAGTACGAAGTCCGGTTCAACATCGAGGCGTTGCGCGAGCAGCTCACCGGGCCGTAGTGCAGTGTTTCCAGATGTATTCCGCTGCGCGAGACGGATGCCGGCTTGGCCGGCGTCCCACGCTCCCTTACGGTTTCGTCTCGGTATGTGACCTTGCGGCCGCACGGACAGTACGAGGCGGCCCGCATGACGTCGCCGGGCGTGCGACGTCCGTTACGCCACGCCGGTAGCCGGCGTGCAGGTTGCGAGTTCGTTTTCGTCGCGGCTCTGCGCCGTCCGCACGATGTCGACATCGGCGTCACCGGTGACCCTTGCCGGGAAGGCCAGCCAGAACGTCGTGCCCTGTCCGACGCCCGATTCGACCCAGACGCGCCCGTCGTGGACCTCGACGATCCGCTTGACGATGGCCAAGCCGACGCCGGATCCGTCCGTGTCGGTGTCGAGGCGCTGAAACAGCTCGAAGATCCGCTCGTGGTACTCGCGAGGGATGCCGGAGCCGTTGTCCCGAACGAAGAGGCGGACCTCATCATCCGTGCGCGTCGCCCCGACGACAATCCGGAGCTCGGACGCATCCGCACCGTACTTGATCGCGTTGCCGAGGAGGTTGTCGAACACCTGGCACATGCGCCGGCGGTCCACGGAAAGGACGGGCATTTCCTCCTGCACGTCGAGGGCAATGCCCCGCTCGATCATCGACACCTCGTGCTGGAGGGCAACCTCTCGGATCAGCGTGGTCATGGGCACGCGCTCGGGGGTATCAACGACGCGGCCCACACGACTGAGATCGAGCAGCTCATCGATCAACTGTCGCATGCGATCCCCCGCTCCGCCGATCCGCTCCGCAAACATGTCGAGCCGATCGAGCCGTCCCTCACCGGCATCTCGCTTCAGACATCCGATGAAGCCTTGGATCGTGACCAGCGGTGACTTCAGGTCGTGAGAGACAGTGGAGACGAAGCGCTCCATCTCGGCATTCTTGCGCTCGAGGTCGGCGTTGGCGTTCTGAAGCGCCTCGGCGGCCTGCCTGCGCTCGGTGACATCGCGCATCACGCCGCCGAACAGCCTGCGTTCACCGACGCGCATCTCGCTGACGGCCAATTCCATCGGAAAAGTGCGACCATCCTTGCGAAGTCCTTCGACCTCGCGCCCGATCCCGATGATGTGCGGCACCCCCGTCTGCCTGTAGCGTTCGACGTATTCGTGGTGGCGGCTGCAATCGGGTTCCGGCATCAGCATGGTAACGCTCCGGCCGATGACTTCGTCGGCGCGGTAGCCGAAGATCCGCTCCGCCGCGGGATTGAATACCTCGACCCGTCCCCGCTCGTCGATGATGATGAGGCCGTCGACCATGGTGTCCGTGACGGTACGGTGCCGGATCTCGCTTTCGGCCAGTGTGTGCTTCGCGCAGGCCAGCTCCCGGTAGATGAAGACGTACTCCGCAAGGAGTCCAACCACAGGCACGAGGTAGGCGACG
>CAYMME010000624.1:0-4460 GCA_964391465.1 uncultured Planctomycetales bacterium
GGCAACGACCTGCTGGATGTCTGCGAGATCGACGAGAACAGCCCCGCCCCCGGCGGACCGTTTTTCTGCACCGCGAACTGCGACCCCGACTGCAACGACAACGGCATCCCCGATGCATGCGACATCACGGCCGGCACAAGCGATGATTGCGACAACAACGGCGTCCCGGACGAGTGCGAGCCTGCGGGACCCGACTGCAATGCCAACGGCATTGCCGACGGTTGTGATCTGCGCGACGCCACGAGTAGCAACTGCAACAGCAACGACACACCGGACGAGTGCGAGATCGACGAGAACAGCACGGCGCCGGGCGGGCCGTTCTACTGCACGGCGAGTTGTGATCCGGACTGCAACAACACCGGCATTCCCGACGCTTGTGACATTTCGTCCGGCACGAGTGAGGACTGCGACACCAGCGGAGTGCCGGACGAATGCGAGCTGGCCGGCAATGACTGCAACACGAATGGAGTCCTCGACGCCTGCGACATCGCTACCGGGACAAGCGAGGACACCGACGCCAATGGTGTGCCGGACGAGTGCCAGATCGACGTGCGCGTCGCGGCGGTGCCGGTTCTGCTGAATCCCGCAATGACGAGTGAGGTCCGCAGCGCGTTGCCCTCGGCGACACCGGGCGTCGTTCGCGGCACGAGTTACTACGTGGAGATATGGGCGAGTGACGTTGGCGACACAAATACCGGGTTGACCGGAGCATACGTCGATCTATCGTTCTGTGGGCAAACGGTTGCCACGAATCTGTTCCACGGAACCATCTTCGACTTTCTCGCGAGCGGCACGATCCTGCCCGACGGCGTGGGGGTGGAGAACTTCGGGGGTGCGGCGTTGCCGAGTGGGGGTGGAATCGAGCCGGAATGGGTTCGCGTCGGATGGACCCAGATGACCGCCGGCGTCGAGACGCCCGTATGCACAGCCACGCCGACGGTCGGGGCCACGGGCATCGCCGCGCTCGGTCGGGGAATCATCGACCCGGCGTTCGTAGAGTTGATCTCGGCCGATCTCCAGATCACACCGGCGACCGTCTCCTATGACCTCGACCCGATGGGCAATCCTGATGGATTCATCGGCCTGGGTGACCTTTCGATCTTTGCCCTCTCGTGGCTGACCGCGGTTCCGCCTGCTCCCGAAGAGCGAGACTTCGACTGCGACGGCTTCGTGGGCCCCGGTGATCTGAGCTGGTTCGCCACGGGATGGCTGAAGTCCGCCGACGACCCGTCGATCCTGTTCCCGCCCTGTGCCACCGGGGGCGGCGAAGCCGAAGAGGAGGGCATGGCGGAAGAGGAAGGGCCTGCCGCACCCACCGGCTCGGTCGACATCGAGTTCCGCCTGGTCGTGCTGACGACCCCGTCGGCGTCCGACACGACGACCACACTCCCCACCACCCTCACGACGGTGGCCGTGGGCACCCCGTACTATGTCGAACTCTGGGTCAGCGACGTGGGCGACATCAACACGGGCTTGACCACGGCGCACGTGGATCTCCGATTCCCTTCATGCGCGGCGTCCGTCAGCAGTATTACACACGGTACGATCTACAACATCCTCGAGACGGGCACGGTGGTAGCAGACGTCGTTGACGAACTGGGAGGGTCGACGCTGCCGGGTGGTGAAGGCGTCGAGCCGGAGTGGGCACGTGTGGCCGTTGTGGAGATGCTGCCCGATCAAGCGCTGCAGGCCGCTGCGTTCACGCTCGAGCCGAGCAGCACAGGCTTGGCGGCCCTGGGGCGGGGTGTTGTTCCGTGGAATGACGTGGATGCCGGCAGCGTAACGGTTGCCCAGGGCCCAGCGGACCCGTCCGGCGACGCCGATGGCGACTGCGACGTGGATGCGGACGACGCCACGGCATTCGCTGCGTGCTTCGACGATCCGGACGGGCCGCAGTGCAAGTTCTTCTTCGACTTCGACAGCAACAACGACATCGACTGCGACGACTGGGATCAGTTTCTGTTTGCCTGGACCGAGCCCGGCGATCCGCCGGAGTTCGCCCCCTGCACAGCGACGCCGCCGGAGCTGGTTCACGTCACGGACGGGCTGGGCCCGGATGCGACCTCGTACATCTCACCGACCGCGAAGACGGTGGCGTTCGATTCGGTCGAGATCCTGGTGTCGGAGGATGTCACGCTCGTCTCCGCGTGCACGACATCGACCGGAAGTGCGGCACCGACCGTGACCGGTATAGTCCAACTCGGTGGCGGCCAGCATGAAGTGCAGTTCGACGCGTCCATCGAACTTGCCCAGTGGACAACGGTGGAGCTGACGGTCGAGAACGGTTCCGGGACCCAGGGCGTGTTGTGTCTGCAACTGGGCCGGATGCCGGGCGACTGCAACCAGGACGGACAGCTCAACATCAACGACGCGACCGCATTCGGTGACGAGTTCAACGGTGCGCAGACGGTGGAACTCGCCGACCTCAACGACGACGGACAGGTGAACATCAACGACGCCAACAAGTTCGGCCAAATCTGGAACGGAACGAGCGATGAAGGGATGAACCCGGACGGCACCGGCGCCTGGAACGGGGCGGGCTTGCCGACCAGACCGGCGTGCACCTGCCCGTGATCCCGGTTGAGAACACCGGCGTGCGGTGGAGGGACCCGGCGTCCCATACCGCTGCGCAGGAGCGCTGCGGCGGATGGGGCGGGAACGAAGCGCCGGGGCATTGGACGCGACCGTGAGCACGATTGCATCGATCCACAGTGTGGTTACGTCGGCACTGCACACCAATCAGGTTGGCCGGGCGGTGTCGGTGCGTGCGTTCCTGCAGCTCTCTGCCGACCACGGGCACCTCGACGCAATCCTCGCGGAGATGACCACGCACGTTTCCGCCTGGTTCGAGTCCAAGCCGGCGCGGCTCTATGCCCTGGGCGGGGCCGAGAGCGGGCAACTCACCGTGCTGGTCGAGTTCGAGGCCGGCCAGACAGCCCTGATCACGGCGGCGTTGCTCATGGCGTCGCAAGCACCTGTTGCCGATCTGCTCGTAATCGGCAACCACGGCACATTGCGGTGGGACGGTGGCGCGGGCACGATGCTGCTCGAGGTCCCGTATGAGCCGGCCCCGCTGGGAGGAGATGGCCAGGCGATCCGTGCGGCCGTCGGCGAGTCGTTGAGGACTGCCGCCTCGGTTGTGGTCAAGGAGGGGACCTGACATGGCCGGCGCGTCCCGATACGGCGTACTCCTGGTATCTGGCAGCCGGACGCATCAGGAGAACTACGCACCGCAGTTCGCCGCCGACGCGCGCTGCCGTCTCGTCGGACTGACCGACGAGCCGAACCTGCCGGAACTGCGGCAGAAGCTCAACCGCGAGTTGGCGACGGAGTTGCGCATCCCGTACTTGCCCGACCTCGAGCAGGCCCTGAGCCGCGACGATGTTCATATCGTGTGCGTCTGCGCCGAGCCGGAACGCCGGGCCCGCATCGGCGCTCGCGCAGCCCGTGCAGGCAAGCACGTGTACATGGACAAGCCGCTGGCCGCGAGCCTTGCCGACGCCGATGCCCTGGCGAAGGCAGTCAAGGCTGCGGGCGTTTGCAGCCAGATGTTCTCGCTCGTGCACACGCCTTGGGCCACGCGGGCCCAACGGGTCGTGGACTCCGGGCGAATCGGCGAGTTGACGGCGGTGCACTGCGACCTGCTCTTCGCCAAGGGCCCGGCCGGCACCGCGCCGCTGGGCAAGCCGCGCACCGAGCACTACCCGCCCAACCGGTTCACGTTCGTCGACTCGAAGCGCGAGATGTTCACCACCGCCGTCTACTCACTCGCCATGATCCGCAAGCTGACCCGGCGCGACGTGCGGACCGTACGAGCCGTGACCGCCAATTACTTCTTTGCCGAGCACGTCCGCAACGATGTGGAAGACTTCGCCGCATTGGCCGTGACGCTCGACGGCGGCATCGCGGCCACCGTCACCGCGGGCCGAATCGGCTGGCACGCCCATCCGGCCTACGGACCGAACCGCGTTGTCCTCGTCGGCACGCGCGACAGCGCAATTGTGGACGGACATGCACCGCGGGTCGCGGTGTCGTCGGACGCGCCGCCGTGGACAGCGCCGAAGCGAAATCCCGACGACCCCATGGGCTTCTGGTCATCCACCACGGCCGCAGCCGGCACCGCGCCGAAGCAAGTGTGGATCAAACCCACCGAAGCTGGGACGCGCAGCGATCAGGCGCGATTCATCGACTGCATCGAATCCGGGCGCAAGCCGGAGGTGAGCGTCGCGGACGGCGCGTCCGTCGTCGAAACACTCATGGCCGCCTACAAGTCCGCCGCATCCGGCGCCGTCGTGCGCCTACCGTTGCCCCGAACCTGAAGCGCGGATCGCGTCAAGCCCCCCCAACCTCGGAAACCTTCTCGCCGCGACTACTCCGTGTTCGCCGCTGCGCCCTGCGCTCGATACTAGCCCAAGTTGCGCAGTTCAGCGACCTAAGCTGGGCTCAAGGGGGCGCCGGGG
>CAYMME010000625.1:0-4451 GCA_964391465.1 uncultured Planctomycetales bacterium
AATCTTCCATCCGCCATGCTCCCATCTCGCGTTATATGCCTGCGTCATACCTTCTGCATCGAACTTGATATAAGTTAGTATCGGCCGGCCGTCTCCGTCGAAACCCAGACCGCCCCCACCAAAGCCGCTGTTGACGGGCACGGGATCCACCACGACTCCTGCCGTGTCATAGGTTATGGGTAGCCGAATCGGCTTGCCGTCTATCGTCTCCCATGTAAGCAGGTCCTTGCTGCGCGCATAGGACAGGTCGTGATTGGTGGTGCAGTCGGGCGTATCTCGCCAGATCCAGGACAGGTGGAAGTATCCGTCCGGTCCCTTTGTCACGCCGTTGTACGCGTTTCGCTTACCCTCGCCGTCTATCAACGGCGTATCGAGCAGCCTTCGCCAAGTCTTCGTGGAAAGGTTATAGACGTTATAGATCTCGTTTCCGCTGCCGCTACTCCCGTCGCGGTAGTGAAACACAAGGCCCAACTCGGAGCCTCGATCGAATCGCGGATAGGTGCATTTCCGCTCGGTACTGCTGTCGACCATGACCGGTACGCGTACCAGACTTTGAAGGTCATGAGGCCGGGTTGATCTGAAGTAGATGAGTGGGCTGCCGTGCATGTTGCCGCTGACGTGAAGGTAGCCGTCATCATCGAATTCCAGCACGATATCCTTGTGACCGCTCCAGCCCAGGTTGGGCATCTCGGGAAGATGATGAAAAGCCCACTCGTTCGCATCGAGCGTGCGCAGGGCCAGGGTCATTCGCCCCTCGTGGTCATAGTAGCCGACGCACTGATGGTTTCCTCTCGTCACCAGATCGAAACCAACGAACTGCCCTGACCATACGCGAGCGACCTCGAAAGAGAAATCCACTCGCGGTACACTCATTTGCGCCTTTGTTTCGCTCATGGGTGCCGCGGTGTTCTTGCTGGCCGCACAACCCGGGAGGAAGATCACGATGAGGCAAAAGGGCAGGCCGGTACCCCAACGGCGTGTTGCGTTCGTCATGCTGATTCCTTTGCGTTCAACGCGTGATCTGCGTGACTCACAGATCCGTTTGGCACGGAGAGCGAGGCCGCGCGCCTCACGCATTTTCCTCCGTCTTGGCTTTGCGATCTTCACCCGCCGCAGGGGATCGCTCCGTCTCTGTCGAATGCGCGGAAGGCGGACGGATTACCCCTCGCCCTCGTGACCTTTCGTCGCACACTCGGACCCGTCCACCTGCCGCAGGTTGGACGCGTCCAGAGCCCGTTTCCGTTTCGCCAGTTGAAGGGCATTGTCACGCAGACGCCGCATTGATTCAAGCGGAGCGATGATCGAACGAATTCGCGCTGACCGTGTGTGAAACGTCGCACCGCTCGCGCCGCGTCACCGCACGGCTTGGCGGAGGGACTGCTCGCGCTCGGCGGTACGACTGAGATTCTCGTAGAGCTTCCGCGCGGCGGCGACCCGTTCGAGGAGTTGCTGCCCTTGGAGGGCGAGCTGTTTGAGCGCTCGGTTGTTCTCGAGTTCGCCGGCCTGATTGCGCTTTCTCGCTTCTTCCACGATGCCCTCGACCTCGTCCAGACTCGCCAGCCGCTTGCGGATGAGCTCGTCGACGGCCTCGTGTTTCCAGAAACGCAGCGGTTCCCGGATGACGTAGACCGGAGTCGTGTGGGCGCGCGACCCATCGCTGCCCTCGGCCCGCGCGGCTACCCAAAACCCGTGCCCGGCCGGCACGTCCAGTGCGATTTCGAGCTCGGCCTTGTCCGCCTTCGGATTCGCGACGCTTTCCATCGTGTCGCCGTGCCGGATCAACTCCAGCTTCGTGGGGACCATCCGTTCGGAGTGGCCCCACGCCCGGGCCGTGATGCGGACGCTGCGGTTTTCCGAGGCGCGGATTTCGTCGCCCGGCCCGGCCCCGTCCACGCGGAAGTCGAGCATGGGACCATTGGTGACGAACGTACGTCCGCGCCGCAGCGCTGCGAACCAGGCGTCGGCGGTGAACGGCTGGTCGCCGAGATAGGTGTACATCCGCACCTCGCCGACCGTACCGCCCCACGGCACATCCGAGCCGGCCGAGGCCGTCATCTTGAAGCCGGTATTCAGAAAGTCGTAGTACACGGCCGTACCCAGGTGCGCGAATTGAAGGAGCTCGACGAAGTCGACCTTGTTCTTCGGGATGTTGATGCTCATGTCGCGGTCGACGTGAAAGCGGTTGGAGTTCACGTGCGCATACCCGGACAGCCCTCCTTGGGCGTGGACGGTGTCGAACACCCAGTCGTACAGATAGTACTTATCCGTGTCCCGCACCATGCTTGTCGTCCTCATGGCGATCGTGTGACCGAGCTCGGCGTCCGTACGGGGGCATTCCTGGCCCGGCGAGAGCACGTAGTCACCGTTGATGACGCGGTATTCCGGTCCGAAGCCGCGTTGCTCGAACCACGTTCGGTTGATATCACCCATCTTGACCACGTTGGCTAGGTGGATGTCCTCGGCCTGTATCCACGCCATCAGACGCTCGGCGTCGGCCTGGCTCAGGAGCTGACAGTGGACATGATCGTCGCCGGAGTACCAGCCGTGCTTGCGCATGTCGACCCAGCGCCGTGGTCGGTAGGTCTTCTGCACCACCTGATTCGACTTGACGGAAAACGTATCGAACAGCGGAATGTGCTCGACCCCGCGCCGGACGACGATCTCCCACTCGCCCGGCGGCACGGCCATGTCGAATGGTTCGGGCACGCACCAGTACGCGCCGCGCAGCCGACCGGGCAGGTTCGCTTTACGCCGACCCGAACCGATGTTGTTGAACTGTTCGGCGAACTCGATGGCGTTGCTGGGCTTTCTATCGAGGCCATCGGTCTTCCAGACCATGCGCACCGTCGCCGGCACCGGCTTGCCCGTGTCGGCCGACAGAATCGTCACCTTGAGCCGACCTTTCGTGATCGTCTTGACCTGCACGGGCAGTTTCAGGGTCGGGCCGCCTTGCTGCTCGAGTTCCAGCAGGAACGATGTGCGCCGGTCGGGCACGTTGCGCAACCCCACCAGCGCCCAGGTCACGCCCGCCGAGGCGACATCGACGGAGAACGATGACACCGGTTGCGCAAAATCAGCACGGATGTTCACGCAGCGCGTCGGGCCGGGCCCGGCGTCAAAGCGGAACAGGAGGCCGCCCGTGTCGCCGGGCAACGCAACCGGTTCATCGCTCGGCATTCTGGGTTGCCCGTCGACCAGAGAGATGCGGACGGTGCGTGGTACGCCGTTCAGCAACGCAATCAGCTTCGTCGCGGCCGTGTTTCGCACGTCAGTCGCCTCGCGCTTCGTCCCCTCGTCGGTTGCCTCTTGCTCCTTGGACTCGGCCTCACGAAGTGCCCGATTGATTTCATCGAGTGCGGCGCGCTGCGACGCTTCGAGCAGGAAACCGCAGTCCCGCAACAGGGCGCCCGCCAGTTCGGCGGCACCGGGAGCCGTCAGCGAGAGTCCCGTGACCGCGCCGTGGCCGGTTCGTACCAACAGCACAATCGCACCAACCATCAAGCATGTCTCATGGAGCGACCTGCGCATCGCAATTCTCCTCATGGCGGCACCGTAGCCGATCACGTGTCGAGCCGACCAAAGCACAGAGAATCGGCAAGACCAGGACGAACCGCCATCCGACCGCGAATCCGCCACGTTAGAATCGTACGGTCCAAGGCATCTTGTCCTTACGCATGAGCCACACTTCCAGCGCGGCGGTGAACGGCATGGTCTTGGACTTGCTCGTAAGGAGTAGTTCCACCTTCCCGTCCTTGGTGGTTTCCGCGGGCAGCTCGAATTCCTGGAATGTCACATCGCCCGCCGGTACCGGAAATCCATCGCTGATCACTTGCCCATCCGCCTGTAGGCCCTCCTCCAGTGGTGGCGGCTTGCTCGTCCCGTCTTGCCCTCTTGAACGCCCTCTGATCGATAATCGAACAACATACCGTGCGGAGGGATCCAGATGATCGTACGCGAAAGTCACGCCACGCCCGTCTCTTCCCCGCGAGTAGGCGAGATTGTAATGCGAGAGTCTCGCGGGGCCGGGGAAAGGCTGGTATCCCCAAAGTGTAGAACCGTGAATCAGGTGCTCCGGCTCTGATGGCCATCCCAGGTTGTCGTAGCATCCTCCCACGCCCGGATTCTCGTAATCCGTCACCATTTTGGCGGCGTTGCGGATCCTCGCATCATCCTCGCTCGATAGGGCTTCTCGGAGAGTCTTCTTCCACCAACCGATTTCCAGGAGATCCAGGTCTTCCACGATGAAGACGGCGGGGACGCGGTAGCCGATGATCGCGTTGGACTCCTCTCCGAGGCTTCTGGCCTCCGCCCGTAGGGCGCTCATCGCGTTCGACTCCCTGGGCGCGTCGAGGATCTGCAACGCCTTCCGGACGACGGTCCCGGGTTGGTCGGCCTTCTCGGCTCGCGTGAGGATGCCCGCCGCCTGCTCCTTGAGCGCCTTGCCCCGCTGG
>CAYMME010000626.1:0-4450 GCA_964391465.1 uncultured Planctomycetales bacterium
CTGTGCACGTGTCCGTAGGGGAGAAGGGACTGGGGGACGAAGGGACGGGGGGACAAAGGATGGAGGCTCGCGCCGCCGGTGCGAGTCCGTCTCGCACCCGCGCGTAGGGTCTGCCGTGCGGATTCCGGCGCAAGTGTGCGCACGTCGCGTCGTTCCGCATGGCGGACCCTGCGCATCCGATCACCGAGAGCTGAGGGCTGACAGCTTCGAGGAACCGGCCGGCCTCGGGCTATCCTACATACACCGCCGCGGATAATCGGAACCGCAGTATTGACAAGCTGAGATGGTCTGTGATAATCTGAATGTCGTCTGAGACCCTATGGGCATGACGCGAAGTCTGCCAGGGTACTATCGGATCGGGAATACGCAGGGGGATGGTCCGGCGCGCGTCCGGCATTCGGATGCGGCTCGCGAGGGAGAAGGGTTTCGTTGTGATCACTCATATCCGAGTCTTGAACGGTCTGGTCCTGGTGGGGGTCGTGGTGGTGACGGTCGGTCCGGCCGTCGTGCTCGGTGAGTGCCTCGAGACGAAGCTCACCGCGTCCGACGGCGCGAAGGATGACTACTTCGGCAACTCCGTAGCCATCAGCGGCGACACCGCCGTGATCGGGTCCCCCTTGGATGATGACGCAGGCAGTCACTCCGGGTCTGCCTACGTTGTCCGTCGCGACGACAACGGCACGCCGTCGGACCCGACCGACGACTCCTGGGTCGAGGTGGCCAAGCTCACTGCCTCCGACGCCGCGACGTCAGCCCTATTCGGCTATTCGGTTGCCATCAGCGGCGACACCGCCGTGATTGGGGCGGATGGTGACGAGGGTGCAGGTTCGTATTCCGGCGCGGCATACGTCTTCTACCGAGACGACTATGGCACACCGTCGGACCCGACCGACGACATGTGGGTCGAGGCGGCCAAGCTCACCGCGGTTGACGGTGCGGACCAACGCAACTTCGGACGTTCCGTTGCGATCGACGGTGACACCGTCGTTGCGGGCACCCGTTCCGAGTCTGCCTACGTGTTCCGGCGCGACCGCAACGGCACGCCGTCCGACCCGACCGACGACTCGTGGGTCGAGGCGGCCAAGCTCACTGCCTCCGATGCCGCCACGCACGATACCTTCGGAGCTTCGGTCGCCATCAGCGGTGACACCGCCGTGATTGGAGCGACAGACGATGACGATGCGGGCTACTCCTCCGGCTCGGCCTACGTCTTCCACCGCAACGACAACGGGACGCCGTCGGACCCCAGCGACGACTCGTGGGTCGAACTGGCAAAGCTCACCGCCTCCGATGCGGCGGGGAATGACTTCTTCGGGCGGGCCGTCGCAATCCGCGGCGACACGGTGGTGATCGGGTCACCGGGAGGGCGGGCGGCGTACGCCTTTCGGCGTGACGATAATGCGACGCCCTCGGACCCGTTCGACGACGCGTGGGTCGAGACAGGCAAGCTGAGCATATGTGCCGGCGCGGTGATTGACGCCTTCGGAGGGTCGGTTGCCGTCCGCGGAGACCTGGCCGTGGTTGGGGCTTACGCGCCCGGGATGATCCAAGGGCGAGGTCCGGGCGCGGCATACGTCTACCAGCGCGATGACGGCGGCACACCTTCGGACCCAAGTGATGATGTGTGGGTCGAAACGACTAGGCTCGTGCCCTCCGATGGTGAGGGGGGTGACGTATTCGGAGTCTCCGTCGCAATCAGCGGTGATACCGCCTTGATTGGTGCGATCGGTGAGGATGACGTCGCAAGCAACGCCGGCGCGGCGTACGTGATTTCCGGGCTGTCGGCGTGCGTCGCCGACGGGGACTGCGACGGCGACGGCGTCATCGATCACTGCGAGCCGACGCCGCGCGAGACGGCCCGACTCACGCCCCACGACGCCCAAAGGCATGACCACTTCGGCTACTCCGTTTCCGTCAGCGGCGACACCGCCTTGATTGCGGCGTTCTCGATCAACCATGACGGCTCGGCGTACGTGTATCGCCGCGACGATGGCGGCACTCCCTCCGATCCGAGCGATGACACTTGGATCGAATCGGCTAAACTGACCGAACCCGGTGGCGGTAGCGGTAGTGAAGTGTTCGGCTACGCCGCCTCGATCAGCGGCGACACCGCCGTGATCGGCACATCGCGGACCGAAACAGCATTCGTCTTCCAGCGTGACGACCACGGCACCCCGTCGGACCCGAGCGACGATACGTGGCTTCAGACGGCCAGGCTCACCCGGCCTTTCAGTACGTCTGGCCGAATCGTGGCCGTCGACGGCGACACCATCCTGGTCGGGGATCCCTATGACGATGCTGTTGCCTACAACTCCGGCACCGTGTACGTGTTCGGCCAGGACGACAACGGGACCCCGTCGGACCCGAGCGACGATGCGTGGATCAAAGTGGCCCAGCTCTTCGCTTCCGACGCGGGCGAGTACGGCAGGTTCGGGAGGTGCGTTTCCATCAGCGGCGACTATGCCCTGATCGGGGCCAAGGCGGGGGCCTACGTGTTCCGACGGGATGACAACGGCACGCCGTCGGATCCGACCGACGATGCATGGCCGGAGGTAGCCAAGCTCACGCCCTCCGAGGTGGGGGGGGATCTCAGTCCAACTGTAGCCATCAGTGGAGATATCGCGGTAATCGGCGTTTCCAGTGGCGGCTTCCCCGGCCGCGTGTACTTCTTCCACCGGGACGACGGCGGGACACCCTCAGACCCGACCGACGACTCCTGGTTCGAAGCGGCTTGGTTCTCCGGAGACGACTATGCGTTTGCCGAGTCCGTTGCGATCAGCGGCGATACGGTTGTCGTGGGTGCCTATGACGGCGAGCGGATTGACGGCCTCCGGACGGGCGTAGCGTACGCGTACCGGCACGATGACCGTGGGACCCCGGCGGACCCGCACGACGACGTGTGGGCCGAGGTTGCCAAGCTGGTGCCCGCGGAGGTGGATGGGGATCCGCGTTTCGGGTGGTCGGTGGCCATCAGCGGCGAGACCATCCTGATCGGTGCGCCGACGGAAGATTCCGTGGACGGCAATGCCGGCCTGGCGTTCATGTTCCGGAACGTGTTCGACATCGACTGCAACGCCAACGGCAAGCCTGACGGCTGCGAACCGGATTCCGACGGCGACGCGGTCATCGACGGGTGCGATGGTTGCCCGGACGACCCGAACAAGTCCGCGCCTGGCCAGTGCGGCTGTGGCAACTCGGACGTCGACAGTGACGGGGACGGAGTTGCGGACTGTGTGGATGTCTGCCCGGGAGGCGATGACACCGCCGATGCGGACGGCGACGGCGTGCCCGATTGCATCGACGCCTGCCCGGGTTTCGATGACACCGTCGATATCGATGGCGACGGCGTACCGGACGCGTGCGATCCGTGCGCAGGTGACAACGCCACCGGGGATTCCGACGGCGACGGTGTGTGCGACTCGGACGACGCCTGTCCGGGTTTCGATGACAGCGTCGATTCCGACGGCGACGGCGTGCCGGACGCATGTGATCCGTGTCCGAACGACGACCCCGATGACTCAGACGGTGACGGCGTGTGCGATTCCGACGATATTTGCCCAATCGGGGACGACCACACGGACTGCAACGGTAACCACACGCCGGACAAGTGCGAGGTGACCTTCCTTGCGGCGTCGTCACAACTTTCGCCGATCGGAAGCGGTGTCCCGCAGAGCTACCTAATCCCGACACCCCCGCTGTCGGCCGGAGAGGTGACGCTGTCGTTCACCGCGCGCGCCGACCTGAACAGCACGAGTGAAGTGATCCACGTGGACATCAATGGGACCCCGGTCGGCAGCCTGTTCGAATCCGGCGCACATGACTGCCCGGCAGCGCCGGACGCTGCCGAACTAACGATGACCGCGGACGCGTTCAATGCCGCGATTGGAAGTGGCAACGCAGCGATCACGATGGTTGCGACGAGTAACGTGAATCCGAACGCGTGCAGCAACCCATCGACGTTCATCACCGTGGCCGTGCAGTACGATAGCGCGCAGAACAACTGCAATCACAACGACATACCCGATGACTGCGAACCGGACCGCGATGTGGACGGCGTGATCGACGACTGCGATCCCTGCCCGGACGACCCGACCAATGCGTGCCCGGTTCTGGTTGAGATCAGCGAAGGGTTGGGCGCCGACGGGGACCCGACTGCTTTCATCTCGCCGAGGTCGAAGCACGTGGGGTTTGACACCGTCGAGATCCTCGTGACCGAGGAGGTCACGCTGATCGACTCGTGCACGACCTCGACCGGTGCGGCCGCGCCGTCAGTCGACGGTCTGACGCAGCATGGCGACGGGCTGCACACGGTGCAGCTCAGCGTTCCGATCGAACTGGCAGAATGGACGACCGTCGAACTGACGGTTCTCGGTGACGTGTCAGGCCTCGAGGGCAAGTTCTGCTTTCGGATCGCCCACCTGCCCGGGGATCTCGACGGCAATGGGCAGAC
>CAYMME010000627.1:0-4450 GCA_964391465.1 uncultured Planctomycetales bacterium
AAGGATACGGATTTCCGGCCTAAGTTGCAACACTTATTTTGTCGCAGACCCTAAGGGAACTGAGAAGTCCGTGATCCCGTCCGACGTCAATAGTCGCCCATCCCACATCGCGCTCCCGTAGTTCCGGCTCCACCGCGAGGACTCGGCCCTCGACCCGACGTGTCGCGAGCCCGTCGAATTCGCTGCCCCATGGCGCAGGTGCCGTAGGGAGACCCGTCACGACCTTCAGTACGTCACCCGCGCGCATAAGAAACATTCCGCCGAAGTATCCTGGCTGCAATCCAGACAGGATATCGTCGCGGAACAGTCCCACCTCGCCTTCGGAAATCAGATAGATCCTATCGTCCCAGCGCACGGGGACCAGTCGCTCGGCGCCCAGCCCGCGGACGGGGAGCTCAGAACAAGAGAGAACGACAACGCCCCTATCGATCGAGTAGGAACCTGAGATGCGCCCATAGACGCCACGGCACCCTCTCCGTTCATATGCGAACGAACCGTCCTTTCGTAGTTGCAGCCCGAAGGAGGTGTAACCGTGACTCGAGTGATACTCTCCGACAAGATCGCTTGCCGCAGGTGAACGCGGGTCATGCGAGTCCTGGCCAGGTCCCTGATGATGGAGAAGGTGTTCAACGGCCGTACCGCGCGCACAGCCGCCCGTACCGGCTGCAGCGGCGATGGCAGCGACAATCACGGCCGAAGCTCCGATCCTTCTGGTCGCAACCAATGGCGATTCCGCACCGAGCCTCTCTGTCGGGCGCTTCGTTCCATGCCGATTGCGCCCACCGCTGGCGCCACCCTCTGGACCTGCAGCCGGCAAGACATCCGGAGGCTCTCCGTCCGGCTTGTTGACACCGTCGACCGCCGCCCCGCACTCACTGCACACGCCCGACACGTTTCCAGTGAGGTCGTACCCGCACTTGACACACAGGCCGCCCAGGCGTCGACGGTGTTCTTGTCTACGACGTGCGGTCGCGAGGGCGATCCCGGGGTACGCAGGCAGGACGGCAATGGCGAGAAACAGGTGGCACTGCAGGGTACAGCCGAACACCGGGCCCAGGAGACCGCCCGGCCAAGCCGCGAAACGCTCGAACGAGAGCACACAAGGAACGCCAATACTTGTGGTGGGAGGGCTGGACTCCCGTGGCTTGGTCAGACGCATGACAGAGATCCGCCAGTCGTCAACGCTGACCCGCATCTGGCCGTCCGCTGTTCTGCAACGGAGTGGGCCCGTGACGCGACTTGCCAGACCGAGGGCAGCAAGCAGGCACACCACTAGAAGCGACAGTGCTATCGTGCCCCTACGAACCATACCCGCTCCCCGAACGCGGGGCGCGTTGACTTCGCTGCCCTTCGCGTAGTTCCCGCTCGGCGCACGCACCTGTGCGGACTCATTCGAATCTGCTGTTGCTTTGTACCGGCATGCAATGCCGCGGATGCACGGTCCGACGAGAAGCATCTGCGAGATCGCGAAGAGCGGCTTGCGAACGGGCGGCTATGCGGGCAAGATGCTTGTTGCAGGTTGGAGTCAAGAGCGGCGGATCATCGTGCAGATCGAAGGACTGTTGCTGGACGTGGAGGGCCCGCTGGTGGTGGACAAACGCTATCAGGCGGTCGGGGGCGCTGTGGAGTTCATCGGCAGGGTCCGCGAGGCCGGGCTGGCGCTTCGTCTGATTACGAACAACACAACGGATTCCAAGGCGACCATCTGCGACAAGCTCGGCCGGGCGGGGTTCGACTTCTCGGTCGCAGAGACCCATACCTGCATCAGCGCGGCGGCCACTCATCTCCGCAGCGCGGGGGCGCCCCGGTGCCTGGTGCTGGGCACGGCGGCGCTGAGGAAAATGTTCGCCGACGAGGGTTTCGCAGTTGCCGACACCAGCGAGGTCGGCGCCGTCATCGTCGGCTTGGACACGGACCTGACCTACGAGCGACTGAGGTTGGCGTGCGATGCAGTGAGTCGAAAGGGGGCCGAACTCATCGCCCTGCACCGCAACCGTGTGTTCCTCGACGCCCAGGGTCGGCGCTCGCCCAGCGCCGGAGCCATCGTCGAGGCCGTCGCCTACGCCACCCAGGTTGAACCGACCGTGATCGGCAAGCCGAGCCGGCTCTACTATCAGCAGGTGTTGGACGACGTCGGTCTGCCGGCGGAGTCCGTGCTGGTCGTCTCGGATGATCCGTTCACCGACCTGGCCGGGGCGAAGCGAATGGGCATGCGAGCGGCCTTCGTTCTGTCCGGCAAGTATCGGGAGCGCTCGGTCATCGACTCGATTGCCGTAGAGGAGCAACCGGATCTCGTCGCTCCCGCGATCGGTGATCTTCTTCCGGACGTTGTACGTGAGGCGTGACGCCGGCCGCAGTTCGTCGGTGCGTGCGCTACGCTCATTTCGGAGAATGAGGCATGTCGAGAGAAACGCAGTGCAGACACGTGCCACGATCACTAGCCACGCCGAGCCTGGAATCGTCTACGGTCCGTCATGGTCGTAGCGGCCTGCGCCTCGCAGGTCGCACGGCCGGCGGGGGCGCCGGCCGCTACTACCCGCGCGAACGCTTCCTGCCGGGAAGGGCGCTGGCTATGTCGGCGGGGATCGCTCTTCTGGTTGCCGCGACGGCCGCCGGGCAAATGCCGGTTCCGCAGCAGGCGCGGGAGATCCTCGACGCTACCGGCGTCAAGGGCGGGCTGGTGGTTCATCTCGGCTGCGGCGACGGGCGCCTTACGGCCGCGCTGTGCGCAGGCGACGGCTATCTCGTGCAGGGCCTCGATGCTGATGCCGCCAACGTCGCTCGGGCCCGCGAGCACCTTCACTCGCGCGACCTCTACGGCCAGGTTTCCATCGACCGGCTCGAGGGCAAGCGGCTGCCGTACGTTGACAACCTCGTCAATCTGCTCGTGGCCGAGAAGCTCGACGGCGTTCCGATGGCGGAGGTGATGCGCGTGCTCGCGCCGCGCGGTGTTGCGTACATTCGGGAAGGCAATGCCTGGAAGAAGCAGCAGAAACCGTGGCCTGCCGAGATCGACGAGTGGACGCACTACCTGCACGACGCATCGAACAACGCCGTCGCCCACGATTCGGTCGTCGGCCCGCCGCGCCGCATGCAGTGGGTGGGAAGCCCGCGCTGGGCGCGACATCACGATCGGATGTCCAGCGTCAGTGCCGCGGTCACGGCCCACGGACGTGTGTTCTACATCTTCGATGAGGCCACGCGCGTCTCGGTCCTGGTGCCGCCGAAGTGGTCGCTCATCGCGCGCGATGCGTTCAACGGAACGATCCTCTGGAAGCGGAAGATGGGCGGATGGCACACGCACCTGTGGCCGCTCAAGAGCGGCCCGGCGCAATTGCCCCGGCGCCTGGTCGCCGACGGTGATCGCGTCTACGTCACGCTCGGGCTCGACGCGCCGCTCGTGGCTCTCGATGCGGCCACCGGAGAAACGGTCCGAACCTACCAGGGCACCAGAGCCACCGAGGAGATCATTCTCTCGGACGGCGTGCTCTTTCTACTCGTCAACAAGGACGCAAAGGAGCCCGAGTACGCCAACCTCGAACGAATCAAGACCGCGTACAAGGCCAAGTTCTGGGACGAGGCACCAAGGACCCTGACGGCCGTTCGCGCCGACACCGGACAGAGCCTGTGGGACATTGAGAGCCGTGTCCTGCCCGGCACGCTTGCGGCGGACGGGAAGCGCGTCGCGTTCCACGACGGCACCGGCGTCGTGTGCCTCGACCCTAGTACGGGCGCCGAACGCTGGCGCTCCGATCCCATCCCGCGCGTCGATGAGATCCGCTCTTTCTACGTGCCCATACTGGTTCTGTACGAGGACGTGATTCTCTTTTCCGGCGGCGAAACCGGCGGCAAGCAGACTGGCACCTGGTACACGAGCGGCACCGACACCATGACCGCGCTCGCGGCGGAGACCGGCAATGTGCTGTGGAACGCCTACCATCCGCCGTCCGGGTACCGATCACCGGAGGACCTTCTCGTCGTCGACGGCCTGGTGTGGACGGGCGAGACAACGAGCGGTAGGGCGGTGGGCGTGTTCACCGCTCGCGACCCGCACACCGGCGAAGTGAAGGCCGAGTTCCCGCCCGACGTCAAGACCTACTGGTTCCACCACCGCTGCTACCGCGGCAAGGCCACCGACAAGTACCTGCTGATGTCACGGACGGGTACGGAGTTCATCGACGTCCGCACCAAGAAGTGGATGCTGCATCACTGGGTCCGAGGGGCGTGCTTGTACGGCGTCATGCCCGCAAACGGTTTGATCTACAATCCCCCGCATCCGTGCGCGTGTTACCTCGAGTCCAAGTTGTTCGGCTTCAATGCCCTGGCGCCGGCGTCGACGGGGCCGCGCGTTCCGGATGCTGCGGCGAAAGCCGTCCGTCTCGAAAAGGGCCCAGCGTAGAATGCCATTAAGCTAAGCTGCATGTTGTTGTTCTAGCAGGCGTTTGCGTAA
>CAYMME010000628.1:0-4350 GCA_964391465.1 uncultured Planctomycetales bacterium
CCTTCGCCAAATCGCGCGTCGCACCGTTCGCCATACGCCATACCTCCGTCGCGTGCTACGGAGGCATGATGCCCGGGCCAGCCGTCAGATTGAAGTTGGGGTTCGCCGGACGCTTACGATGGTTGTGAGCCAGAGAGCCCACCACCCGGCGACGATGGAAGGCGTGCCCCCTCGGGACTTGTGGCTGACCTGCCATATTTCCTTCATCGCCTGGTAGGGCATGAAGAAGTTCACGATCGGTATGAAGTAGCATCCTACAGCCCAGCCAGGTGCAAACCTCATCTGTTGTCCTGAGAGCGTACGCAGGTTCTTGTTCGTCCTGTAGATCCAGACCAGGAAGGTAATGCCTCTGACGATGCCGAGGGCGAAGAGAAGTAGTTCCACGATAACATGGGCTATATCAAACAGGTGACTAGTGTCATTGGGATCCGCGTCCGGGGGCAAGCTGGCGTATGAGTAGTAATCGTAGATGTCCCTCACGAAGGCAAGAGCCGTGATGGCATTGGTGACCTTGATAAGAACACAGAGCGTTCCCGTGAGTGCCGCAAGCGGCTTGAGTTCGACGTGCTCCCTTCCCTGCAGAGAATCCTGCGGCGGCGACGTTCCATTTCCAGTGCCATCCCTTGTCATGCCGCACCTCCAACACGAGTCGAATTGACCCTCAAGCAGTTCTTTGCAGTTGGGGCACGTCCACATTGTGGGTTCTCCAGCCCACGTCCACCGCAATCGCCGCTCGCCAGAACCAGTGCATCACGTGCTCTCCGTCTCGGACCCGACGACCACCGTACCACACTCGGGGCAAGTTCCAGACACGTTGCCCTCCAGCGAGTACCCGCACTTCACGCAGAGGTTGTGGCGGCGGCGGTGACGAGCGCGGAGCAAAGGACGACCCAGCACGTATGCCAGTACACCCAGAAGACCCACCGGAAACCAATGTGGGAACTCCACCGCGATCGACTTGGTAGTGAAACGCCGCGCGAATCTGTACAGTGCTGACCAACTGGCGGGCGGTACGTTCGAGTCCGGTATGTGGCGGAAGCCCTTCAACTCGCGAACCGGCGGTCCCTCAAACCCAGCCCACATCCTGCCCCCGAAGGACGAGAAAGAATACCCATACTCGGCGGTTACCCACGAGATGCGATCGCCGACCCTGTAGCTCCGCACCCACAACCCCACCGTCCCCACGAGCAGCACGATCGAGATGACGAGCAGGGTCTTGCGGATCATGGGCTGCGACCTCGTGCTGTCGACCGGCCTATTGATCGGTGTCGAGCGGCTCGACCGGGTCTGCGGCGTTTCCGTTCGCCTCTTCGGCGGCTTTCTGGGTAGCCGCTTGAGCAGCCTGCTGTGCCGCGACCGTCCTGGCGCGTTGGACGGCCGCCCGTTGTCTTGGAACGACCCTCATGATCAGCAAGTGCGCCACGAAGACCAACGGAACGACGGCCGCCGCAATGACGAGCCTGGTCCGCCGTCGCGTGGGACCCCGAAGGCCCATCACCACGCCCGCCTCGATGAACAGCTTGCCGCACTCGGGACAGCGGTTGGACGGTGCTCCGGTAAGGTTGTATCCGCAATGCCCGCAGTGAGGTCCGGGTTCAACGCTTCGCTTGGGACGCGTCAACGCCGCCACGACCAGGATTACGCCCCCCACGACTCCAAGCACCATGGGCAGTGCGAAAATCGACACGTCCATCGTCTAGGTCTCCTCAGGCACGGGCCTCTCGACCGGCGTTCCACATTCCGGACACACACCGGAGACGTTGCCGGTGAGGTCGTACCCACTGCAATCGCCGCTCGCCAGAACCAGTGCATCAGCCACCCTCGTCCGTCGCCCCGTCGTCCGGAGCCGGGACAGATGCGAACTCTCGCTCGAGCCGAGCACGAAGCTCGGCCCCACCGTGAACCACACGGTCGCATAGTCATTGTACTCGCGGTGTGCGGGTAGGTTCAGGTCGTCCGCCAACCGCGCAGAAACGCCTGCCCCGGTCCCGTGGCGCAGGGCGGGTCGGGCGGAGACCGGCGCGGAGCCGTGACCGTAGGCGTACCCGAACGGCGGACTGATCCGGGTTGACAGTCCGTTGCCGATGCCGACAATGCCGAGACGTGGCCGGAAGAAAACATAGTACTAAGGGAGTTTTTCTCATGGAGACAGATCGATCTCGTTTCTTCGTTCGTCTGATCGCTCTCGCCTTGATTCTTGGTTTCGTGGCATGCGAACCGAACTCATCAGGTCCCTTTTTCCCGGAGGGCCTGAATACGATCACGGTGCTCGTCAGGAACAACGTGGCTTATCCGATCTTTCAATTCACATGTGCGGAAGCGGAGGGGCCGGGTCAGAACGAAAGCTGTCCCGCCGGATTCGAATGCGACGGCCAGCATTATCACGGGAAGGCATTTTCAATCGGACGGGTCGCTCCAACCGGTGTCTCGGACGTGGATGTGAACGTGGTGGATGCAGACGATCCGGATGCGTGCCACTGCGGGTGGGGCAAGGTGGGCGAGGCGGACGTGAGGGAGCTTACCGTCTTCAAGACCGACGTGGAGTTGTTCACCCAATCCGTCACCGTGCCGGAAGTTTCCGGACTGACGACCGCTCAGGCGATGAGCGTCGATCCATGTGGTGGGTAGGTTCGCAGATACCGGCGAACACCTGAGTCTTGCATCAGCAACGAGATGACGGGCGAGCCGCCGCCCGCCGGGGCTGTGCGGCGGTGACGCCTGGGACCTCGCTCCGACGAGCCAAAGGGAGATGCCGCCGAGATCATCTACGGGGGCACCTGCCACGACTCACAGGGTGAAAACTGCCCGGGACTGGAGTCGAACCAGCACGAGGTATTAACCTCACTAGGCCCTCAACCTAGCGCGTCTGCCAATTCCGCCACCCGGGCTTCTTGAGCACGCCCGTCCTCGGGCGTGTGGGGGCTTTCGCGGGGTGCCGGTGTCGCGGCCGCGGCGACCGGTTCCCCTACGATGGCGCCACGAAGTCTAGGGCAACCCGCGCCGGCCTGCAAGCGCATGGGTGCCGCGGAGCAGCATACACGCCCTTGTGCGCGGGGGCATCGGTTGAGTAGTCCGCGCCGGATGCATTTGGCGGTTCGGGTGTGGGACCCGTAGCGGGATGAGAGCAGCTGAAGATCGATGCCGGCTGTGCCGGCATCGCACGCTCCCTCACGGTCGCGTTTCGGTGCTGGGCGTCCGTTGACGAGTGCCCCATCCTGCGCGCCCCGTTGCGAAAGGTGAGGGACGGAACACCAGGAAGCGCCGGTCTTCGTTTGACGAATTGCCCGTCGTGAGGTATAATTGCATGATGACGCAAATGAGAAAACGATCTCGAAGCCCGGCGAAGCGGCAAGCCGCATGCTGCGACGACATCGTGTCGCTGATTCCGCCCCGGTTCTTCAAGGCCCTTTGTGACCCGGGACGGATCGGAATGCTGTGCCGGCTGGCCACGTGCCGAGAGCCGTGCACGGTGAGCCAAGTCTCCGAATGCTGCCCGACCGACCTCTCCGTCGTGTCGCGCCACCTGGCCCTGCTCCGCGACGCGGGGGTGCTGCGGGCCGAGAAACGCGGCAAGGAGGTCTACTACTCCGTCGACACCGAAACTGTGGTGGGCACGTTGCGGGCCATCGCCGACGCGATCGAAACCTGCTGCCCTCCCGAGAGTACCCGACCGCGCGCGCCGCGGCCAAAACGATAGGAACGCGATCATGGGCAACCCGGAAGCAACCCGCAGTGACGTATCCCGGGCCTATGCAAAGGCCGTCAGCAGCGCGACCGGCGGCTGCTGCGGCGACAAGGCGGCCACGAAAGGCGCGGTGGCCGTCCTCGCCGGCTACGACCGCGACGAGCTGGCGGCCCTTCCGCCCGAGGCCGTCGTCAACTCGTTCGGCTGCGGTAATCCGCTAGCGCTCAGCGAGGTCCGTGAAGGTGACGTGGTGCTGGACCTCGGCTCGGGCGCCGGCATCGACATCCTGCTCGCAGGCAAGAAGGTCGGGCCGACGGGCCGGGCGATCGGCATCGACATGACCGACGAGATGATTGCCAAGGCCCATGCCAACATCGCCGCGTCGGGCCTGGACAACGTAGAGGTCCGCAAGGGGATCATCGAGAACCTGCCCGTGGAATCCGACTCGGTCGACTGGGTGATCTCCAACTGCGTGATCAACCTGTCGCCCGAGAAAGACCGTGTCTTCGCCGAGATCGCCCGCGTGCTCAGGCCGGGCGGGCGGATGCAGGTCTCCGACATCGTCGTCGAGGACCTACCGGGCTGGGTGCGACAGAGCGGAGCCTTGTACAGTTCGTGCATCGCCGGTGCGATCAGCGAAGCGGAGTACCTCGACGGCCTGCGCC
>CAYMME010000629.1:0-4328 GCA_964391465.1 uncultured Planctomycetales bacterium
CGGTCCTCCAAGCACAACAACAATCGATCCCACCGGCCGGCGGGTAGAATACCGCCCAAACGCACGGATTGTAAGACCCCCAAGCGCCAGCCGAGACGCGCCCGTCAGGAAGCGTGCAAAGCGCCGCCCCGCGGCAGTCTTCACGAGGACGCTGGTTGGTGCTATTCTTCCAAATAGCAGGCATGAACCGGGTGAACAGATATACGTCGGGTGCTCCAGTGCGTTCGATCGCGGTTTGGCTTGGAATCGGGCTTTCCGCCGGCCTGCCGTGGGATGCGCTGGCCGCCGGGTCACCTTCCAAGCAGGATCAATGGATCGCCGTGGTCGCACCTGCATTCCGCGCATCCGTCGAACCGCTTTGTGAGTATCGCCGACGGCTAGGGCTGAAGGTGGTGGTCGTGGATGCCGGCGAGATTCTCGACGGAGTTGCGACTCGCGCGGACGGAGCGCAGGTGCTGCGGAATCACGTGGGTGTGATCTGCCGCGCAGGCGAAGGGCGGAGCTATGTCGTGCTTGTCGGGGCCGCGACCGGTGAAGGGATCACCGAGCCGGGATCGTGCGTGGTTCCGGCCCTGCGAGGCACGATCGGGCGGATGGCCGGGGAGCCGACGGACAACGGGTATGGTTGCCCTGGCGGCGGCCCCGCCCCCACCGTTGCCGTCGGCCGACTGCCGGCCCGAACACCTGCTGAAGTCGACGGGATCGTCGCGAAGACGCTGGCTTGGGAGAAGGGTGTGGGTCGCGGGGAATGGAGGCGGTGGGTGACGGTACTGGCGGGGGCGCTGTCCCACAATGCTGCCGTTGATGCCCTGGTGGAACGCGTGGCGATGTCCCAGCTTCGGCGAATCGGGCCGGCCTGGAGGGCGCGCGCGATCTACCGGAACCCCACTTCACCGTTCACGCTCCCCGACGACCAGCTTCGCGAGCGCGCCATCGCCTACCTTCAGCGGGGTCAGGCCTTCGTCATGTTTCTCGGTCACTCCGGCGCCGACGGTTTCTGGCACGGATGGTCCGGCCGGGGCCTGCGACGCTCCTGGCAACCTCGAATGAGTCGGGACGACTGGGCCACGCTGCATGTTCCGCGCGGACCTGGCATCTTCGCAGCGTTCGGATGCAACAGTGCTCAACTTGGCGGCAGTGGAGGGGAGGGATACGGTGTGCACGCCATCCGCAACCCGCATGGTCCTGTCGCGGTCATCGGCTCCCATGGAATCTGTTGGGCGGCCATGTGCATGCTGATGACGGATGGCCTGATGCGAGGTCTTCCGGGGCAGACCGAATCGCAGTGCCTCGGCGAGTTGTGGCTTGCCATGACAGAGAACCTGGCAACCGGTTCGATCAACCCTTTCGTCTACCGTGCCCTTGACGCCGTTGACGGTGATCCCAAGACGCCCCAGGCCACGCAGCGTCTCGAGCACCTGGAGATGTTCCTTCTGCTTGGGGACCCGGCTGTGCGGCTGCCCCCCGCCCCCCAGGCGATTGATGTGACCGTTGAGGGAGGTGTGAGTCCGGGATCGGAACTGACGATCAGAGGGCGCGTTCCTTCCGACTTGGTTGGAGCGGTTGCCCGAGTCACGATCGAGAGGACGGTCAGGAGCAGGGCTGTCGACATCGAGCCGTTGCCGCCGGAGGATCACGTCCAAGAGCGTGGCACTGCCATGGAGGCCAACCACGACCGGTCCAACCGATTCGTGCTGAATCGTGCCAGCCTGACGGTGGACCAGCGGGAGTTCGAGACTCGACTGGAGCTTCCAACACGCTTGTCCTGGTCGGAGGTGATCGTGCGCATCTACGCTGCTACGCCAGCCATCGAGGGAATGGCGGTTCTTACGCTTCAGGTCGTGAAGGAGGAGTAGCGCTCGTCAATTCGCTGTGACCCGACGCCGTGTTTCGGCGCTGGGAATCGCGGTGATGGGCATGGGCTACCCGCCGACGAATTCATCCACGAGCGTCACGTTCTCCGGACACTGCCGGGCAAGCTTGCGGTCGCTGGTTACGAGCACCGTATCGAGGGCGCGGGCCAACACGACGAACTGGGCGTCGTAGGCCGAGATGGCGTTCTTCACGGCGAGCCGGAGCACGGCCAGCGGGTCGGGTTCCTGCTCGGCGTCGCCGACCACGGACAGGGCAGTCCACCAGGCCGACTGCGCCAGGCGCTCGGTGAGTACGTTCGCTCGCACCGACACCGCCAACACACTCAGGAACTCGCTTCGCCACAGCGGGGGCAGCACCCACAGCGGATCGCGCTCGTAGGCGGCCCGTGCCTGCTCCGTGTGCGCGCCTTCGATGACCAGATAACTGACGAGGTTCGTGTCCGCGACAATCATCGTCGGCCCGCCGTTTTGCCGCGTCGGATGAGGGCATCGGTCAGCGTCCTGGCCCCGCGCACACGCCGACGGTCAAGCTGCGTGGGCGTCGGACGACCGTCGCGATCGCTCAAGGCCGCTTCGAGGATGGCCAACGCTTCCTTGGTCAAACTGCGATGATTGTCGGCGGCCCGGCGTTTGAGCCGCTCGTGGAGTTCCTCGGGAAGGTCTCTGATCAGCAAACCAGCCATGACAGCCTCCGGTCGGGTGATATCGATGGACCTTCATAATGATATCATTCCGCAAGCGGTCCGGCAAGCCGGAGCGCGACCTGCCGTGCACGCTTCCCGGCCGGGGCTGTCGAGTGAAGGAACACTTCCGCCCGGCCTCGTGGTAGGATGGGGGCTGCCGGAGCCCGGTCGCGGTGCCGGTTCCGGCCCACCTCGAATCCCGGCTTGATTCGATCCGGGAGGGGTTCAGAGAGCCTTCGCTCCGCGCGACGCAGCGACGACATCGGAGAAGGAGCAGACCCATGTATGCAGCCCGGTTGCGGCAAATGGGAGCGGCGTTGGTAGTTGTTCTGGCGATGGCCGTTGCGGGTTGGCCCGCGCGTGTCGTCGGGACCTCGCTGGACGACTATGTGGCCGCGACGGATCCGAGCTACTCGTTCAGTCTCGAGAGCCAGATCAGCGAGACCGGTGCCACCACGTACGTCTTGGACATGACGTCGCAGACCTGGCGCAGCCCGAGTGAGGTCGACCGGACCGAGTGGGAGCACTGGCTGACGATCACGGTGCCGGACACGGTGACGAGCACGACGGCCATGCTCTACATCGGCGGTGGCCGCAACGGGGACGCGGCGCCGTCGGGGAGCTGGTCATCGCTTCGTGACATTGCCACGGACACCCAGTCGGTCGTCGCTGAACTGCGCATGCTACCCAACGAACCGCTCACGTTCGCCGATGAGACCAACCCGCGGGAAGAGGACGAAATTATCGCCTACACGTTCGACAAGTATCTCACCACCGGCGACGGCACTTGGCCCCTGCTCCTGCCGATGGTGAAGTCCGCCGTCCGGGCCATGGACACCGTGCAGACCTATCTTGCTACTGCTCCCGGCGGTTCGGTCACGGTCGAGAACTTCGTGATCACCGGTGGATCGAAACGCGGCTGGACGAGACCTGGCTCACTGCCGCGTTCGACGCCGTCCAGCCGCAGCCGCGGGTGGTCGCGATCGTCCCCTCGGTGATCGACGTGCTGAACATCGATTTGCAGATGGAGCATCATTACAGTGCGTACGGCTTCCACTCCCCGGCGGTGGGGGACTATGTCGACATGAACATCATGAGCCGGCTGGCCACGCCCGAGGGCCAGGCCCTGCTGAGCATCGTCGATCCCTACGACTACCGCGATCGTTTCGCGTCGATCCCCAAGCTCATGATCAACGCGACCGGTGACGAGTTCTTCCTGCCCGATTCGGCCCAGTACTACTTCCATGACCTGCCGGGCGAACGGCTGCTTCGCTACGTGCCCAACACGGATCACGGCCTGGGCGGCTCTGACGCCCTCGATACGCTCCAAATCTTCTACGCGTCCGTCGTCGACGACGCTCTCGACCGCCCGGAGTTCTCTTGGGAAGTGCAGCCGGACCGCTCGATTCGCGTGCAGACGGTTACGCCGCCGGACCGGGTCGATCTCTGGCGGGCCACCGACGCCACGAATCCGGACGTCCGCATCTTCATGCACGCGCTCATCGGCTACGCGTGGAGCAGTTCCCCTCTCACCGACCAGGGGGGTGGCGTGTACGTGGGACAGGTCGCTGATCCGCCGGCGGGCTGGACCGCCTTCTTCGTCCAGTTGGAGTACGACACGCCGCTGGGTATCCCGTTCAAGTTCACGACGGAGGTGGGCGTTACGCCCGAGTAACTGCCCCACCCCCAGACCCCCGACTGCAACGAGAACACGTTCTCCGACGACCTCGACATCGTCAGCGGCGCTTCCCCGGACCACAACGGGAACGAC
>CAYMME010000630.1:0-4326 GCA_964391465.1 uncultured Planctomycetales bacterium
TTACGCAAACGCCTGCTAGAACAACAACATGCAGCTTAGCTTAATGGCATTCCGGACACAGGCTTTTTGACTGTCGTGCTGGCCGCCCAAGACCTCGAGCAATCCTTGCATCCGAACCGGCCGACACGGAAGCTCGGCGAGCATCCCGCGTCCGGCGTCCGCGGCTGGCACGGCTTCATGGACATTGGCACGTACGTGCGTTGGCTCTACGAATCACTCGATGCAGTGCTCTCGGCGCAGCCCTGGGGCGAGGTGGTTCTGTCGGGGGGGCGTGTGGTGATCGACCCGGCCGACGAAGGCCCTGACGAGATCGATCCGAAGCTGATCGCCGCGATCGAGACGGCCGTGGTCAAGCTTGTGGAGATCATCGAAGCGGAAGCGCCGTCGTCGGAGTTGGCCCCGGTGGACGCGACTGAATGGACCACGGAAGAAGCAGCAACGGAGATTCCGCCTGCACCGGCTTCGCCTGCGGACAGTGGGAGCCGGGAAGCGGGCGAGAAGCTCGCGGAGATCATTGAGGCTGTCACAGTGGAGGCACCGACCCCGGTCCCGCCCGCAGTGGACGCGAGCGAAGCGGCGGCAACCGAGGGCCCCGAGGTGTACGCGATAACCACCGATCGAGTTGCAGGGATGCTGATCGATAGCGGGATAGACGTCGCCGACAGGAAGTCCGCGACCGCGTGGTGCAAGGATCGGGGCGTCGAGGCGCACACGCGAGAAGAGTGGTGCGCGAAGTACTCTGCTGACCCACCGAGGGCGCAGGGCAACGCCCGATTCTACAATTCGGCTGACGTGATGAAGGCGATCGACGAGGAGCATCGCCGCGCCGAGCTTGCCGACCAGTCGCGAAGCGCCCAACACGTCGCGATCGAGGGGGAGAAGCAACGCCTGCGCGCCGCGCGGCAGCACAGGTCGTAGTACTCTGAGTACTCCGCGAGTACTCTCGTAGATGCGACTTTTTTCCGCGTTCCCGCCCCCGCCAGCCGCGTTTCCGAGAATCTTTACTACCCTCAGTACTCATTCCGCAGGGGCGTGCCAGTAGGCTGCTGGCATGTCCACGACACAGCAGGCTGAGATCGAGATCGCGATTGCCCAGCAAGCCTTGGTTCTGGCTACGAAGGGACTTGGCCGGGCCACGGAGCTTCTGCGGCAGGCGGGCGGAGAGCCCATTCGTCGATACACCGGAGGCCGCCGCCGGGCCAAGAAGCAGACCGAGGGCAGCACGCACGACCGAACGGAGGGGCAGCGGTGAGCGACGGAGCGGCACAATTCGGGTGCGTGCCGTACGCAGCGATCGACGGCGGAATTATCCAACCGATGAAGCTGGCCGACGTGAAAGTGTACCTCGCGCTCTGTGCCCACGCGGGCAGGGGTTTCGAGGTGAAGCCAAGCCTCCGGCGGCTCGCGGATCTGACTGGCTTGAGCCGGCAATCCGTCTGCAAGGCGGTGCGGCGCCTCGAGGGGATCGATGCGTTGACCGTTCAGCGGGGTTGCGGCGCGAAGCATCCGAACCAGTACACGCTTGTGAACGGTCAACGTGCGGCGACCGCTAACGGTCAACCCCCGGAGACTGTTACGGAGGCGCAAACGGTCAACCCCCGTACCAGCAAACGGTCAACCCCCGTACGCGAAACGGTCAACGGGGGTTTCCGAAACGGTCAACTCCGGTTGACCCGAACAGAGAAGAACAGAGTTGAACAGACCAAAGAACAGAAGCGCGCGCCGCCCCGGCGCGCCGGCGATGCCCATCACCACGAATTCACGAGCCACTTCGTCGAGGAGTGGAACCGGCGGTACGCCAACGGCACCGTGAAGTCCTACCCGCATGCTGGCGGCAAGGACGGGAAGGCCGCGCAAGCGATCCTGAAGCGATGCGGTGGAAACCTCGACCTCGCGAAGCGTGCCGTGGTGATGTTCCTCGATGACCGGCGGCCGTTCCTGGCTGACGCTGGG
The DNA here is from genome assembly GCA_964391465.1 of uncultured Planctomycetales bacterium. Taxonomy (GTDB): domain Bacteria; phylum Planctomycetota; class Phycisphaerae; order UBA1845; family CAYMME01; genus CAYMME01. The sequence goes on from CAYMME010000630.1 coordinate 1,954, forward strand.
CACGGCATCGCGATGCTCCAATCGTGTTTGACCGGCTACCTGGAGAAATCGAGCAATGGAAGCGGAAATCAAAAAGGGGCTCGCCCCGACCTTGCCTCCGACGAACGGTACCGGCACCTCGTGTGACCCACCGGAGCCGTCCCGGCTCTGCCGCCAGTGCGGCCGCGACCTGGGTTACGTCGCTCGCGAGCCGAAGCGGTGCCGCGAGTGCGATCTGCGAGCGAGCACGGCGCAGATGTGGCGCGACGCCGACGCAGACCGCATCGCGCGGCTGTGCGCGGCGGTAGGCGTGCGAGAACGGTTCATTCGCGACGGGGTCCCACCGACATTCCGTGATGCCGGCTTGCGTGGGCGAATCGAGCGGCAACCACTTCCGAAGGGTGGCCTCTACATTTGCGGACCAATCGGGTCGCATAAAACGCATCTACTCGCGGCGCGGACCGTCGATGCTGCCCGACGGGGATACAACGCGAAACTCATCAACTGGTCGCGGTTCTGCCTGGAAATCCGTCAGACCTACGCCAAGAACTCAACCGTGACCGAGCTTGAGATTCTCGACCAGTATTCATCGCTCGACTATCTCGGAATTGACGACCTTGGAATCGGTCGCGCGGACCGCGACGAGACCGACGCGAGCGTGCGGCTGTGTTACGAGCTTCTCGACGAACGATACGGCCGAAGCGAGACCATCACAGACACCACATCGAATCTGACCCCGGGCGAGTTGGCCTCGCGGTTCGATGAGCGGATCGCGCGACGGATCAGCGAGATGTGCACGGTGTACCCGATGCTGCTGGGTTCAAACGGGAGCGCCAAAGAGGCAAACGGGGAGGCGTAGGTGTGCCACGTCATGAACAACATCCCGGCCGACGAGAGCGAGCAGCCGATCGGCGCCCGAAGGCACTGGAACTTCGCAAATGCGGGATGTCCTACCGCGACATCGCAAAGGCACTCAACGTCTCCGTCACGACGGCCTACACAGACATCAAGCGAAGCCTCGAAGAGCTGCATGCGAAGGAAGTCAAAGAGGCACGGCTCATGCGCCAGCTCGAAGCTGAACGCCTCAACAGACTGCTCGCACGCATTGCCACAAAGATTCGAGACGGTGATCTCAAGGCCATCGACAAGGCGATCAAGATCAGCGACCGACTGCGAAGGTTGTACGGTCTTGACCTCCAGCCCGTGTCCGACCCGGGGCTCCTGGAACCCCCGCGTACCGTCGGCATCAGCGTGCGCACGGTTGGCATCGGCCCAGATGTTGTGCCCGAGGACGAGGATGAACCCGATGAGTGACACAACCGGAACCCTACGCGAAGCGGAACGCGAGAAACGGCGCATTCGCCGGTCACTCACGCTCTGGGGTGAAGCAACACGGGCGCTGGCCGGGCACCTTGAGCGGCAAGAGCCCGACGAGACCGCCAAGGGGTTTGCGATCGCAACCCAGGCGATCCGCGAAGCCATCGACGCGATCAACGCCGCACTCACTGAAGGCTCGGCACTGCGGACGATCGCCGAGGGCGGCGAGCGATTCGACGACACCAATCGCAGGTACGCCGCGGAGTTCCTGCGTCGAATCAAGGGCTTCCGCGATTCGGTGTCGCGCCTCGTCGAGACGGATGTTGCCGAGGGCCTGACCGAGGCAGCGGGAATCCGCTACACCAGCGAGATGACTCGCGCAGATTGGAAGGCAGCAGAAAGGAGCTGATCGCGCCATGGACGGCGACGGCAAGCACAACATGAATGGAGACCGGCTGCTGAACGCGGACGAAGCGGCGGCGTACTTGGGCGTGCCGCGCAGCGCGATTGACTGGGCGTGCCGCACGCGGCAGCTCCGGTACTACTTGCCCGCGAACAAGCGCAGATTCAAGAGGGCCGACCTCGACAAGTATCTCAACGAGCGCGCGGTGGAGGCCGCCTGAGCGATGCAACGTACGGCAACAACGTCACGAACGCCGGCACAGAAAGGGGTTACGGCACACGCGCGAAGGCAACGTGCAGAAACCCCGCCCCCGCGGGCGGCGAGCGAAAACCCGGACGCAAACTGAACCTGCTCGGCACGAGGCCGGGCTTACAAACAAGGAGGCAAGCAATGCCAATCAGCAGCGAACAGATGACCGTAGTCAGAGAATTGATCGGCGACGACACGCTCAGCGAGAACGACCTAGCGGGCATGGTGCCCGCGCTCGTGGGGCTCGTCAGCTTCATGCTCGAAAGAGGTGTGGCGACTGCGGAAAGCGTCGAAGGCGTGAAGCTGTCGCGTGCCGAAGTCCGCGAGGATCTGCGCGGCGGATTCAAGCGGTGGGCGAGAGCCCGCAAGCTGTCGCTCAAGGCGCCGGACGATGACGGCGACTGGGAGGCCGAGGCAAAGCGTCA
>CAYMME010000631.1:0-4321 GCA_964391465.1 uncultured Planctomycetales bacterium
CCAGTCCGGCGTGCTCGCGATCGCGGGCACGCTGACCAACAACGGCAGCATGGACGGGGACTTCTCCGGCGGCGGGTTGTCTGTCGAGGGCGACTATGCGGCGAGTTGGACCGCCCGGGCCGTCGTGGCCTCCGCCGATGCGGCGGTGCGCGTGGAGGGCGACTACGACGTGGCGATTGAGGCACATAACCGGTACGACATGGCGCAGGCGGAACTGCAGATGGACGGAGCGACGCAGGACCTGGAGGTCATGAGCGTCGACATCGGGCCCGACCCGGCCGGGCTCGACCGCACGCAGCCGGGCCACTTCCCCCTAGGCACGCTGCGCATCGGCCCCGCGGCCACCACCGTGAACCTGGTCGACAACCACAACAACGCCGGCTTCGGCCAGGCGTCGGAGGCCCTCTACGTCGACAAGCTGATCATCGAAAGCGGCGCCACGCTCAACACGAACACGTGCCGCATCTACTACAACGAACTGACCCAGGACGGCACCGTCGACGACCCGGCCAACGTCATCCAGATCGACCCCGGCGGCCCCGAGCCCATCCCCGTCCTGACCGACACCGGCGCGATCGTTCTGGCCCTGTTGCTCGCGGCCACCGCAGCGACCGTGAGCCGTCAGCGTCGACGCGTCGCGGCATGAGTTGCCTTTGCGAACGCCGCGCGGCATGAGTACCGTGGCGCGAGCCGACGGCAGAGAGACCTGCCGCAATCCTGCGTACATGAGAAGGTGGGGCGGGTATTACCGATCTAGACGCACCCTACCTGGCGGGCAGGCGGTTGTTCGTCTCGAACAGCACGGCCGGTTGTATGGGCGCGTCGAACACGAACGGCTTCCCGGCCTTGCTGAGGTCATTGCCGGTCGCCATCAAGTCCGCGGTCCGGCCCCCGCTGATTCGCAGGAACACGTCCGTTCCGGTCGACGCGACGGATTGCCCGATGAGCGCGGAACGCACATCCCGAAACCAGATGAACGGGCTCTCGCCCGTGCTGTCACCCGTCAGGCCGGTCACCTGGAGCCCCTCCACGTCGTCGCAGATCAGGGCCGGGCGCTCGTCGCGCGTTTCGCGGTGCAGGCCCACGTCCCGCAGCCGCAGGTCCTTCACGTGGCGGCAGTAGAGACCGTAGGCGGGCAGGTCGCCGAACATCTTGGCCTCGGGGTACTTCGCCGGCAGCTCGGGAACCTCCTTGTCGACAAGCTCCTTGCCGCCCCCACCCCGGTAGCGCAAGCGCAGATTGCTCAGCGTCACGCCTTCGATCGGGTGGCCTTCGAGTCCAACAATCGACGACGCGAGCGTGGCCCCGGTGGCCTCGACGTTGCTGATGGTCACGTTGCGCAGGCGGCCCGGCTTGGGCGTCTTCATGTCCCGGCCCCGGTTGCCCAATCGCAGGAAGATCGGCGTGGACACGTTCTGCATGCTCACGTTGGTGATCGTGACGCCTTCCAGCAGTTGCCCGTCGACCGTCTCAAGCGCGATCCCCGAAATGGTCGGTCGCTTGCCGGGCGGACCGTACATCACCACGTTGCTCACCGTGATGTACTTGAACCCGCCGCCCGATTCGGTGCCCAGCTTGAACGCGTTGCAGCTCGTGCTGAGCACGCAGTTCGTGACCGTGAGGTACTCGGTCGCCCGCCGCTCGCCGAGGGCGAAGCTGGCCTTGGGCACGATCGCGTCGTCCCACGACTCGATGTGGCAGTTCGAGATGCGCACGTAGCGGCACGAGTCCGGGTCGATGCCGTCGCAGTAGTTGTTCAGCATGGTGACGCCGTCGATGTTGACGTAGTCGCAGCCCAGCAGGCTGATGCAGTAGTTCGGTGCGTTGCGGATGGTGATGTCGCGCACGGTGACGAACCGGCAGCGCTTCAGGGCAACCGGCTTGGGTCCGCCGCGTTTCGACCGGTTGCCGTCGATCGTGCCCGGGCCGTGGATGGTTACGTTGGTGATGTCTTCGCCCCAGAGCAGGCTGTAGTGGAAGTAGGTGGTCTCCTTGTCGGAGTCCGTCTTGTAGTCGAGCTTCTCGTACGGGTCGAAGTCCGCCTTGTTCGGGCTCGCGGCGATCGTCGCCCCGGCATCGAGGTAGATCGCCACGTGGCTCTTGAGGTGAACGCTTCCGGCCAGGTATCGACCGGCCGGTACGACCACCGTCCCGCCGCCCGCCGCCGAGGCCGCATCGATCGCCTGCTGGATCGCGTCGGTATCCATCGCCCTCCCGTCACCGACGGCACCGTAGCCCCGCACATCGAACCGGCGCCCGCCCTCCGGCGCAGCGGCCCGCGCCGCGAGTTGCACGCCGAGAACCAGCACACACGCGAGGGCCGGGCGGATGCATGTCGCCCCATCGTACGTGCGATTGAAACGTCTGTTGGTGAGCATGGCCGGTCCTCCCTCGATACGCCGCGCGCGAAGCGGCTGACTTGCGACTGTCGGCTGCGATTCTAAGGGCACGCGTTGGGCGTGGACAGAAGCCTCAGATGCGAAGGAACGTTCTCTTGCGGTACATGTAGAGAAGCACCAGCCACGTCAGCCCGACGGCAACCAGCGATCGAAGCAGGTCGCCCCATGCGCCGAGGTGTTCGGCCAGGCCGCCGACGAGCCGGTTGCTGATGTCGGAGAAGCTGACGAAGCGAACGCCCATGTACACCGTGATCGCGTTCATGCCGATCACCACGAACGGAAACGCCCACTTTCGATAGCCCGCCACGTCGATGACGCCGTAGAACAGCGCGAGCAGAAGGTAACTCCATCCTCCCGCCCACAGGACCATCGAGCTCGACCAGATGTGTTTGTTGATCGGGAAGAACAGGCCCCACACCCACCCCGCGACGAGACACGCCGCACCCGCAACCACGAGCCACCCCAGCTTCGCGACCGGCCGCCGCTCCGATCGCAGCAAGTGGCCCGACAGCACCCCGAGCAGGACCGTGGCCGCGAAGCCCATACCACTGAGAACCCACGTGTAGGGCGTGCCGTCGCTCAGCCTCCCGAGGATGGCGTCGTCGATCGCCAGCGCGAGATTGGCGTCCGGGCGCAGCACCCCCGCGCCGTGGCCGGGCACGGGCACCAGCGTCATCAGCAGCCAGTATCCCACGAGCAACGCTCCGAGAACTCCGACCTGGCCACGGACGGGCAGGTTCAGCATCACGATTGCTGCCACGAGGTAGCCGCACGCGATGGCCTGGAGCGTGTTGCAGTAGACGTGAAGCTTGTCCAGGTCGAACGCGAGTAGATTCCCCTGCGCCGCCATGCCCAGCACGAACAGGATCAACGTGCGTCGAACAATCTTCGCGTACAGCGCCGCCCGGCCGGGCTTGCCTCCGAGTCGCTTGGCGAACGAGAACGGCATCGCCGTCCCGACAATGAACAGGAACAGCGGCATGATCAGGTCCCAGGCGCTGAAGCCTTCCCACGCCCGGTGCGAGAGTTGCCGCGTCAGCCACTCGGGCGCCGCGTCGGCAGCCACCGCGACCAGGGCCACGAGCACACTCTTGCCGCCCACGATCCAGAACATGTCGAACCCGCGCAGGGCGTCGACGGATACTACCCGGCCTCCGCCCGCCGGCGTTTGCGTCGCTGATGCCACAGGAGGATCTCCGCTACTCGACGAGTTCCACGTTGACTTCGCGAAACGTGCCATTCTCTTCGGGAAGGTGCCACGCCCTCAGCGCTTCGCTCCGCCCGCTCTGCAACGAGCAGATTACGTGCACGACATCCGGCCACAGCAGCTTGCGGTCCGTCTCGGAAGGCACGGGCGGCTGATCGGGATGACTGTGATAGAAGCCTACTAATGCGCGCTTCTCCGCCTTCAATACTTTCGCAAGCCGAAGGATCCACACCGGGTCGATCGCGAATCGCTGCTCGGTTCCGGCCGGGTCCTCGGCGGCCAGACCCATCTCGTCCCACGCATTCACGGCCTCGTCGCACCGCGTGACCCGCCAACCCCCCTCGTCTACGGTCCCCCCGAGCGCACCGCAAACCTCATGCGGGAACCCGCTCTCGGCGTGACCGCGGATCCTCTCCGCCGCATTCCTGGGAAGCCACAGCGTTCGCACCCGACCCGCATCTCCCGCAAGGTTCTCGTCGCGACCGGAACCTGCTCACACCCCCGCGCCGAACATATCCACCCGCGCGCCGCCCGTCAACACAAAGTCACAACGCTCACCTCCGCCCCGCCCCCTCTTCCCCTGCTCAACCGTTCACCTGCTCTCGCGGCCACAAGGCCGCGCCCCGTGCCACAGTCCCCCCCCCCCCCGCCCCGTCGCGGCGCCGACGCGTCGGCAGGGTACGGCCCCCCCCCGGAGAACCAAGACATGGCCAAC
>CAYMME010000632.1:0-2586 GCA_964391465.1 uncultured Planctomycetales bacterium
GAGGCTTTCGCACTTTTCGTCTTCGGGGCGAACCTCCCGGTTGCCGCTGCCGTCTTGTGTGGGATCGTCATTCCGCAATCCCTGTGTTTGCTGGTCTTCTCCGCGCTCACCCGACGATACGGTCCGTTCGGGCCACGCGAGAAGGAAACCCGCTGCCGCTTTTGCGAGTACATCCTGCGCGGCATCACCGAGCCGCGGTGCCCGGAATGTGGAGAGCGGATATGATTGAGAACCGCGTTTGCTGCCGGCGCGAGAGACGAGCGTGATGGTACTGCGGTGGATCGACCGAATCGTGATCTCGGCCGTGATCGGCGTCACGTTCGGCATGATTACAGCAGAATTTGGCGTCCGGATGCTCGGGCTGGAAGAGGCCGCACACGTGCTGATGGCGGTTTCAGTGGCGTTCTGGTTCCTTGCCGCGTACCTTCCGCTGACATTTCGATCCTCCGGGGCTCGGGCGCGTCTAAGCGAGCACATCCTCCAGTGTTTGCGCACGGTGTGGTCGCTGCCGTGGCGTGCCGTAGCGGAGCGGAAGTTGATGCTTGCGTGGCTGCTGCTCTCGGTTGTGCTGCTGATGAGCGCAGGGTGGCTTTGGAGGCTGAGCGATCGCGTTTGCCATGTGCTGCGCTTTCCGATCGGTGCGCGAATCGTGGTCAGCGCCGAGTCGGAGCGCTACGGGCTGGTGCTGATCGCGTGGACCCCCGAGCCAGGCGTCGACGTGAACGCCGAAAGGAGGCGATGGGGATTGACATACGGGTATTCGACGCAGCGGGCGGGCATATCGGTGGGGCCGGGCTTCGAGATTGAGTGGAACGTGCGGGGGTTTGCGCCCATCCGTTATTCTGCCGCGCATATTCCCTACCGAAAGCTTGTCATCGCCCTCGCGCTGCTTGCCGTGTACCCCGCCTGCCGCTTGACGCATCATGTCGTGACGCGATACCGCAAGCGCCCCCACGGTCTCTGCCTGAGCTGCGGCTACGACCTCACCGGCAACATCTCGGGAGTGTGTCCGGAGTGCGGTCAACCGGTCACGAGAAGTGAGGAAGCTCGAACCGAGGGCCACGGTTCCGGGGAGAATGTGTGAGGTACCGGGAAAGCGTCGTCATGTCCGAACCATCACCCGCCAAGCCGACCATGTACTGCCGCAAGTGCTGGTACGTGCTCGATGGGCTGACCGAGCATCGTTGCCCCGAGTGCGGGCGGGTGTTCGATTCGGCCAAGCGTCGGACGTACCGCACGAAGCCGCGCGGGTACTTGCGGCGGTGGTGCGTGCGGACGCTGGCGTGGTTGGCACCGGTGCTGCTCGTCGTCGTCGGAGCCGGCACGGCCTGGCTGTATTGGCTACACGCGGTCGAGGCGAAGGTGGCCGACGAGCTCAAAGCGCTCGGATTCACACGCGTCCAAATGAGTCCGTACGGCCCGGAGTGGGCAATACGCTGGGCGATGCGGCTTAACCTGCCGGTTCCTGAGACCGTGAACCTTGTCCACTACCGAAACCCATCCCCTGGCGCGGTGGGCCTCGGTCTCCCGAAGGCTCCACTTGGGGACGATGCGCTGAGACCCTTGGAGCGATTGCGCGACTTGAGAGCCCTAATCCTCTGGAATACGCACGTCGGCGACCAGGGGTTGAGTCATATCAAGCACCTGCACAGTCTGGGAGCCCTGTTCCTCCCCGGTGCAGAGGTGACTGATGCCGGACTCGTACACCTCAGGGGTTGCACAAACTTGCGGCTCCTAGACCTCTCGTACACGAAGGTAACGGATGCAGGGCTGAAGCACTTGAAAGGTCTGCCGAACCTGGAGCGCTTACACATCCTCGGCACTCCAGTCACGGACGCTGGCGTGGCAGACTTGAGGCGGGCACTAGCGGGTCTCAAGGTCTGGGGGAGGGGAAAACTGAACTGAGAGGGCCTCTATGCGTTGGTTCCGTCGGGCGGCGACGGTCCGCAGGATGAATAGTGTGACGAGAGGGGCCGTATGACCACACAATCCGAGTCGCCGGAGCATGATCGAGAACGCCGAACGCCGCCGAGGCTTCGATGGCTCAAGCGGGTCGTTCTTGGCGTTGCGCTCGTGGTCGTTGTGCTAGCCGGGCTGCGATGGGTGTGGGGCGTGATCGCCCACCGGCGCCTGTTGGCGGAGGTCAACCGCATCCAGGCCGCTGGCGAACCGCTCTTGCCGACGGACTTCGATCTACCCACAATTCCGGACGAAGAGAACGCGGCGCTGGTTCTGAGGGCCGCGGAGAAGCTCTGGACGGCGGCCGGGGGACTGACGCTCCTGCCGGCCGGCGGACCGGACGTGTCGGCGGACGAGTGGGACGCCGTCGGCGACACCGTCGAGGCTAACGCCGGTGCACTCGCCCTGATGCGCACGACCCGATCGCGATCGCACGCGGACTGGGGCATGCGGTATCGCACACCCGCGCTGAACTCGCTTCGGCCAAACCTCGGAGGCCAGCGAGGACTTGCGAAGCTCGCGAGTGGAGCCGCATGCTACCAGCACCACCGCGGCGACGATGCCGCGGCCCTTGAGACGATCCGCGACGTGTTCGCCCAAGGCGCAGCGATCGAGCAGATGCCTTCT
>CAYMME010000632.1:2596-4309 GCA_964391465.1 uncultured Planctomycetales bacterium
GTCGCGGGGGCTTTCAGCGGACTTGGCTGTGAGTCGCTCGAGATCATCGTGCCGGAGTTGGTCGTGTCCGACACGAGCTCTGCTGCAATCGCGGGGAATCGGCCCGCCACGCGGGCTCAGGTGCGCGCCGTGATCCGCGAACTGCTGGATGAAACCGACGCGCGGGCCGGCTTGCTTCGCACCTTCCAGAGCGAGCGCATGTGGCAGTTGGACACGGTCATGGCAATCGGACGCGGGCAGTTGACGATGCAAGCCGTTATGGCCATGGCCGGCGTCCCCGTTCGTCCCGGCGTCGTCTCGGTGCTCGAACCTACGGGCATGTTCCTGTTCAAGCCGGCACTCGAGGCCGACGCGCTGCGGATGCTCCGGCACGCCTCTTTGCAGATCGAAGCCGTACGCGAGTCGAACTGGCCGGCGGTGCAGGCAAAGCTCCCTGACGATCCACCCCGTGACATCACCGGGCTCGAATACTTCACGCGGGGATTCAGCACGTGTGTCACACCGTCGCTCTCACGCATCCCCGTGGCGCACTATCACCGCATTGCGGAGCGACGAATGGCTGCCATCGCGCTCGCCTTGCGCCTGTTCGATTTGGACCACGGCCACCGCCCGGGGGCCCTCAGTGATCTCGTTCCCGACTACCTTCCGGCCGTACCGCCCGATCCTTTTGCGGCAAACGAAGGCCCGATCAACTACCGACCGGGCGATGATCCGCCGGTGCTGTACAGCGTGTACGTCAACGGCGTTGATGATCAGGGCGCGTACGATCTCGGGTCCAGCGGCGGCATCGCTCGTGACACCCGGGACCTCCCGTTCTTCCTGGGCGGCAATCGGCCGAAGGTTGAATCGTCTGACTGAGAAGCCCGAGGCACCCGATGATCCGCAAGACGCTGCTCGTCACTTCGCTCGCGCTACTCGTGGGGACGGTGGGGTTGTGGGTGCGGAGCTATTGGGTGGCCGACCTCGTGGTCTGGAATGAACCCCGACGGCACTGCTCCCTGGAGTTTGACCGAGGCCGTTTCGTTGTCGGTGCCGTGTGGAGCCGGGCGCGCTCGCCCCTACCGCCGTCGTCTCGGTTCCCCGCAGCGGGCGTTCACTATCATCGCACTGAAGGACGCGGACGGTTCGACTGGAGCCCGCCAATCTGGTTCCAGTGGCAGAAGCGGGCGAGGCTCCGGATGGCTTCGTTCGTCATCGCGACGCCGCTGTGGATACCATCTGTGGGTTTGGCGCTGACGACGATTGTCCTGGCCCGGCCGCTGCTGCGCACATGGCATCGCCGCCGGCATAACCTCTGTGTGACCTGCGGATACGATCTCCGCGGGAACACGTCGAGGGTGTGTTCGGAGTGCGGCCAACCGGTCGCGACCGACCAGAATGCTCGAACCGAACGACGGGGCTTGGTGTAGACTATAGTGCAACCATGGCACGAGGCGACCGACCGTTGAGTTTGTTTGGGATGGCCTGGCGGAATCTGTTTCGCCAGCGGGTGCGGACGTCGCTGACGGTGGTGGGCGTTTCGGTCGGGGTGGTGGCGATCGTGGCGTTCGGCGCCATCGTGCGGGGGTTCTGGGCCTCGACGGACGCCTTCTTCCACACCAGCAACACCGATCTGTTGGTTTACCAGGCTGGTGTCGCAGCCGATCTGCTCAGCACGCTTGACGAAGCCCAGATTCGCGACGCCCTCGCCGCCGATCCGGACGTCGCCGAGAC
>CAYMME010000633.1:0-4308 GCA_964391465.1 uncultured Planctomycetales bacterium
GAAGTCGAGGTAGCGGTTGCCGTCGATGTCCTCTACGACCGAGCCGCGAGCCCGCCGCACTACGAGCGGATACGGGCGCGTGTGCGAAGGGGAAGTGACGGCTTCGTCCCGAACCACTGCGGATTCCGCGAGAGGGCCGGGAGGTGGCGTGGTGATCCATGGAGCAGGGCCGATGTAAGTGTCGTTGTCCGTCGCGAGGGGTAGGCTATTGACCGTCAGCATTACCGCCTTCCTTCTGCGCGATTCTAGACGCGCCGTTTCGCGTCTTCCACATGAGCCCCCGGCATATTGCGACGATGGATCATCAGATCACGTTGTTGACTTCTGCGCACCATCGGCCTAGCGCGGGATCGGCGCTTCGGCTCTCCCGACGCACGAAACACGGCCACGATACGACCGGACTCGCGCCACGAAGTGCTTCGCGCCCCACCCGTAGCGAAGCGAAACGACCCGCCCTGCCGATCGCCGGCGCGCGGTTGCAGGCATACGGCGATCCCCCTATACTCTCCGCAAGTTGTACGGTAGAGAGACTTGGTGAGATGCCGATTTACGAATACACCTGTGGCCAATGTGATCACGCATTCGAGCTGTTGCTGAAAACCGCACGCGAGGGCGCCCACGTGACGTGTCCGTCCTGCGGGGCCAAAGATGTCCAGCAGCGCCTGAGCGTGTTCGCGGCCGGCTCCTCGACGGACTCGGCCTCAATGCCCGCAGACAGTCCGTGCAGCCGTTGCGGCGACCCCAACGGACCCTGCCCACTGCAATCGAGCATGTAATGCCGGCAACCCGCAGCGCACCCGCAAACGACCCCAGCCGCGCACCGATTGCCGGCTTCCTGGCCCTCGTCCTTCCCGGGCTGGGACACCTGTACGTGGGCGATCGCGGCCGCGGAATCATCTTCGCCGTGGTCATCAGCGTAACGTTCTGGGCCGGCGTGGCTATCGGCGGCGTCCGCACGACGGTCGATCTCACGCAGCGCAAGGCGTGGTTCCTCGCTCAGCTTTGTTCCGGTACGCATGTGCTCGCGGTCCTGGCCATCCAGAAGATTCCGCCGCCGGAGGCTTGGCGCGACCCTCATCCGAAGGACAACGGCTGGCCGCGGGCCTTCTGGCCCTCCGAAGACATCGCCGTCGTCTACACGGGTGTAGCCGGGTTGCTGAACCTGCTCGTGATCCTCGACGTGCTGATTCGAGCCGAGGGTTCGGCCGCTCCACACGGGCGCGAGCCGCCGGACGAGCGTCGACGGCCCCGGGCAAAGGCGAAGACAGCCTGAGGACCCCGAACGCATGGACTTCGTGGCGCACATCCTGTTCGTGGAACCGATCACGTTGGGCGGATGGCAGCGGATGATGATGCTGTTTCCGTTGTGCCTAGCCATCAGCATCGTCTACAAGACCACGAAATGTGACCACGTTCGCGAGGTGCCGGCGGCGAGCCTGGTGTTGTGGGTGACGATTCTCATCGGGTTGTATGCCGTCGGCGTGGGTCTCCTGGTTGCGTTCAACCTGCTCGCCTGATTGTCGCAAGGGCCGGAATCAAACAAGCCGACGTAACCGGGCCGGCTTGAACACGATACTGATAGACGTACGGGGCTCGATCGCCCTCGCAGGGCGACCCGTCGGCGCAGATCGCCGGCGACGGAGTCCCGCGGGCCGGAAAACGGGTTTCTAACGTGCTCAACGGGAGTGAGAGTGATGCGTTGTGCTGCGCTGTTGTGGCTGGGCGTTCTGATCGTGGCGGGTAGTGGTTGTTCGTCGGTGCTTCTGTTGCCGACCGATCCGGTGGGCACCGGCGTGCGGGTCGAGCCGTTCGTGGCGGGCATGGACTTCCCGGTGGCCATGGCGTTTGCTCCGGACGGCCGACTGTTCGTGACCGACAAGAACAACGGGCAACTGCGGGTGATCGAAAACGGGACACTTGTCAGTGAACCGGTTGTGACCGTCCCCGTGAACAACACCAACGAGGCCGGACTCCTCGGTGTGGCCGTGCATCCGGACTTCGCGGAGAACAATTGGGCTTACCTATTCTACAGCCGGCTCAACGCTCCGGCCGGGAGTGACGAGAACCGCGTCGTGCGCTACACGCTCGACGGCAACCTGGCGACCGGCACCGAAGAGCTGTTGCTGTCGGCTCCGCTCAGTTCCCGGCACAACGGCGGCAATCTCCGCTTCGGACCCAACGGCAAGCTCTACGTAACGATCGGGGATGCAAGCTCTGCGAACAGCGCCCAGGACCTCGACGCCCTGACCGGCCGGATCCTTCGACTCAACGACGATGGAACCACGCCCACCGACAATCCGTTCGGATCCGACAACGCCACCTACGCCATGGGGTTGCGGAACAGCTTCGACCTCGCGTTCGACCCGCTGGCAGACACTCTCTTCGCCACGGAAAACGGCACCTCGTCGCACGACGAGGTCAATCGCATCGTAGCCGGAGGCAACTACGGCTGGCCCGAAGTGGAGGGTGTCGGCGACGGCACATTCATCGACCCGATCATCGATGAGACCGGTACCCCGGTATCACCCACCGGGATCGACTTCGCCCCCGACGATCGTTACGGCGCGGGCGTCACCGGCGATCTGTTCTACGCGGAGTACCTCGCGGGAAAGGTATGGCAAGTGAAGCTGAACGAGGCCCGCGACGCCGTTTCCTCGAGGAGTCTGTTCGTCGAGGGGCTTCCCGGCATCACGGACATCGCCTTCGGCCCCGACGGAACGCTGTATATCACCGCCAAGGACCTTCTCTACCGTGTGCTGCCGGACTGACCGTAACGACGGGCAGTGACAAGACGGTGTTGGTCAGCTTAGAGTGGTCTCGCAGGATCCGGCGTCCGCGCCGCGAAGGCGGCAAGCGATTCCGTGTAGTAGCAGAGTATTCACGATGCCCTCGCACCCAATGTCGTTCTCAACGGTGGATTTCTCCGTCGCGCCGTTCCTGGTGATCTGGGAGACGACGCAAGCGTGCCCGTTGGCGTGCCGGCACTGCCGGGCGGACGCGATTGAGGAGCGCGACCCCGGCGAACTCACCACCGACGAGGGCAAGGACCTCCTCTCCCAGACCAAGGCGATGGGTACGCCGGTGTGCGTGCTGTCGGGCGGCGACCCGCTGCGACGACCGGACCTGTGCGAGTTGGTGCGTTACGGGCGGGACCTGGGGCTGCGGATGGCCACCATCCCCGCCGCCTCCGAAGAGCTGACCCGCGAGAAGCTCGTCGCCTTGAAGGATGCCGGACTGGCCCAGATCGCCTTCTCACTTGATGGATCGACGGCCGAGCTGCACGACAGTTTTCGCCAGGTTCCGGGCACGTTCGCCAAGACCATGCAAGCCGTCGAATGGGCCCACGAACTGAAGCTGCCGCTGCAAATCAATACCACCTTCGCCCGCTACAACCGGCACGACATTGACAGGATCTTCGCCCTGGTCAAGCGCCTCGGCATCGTCTTCTGGGAAGTCTTCTCTCTGGTCCCCACGGGCCGCGGGGCGGAGCTGGAGGGGCTGACCGACGACGAGCATGAGGCGCTGTTCGCCAAGCTCCACGCCCTCTCGAGCGAAGTGTCCTTCATCATCAAGGTGACCGAGGCCCCCCACTACCGGCGGTACGTGCTCGAGCAGCGGCGGCGGGAAGGCTTCTCGGCGGATCCGGCGACCGAGTCGGGGTCGGCCGTGCCTGCCCAGCTCTCCCGCGAGATGTCGACGGCCGACTCGTTCGGATCGAAAGCCAAGGGGATCAACGCCGGGAAGGGATTCTGCTTCGTATCGCACACCGGCGAGGTCTTTCCATCCGGCTTCCTGCCGCTGCCGGTCGGAAGCGTACGTAGGGCCCCGCTGGCCGAGGTGTACCGCGACAGCGAGCTGTTCAAGGCACTTCGCGATCCGAGCCGTCTTAAGGGGCGGTGTGGAATCTGCGCGTATGCCGACGTGTGCGGCGGTTCCCGGGCACGTGCGTACGCGATGACCGGTGACTACCTCGCCGAGGATGCCGCCTGTGCCTACCAGCCGCCCGTCAACTCCGACGATCGCCCGCTCAGCACCCAGTAAACCTTACCTAGTTTAACATTCCCGTAATAACATCCCGCCTCGGCGAATAAACTCACCGAAAAGCCGAAACGCAAAGGGGTCACGAAGGAATGCCATTAAGCTAAGCTGCATGTTGTTGTTCTAGCAGGCGTTTGCGTAATTCGTGACGTGGCCGGCGCATCAGCGGGTAGGACTTGTGGCGCCGCTTGATGCAGCGAGGCTCCACGCGGTTTGGTGTGAGTGCTCTCGCATCCTGAGGGTCTCCGGATCACGGTAATTGAGGCTCTT
>CAYMME010000634.1:0-4291 GCA_964391465.1 uncultured Planctomycetales bacterium
GCGGATTGCGAAAACCAAGGGTACGAAGTAGGCTGGAACCCGGTACTCTCAAGGGTACGAGTCGAAGCGGTGGAAAAGGCCTTCTCCTCGGCCTTTGAAACCGTCGTGCTCGCGGTTCGTTCGTGCGACTGCTCCTCACCGGTTTCGTCGGTGTAGCTGTAGGACTCGCTCACTTCGACGTTCATCCCGCCAACCACGATCTGGGGCAGGGGCAGGTCCGCAAGGCGCGGATTGCGGTTGCGGAAGAGGATCTCCTCGTCGTCGCTAAACTTGTCGCCGTCGGTATCGGCGAGAATCGGCGAAGTGTTGAACGCGGTGATCTCGAGGTAGTCACCGAACCCATCGCGGTCGGTATCCTGGTCGGCCGGGTCGCTGCGCCACTCTTCGTACTCCTCCGGATCGGGGACCCAGTCCGCGTCGGTATCGTCGGTGCGCGGATCGAGCGACAGGGCGTTCTCCTTCGCGTCGCTGAACCCGTCCCCGTCGGTGTCCGGATTGAACGGATCGCTCGTCACATGGAAGGTGTCGGTCGTGCCGTTCGTGAACCGCACCGTGACCATCCATCCCGTCATCTCGAACCAGTCGGCGAACGTGTCGCCGTCACTGTCGATGTGCTCGGCAAGCGATCCAGGCGGAATCCCCGCGAACTGCGCCCGGCTTGGATCCACGCCGTTGGGAGCGGCGAGCAGGCCGTCGGGCGGCGCGATGGGATTGCCGTCGAGGTCTTTGACGTCCACGACGTGCACCGTGTACAGGTCCGCGGCCTGGGTCAGCGTTTCGAGTTCGACCACGGTGAAGTCGCCGACCCGGCGGGTCGCGTTCTGGACCGTGAGGTACGCGGTATCCGAACCGGTGATCTCGTAGTTCAAGGGATTCTCGGCACCTTGGCCCACCTCGCGATTGAAGCTGACGTCGACATGGTGGGTGTCGCGGGCGACGGCCCCGACCACGCGCAGCGCTTCCGCCTTCTCAGCGGCCGCCTCGTAGGTGAAGGCTCCCGGCAGCGTACCGACCCGGCCGTCCGCCGCGACGATGGTGACGTCCACGACCCCGGCCGCATAGGCCGGCGTGACGACACTCAGCGTCGTTGCATCCGCCACCGCAACGTTGATGCCCAGGTGGCCGCCGAACAACACGAACATCCCGGGCTCGAAGCCGGTGCCGACGATCGTCACGCGCGTTCCGCCTTCGGCCGGCCCGACGCTTGGGGTCAAGCTCGTCACGGCAATCGGCGCGGTTGCTGGTTCCGTTTCGTCGGCCGGTTCGGGCTCGATGAACTCGAAGGAAGCCTGCCCTTCGTTTCGCTGTCCATCCCCGCTGATAACGATGATCTCCGCCGAACCCACGTCGTGGGCCGGGGTGACGACATCGAGAACGCTCACACCCTGCTGAACGACACTGGCGGCGGCGACGTCGTCGAACAGAACCGTTGTACCGGGCACGAAGTTCCGGCCGACAATCGTGAGCTGCGTACCCCCGGTGGTCGGACCACTGGACGGCGTGACCGACTCGATGACCGGTGGGCCGAGGCTCGCGGCAGTCCCGGAAGAGAACAGGTCGAGCGGACAACTCCCGCCCTGCATGAGGACGGTGAGCCCCACAACGCCGACAAAGAGACGAACCGACACGCCAACGTGGCGCCATGCTGCAAATTTGTACATTGTAGGTATCCTCACTTCGCCTTCACCCGAATCGGCAGATCGCTGAGGGGCAGGCGGACACGAAGCATCCAGACCCCCGCATGTGATGCTCCTGAGTATATTCCTTCTCACGGGAAAAAGCGAGGACTTCGGGCCAAGAGGGGCAAACCCGAGCGGCGTCGCGGCAACCACTCGTCCCCACTTTTTGAGGCCGATACATTGTGCCGAGGCAACGCAGTTGAGCGGTCCGGCCGTGTGCCCGTCGTGGAACCGATGCCGAATACACCATGCGCAGCCCTTCACAAACGGGCGCAGACCGAGTCAAATGGTCGCGCGTCGTATTGTGTCGCCGCAGCCAATTGTTATCGGGCCGGTTTGAACATGGCGGACCCCGCACTCTCCCATCTGACGTTGATCGATGAAGATCCGTGGCTTGCGCCCTACGCCGATGCCGTGCATCGTCGGCACGATCGCTACCAGGACGCCCGTCGTCGCATCTGCGAGGCGGAGGAATCACTGGAGGCGTTTGCCCGCGGACACGACTACTTCGGGTTGAATCGAGGGGAGTGCGGCGGCCAGGCGGGCGTCTGGTACCGCGAGTGGGCGCCCGGGGCAGAGGCCCTGTATCTCATCGGCGACTTCAACGGCTGGGATCGCGGGTCGCACCCCATGGAGCGCGACGCGTTCGGGGTATGGAGCCTCTTTCTGCCCGATGCCGAATACGGAGACCGGCTCGTTCACGGGAGTCGCGTCAAGACTCACGTGGTCAGCCCCGCCGGTTCGATGGATCGCATTCCGGCCTACATACGCCGCGCTGTCTTCGAGGCCGAGGCGAACAGCCTCACCGGTCAGTACTGGTGCCCCGCAACGCCGCATGTCTGGCGAAACGCCGTGCCCGAGATGACCGGCAGTCCGCGGATCTATGAGGCCCACGTGGGCATGGCCCAGGAGGCCGAGCGAGTCGGTACCTACAGCGAATTCACCCGCGACGTCCTGCCCCGGATCGCCGCCGCCGGTTACAACTGCGTGCAGTTGATGGCCATTCAGGAGCACCCGTACTACGCCTCGTTCGGCTATCAGGTCAGCAACTTCTTCGCTCCTTCCTCGCGCTTCGGAACACCCGAGGAGCTCAAGTCGCTCATCGACGCCGCCCATGGGCACGGACTGCGGGTCCTGCTCGATCTCGTGCACAGCCATGCCGTGAAGAATCTCCACGACGGGCTCAGCCGATTCGACGGAACCGACCACATCTACTTCCACGGCGGGCCGCGAGGAGAGCACTCCGCTTGGGACTCGCGTGTGTTCGACTACGCCCAGTGGGAGGCACTGCGGTTCCTGTTGAGCAACGTGCGGTTCTGGTTGGAGGAATATCGCTTCGACGGGATCCGATTCGACGGCGTGACGAGCATGATGTACCTGGACCACGGTCTGGCCCGGGATTTCACTTCGTACCACGACTACTACGGCGACAACATCGACGAGGACGCCGTTACCTACCTGCAACTCGCCACCGAGGTTGCCCACAACGTCAACCCCGACGCCCTCCTCATCGCCGAGGATGTCTCCGGCATGGTCGGACTGGCGCGCCGGCAGGATGAGGGTGGGTTGGGCTTCGACTACCGTCTCGCCATGGGCATCCCGGATTACTGGATCAAGCTGCTCAAGGAGAAGCGTGACGAAGAGTGGAGCATGGGCGAGTTGTTCCACACGCTCACGAACCGCCGCACGGGCGAGCGGCACATCGCCTACTCCGAAAGCCACGATCAGGCCCTGGTCGGCGACAAGACTATCGCGTTCCGCCTCATGGATGCCGACATGTACTGGCTCATGAGCAAAGCCACCGGCACCAATGTCATCATCGAGCGCGGGATGGCTCTGCACAAGATGATCCGACTGGTCACCTTCGCTCTCGGCGGCGAGGGGTACCTCAACTTCATGGGTAACGAGTTCGGTCACCCGGAGTGGATCGATTTCCCGCGTGAAGGGAACAACAGCTCGTATCACTTCGCCCGGCGACAGTGGTCGCTGGCCGACGACGCCCTGCTGCGCTACCGCGATCTCGGCGCGTTCGACCGTGAAATGCAAACCCTCGACGACACCTACCACCTGCTGGCCGACCCGTTTCTCGAACAACTGCGGATCCACGAGGAGCAGAAGCTGATCGTGTGTCGCCGCGGTCCGTTGGTCTTTGTCATCAACTTTCACCAAGAGAACTCCTACGCCGATTTCCGCGTCGGAGTGCCGGACCCGACGGACTACGAGATCATCCTCAACACGGACGACTTCTGGTTCGGTGGGCACGGGATCGTGGGCCGAAAGCAGCGTTATCCCCGCCAGAAGGTTCCCTGCGACGGAAGAGAGCAGAGCGTTCAGCTCTACCTGCCCGCCCGGTCGGCGCAGGTTCTCGCCCCCAGCGAGACGCCGGTCCGATAAGCGCGGGCGCGTGGTCTGTTTGCCTGGAGCACATCAATTCGGCTACCATCCGCCGGGCCGATCGAACGTCCAACGCGCGACATTCCGGGCGTCAGGTCGAAGGTGCTTCGTGGCCGGTGACTTCGAGAACAATGGGACGCCAGCGGCAGGCGGCGTCGGGCCGGCGGACCACGCGTCCAGCGATGGTCGCTCGGTGTGTCCGCTGCTGTTCGAGGTGT
>CAYMME010000635.1:0-4224 GCA_964391465.1 uncultured Planctomycetales bacterium
CAAGAGCCTCAATTACCGTGATCCGGAGACCCTCAGAATACGAGAGCACTCACAGAACGCCGGCTGGGGTTGGACCAGTCAAGCGAAAGCGCTGCCCGACGGGGCGGTGGAAGTGCGGTGGTCGGCGGACAGCAAACACCCCTTCGACATGAAAGCGGTCTACCGCTGGTCGACTGCCAATTCTCTCGACGTTACGACCAGTGTGGTTCCGCAAAAAGACCTCGAGGACTTCGAGGTCTTCCTGGCCTCCTACTTCCGGGGCTTCGCGACCTCGTTCGTGTACGTGCAGGGATGCCCCGAGACGAATGGCCGCCCGGGCTTCTTCGAGGCCACAAAGGCTCGCGGCCACTGGCAGATGTATCCCCGCGACGACCGGGCGGCCGAGATGATCCGCGACGGGCGCTGGAAGCACCCACCCAACCCGGTCGACTGGAAGATCATGCCCCGTCTCGCGATGCCCCTGGCCATGCGCCGTGATGCGGCAACCGGCTTGACAGGCATCGTGATGGCACCGGCGACAGACTGTTTTGCGGTGGCCACGCCCTACGGCGAGGACTCTCATCGCTCGCTGTATCTTTCCCTGTTGGGCCGCGACGCGCCCGCCGGCCAAACCGCCACCGCACGCGCACGCCTGGTTATCGCAAAGGGTATCTCAGACGATCGAGCGGTCGCACTGTACGAAGCCTATGTCAAAGGACTCGCCAATGACCAAGTGACGAAGCCATGACGCGCGACGGAGCGAAATTGCCGGAGGCCGCTTTCGATCCAGCCTCTTGCTTTGAACTCGGTAGGGATCTGGAAGGCCAGGATGACGATCATCGCCCCGGCGACGGCGCCGGCGTCACTCCGAAGGCGTCGGTTTGCGATTGAACGGAATCCGCAGACTGTAGACGCCCTCTTCGAGCTCGCTTTCGACGGAGTACCCGCACTTGTGGAAGATGCGCAGCATCCCGTTGTTCTCGGCCAGCACGTCGGCGGTGAAGCCGGCGATCCCCTTCTGCCGGGCGATGTCGACCAGCGCACTCATCAGGGCGGTTCCGATTCCCTTGTTGTGCCAGTCGTCGCGCACCAGAAAGGCGGCCTCGGCGAAGTTGGTCCGCGGGTCCTTGTAGTAGTGCGCGATGGCGATCATCTGGGCGTTTTCGGTCGAGTCGGTAAGCACTGCCAGGGCCATGCCCGCGTCGTAGTCGATGCGCAGCAGCTCCTGCAGCTTCTCATGCGGCATGGAATGGAGCATGCGGAAGAAGCGGTAGTGCACCGACTCGCGTGAGAGCTTGTAGAACAGCTCTCGCAGGATCGCCTCGTCGGTCAGCTTCAGCGGGCGCATGAACACCTTCGATTCGTCCCTGAGTTCGATCCACTGCTCCAACTCGTCGGGATAGACGGGCATGTGTACGGGCAGCTCGATTTGATCGGCGTAGACCAGGTGCCGTGCTTTCGCCTCGGCCAGCAGCCACGGGCGGAACTTCGGATGCGCGATCTGGATCAGGGCCATCGCCCGCTCGCGGATGCTCTTGCCGTGCAGGTAGGCCGTTCCGTACTCGGTGACGACGTAATGCACGTCGCCGCGACTGGTGACCACGCCGGCCCCCTGCTTCAGGTACGGGGCGATTCGCGAGACCGTTCCATTCGCCGCCGTCGAGGGCAAGGCGATGATCGGCTTGCCGCCCTTCGAACGGGCGGCCCCGCGCGTGAAGTCGACCTGGCCGCCGATGCCGCTGTAGAACAGCGTGCCCAGCGAATCCGCGCACACCTGGCCCGTGAGGTCGACCTCGATAGCCGCGTTGATCGAGATCATCTTGTCGTTCTTGGCGATGACGAACGGGTCGTTGGTGTACTCGGTGGGGCGGAACTCCACCAGCGGGTTGTTGTCAATAAAGTCGTAGAGCTTGCGTGAGCCCATCACGAAGCTGGCCACGAGCTTCCCGCGGTGCAGGGTCTTCGCCGCATTGGTGATCACCCCCTTCTCCACGAGGGGGATGATCCCGTCGCTGAACATCTCCGTATGGACACCGAGATCCTTGAAGTCGCCCAGGTAGTGCAGGACCGCATCGGGGATCGTGCCGATGCCCAGTTGCAGCGTAGCCCCGTCCTCGACCAGATTGGCGATGTGCCGCGCGATTCGCTGCGAGAGATCGTCCGGTTCGCCCTGAATCGCTTCTAGAATGGGTCGGCGGCTCTGCACCACCCGGTCGATGTCGCGGACGTGGATGAAGCAGTCGCCCAGGGTCCGGGGCATCTGCGTGTTGACCTCGGCAATGACGACGCGGGCCGACTCGGCCCCGGCCTTCACGATGTCGGTCGATACGCCGTAGCTGCAGTAGCCGTGAGCGTCGGGCGGGCTCACCTCGATGAGGGCCACATCGATCACCACCCGGCCGGTGCGAAACAGGGCGGGGATCTCAGACAGAAAGATCGGCGTGTAGTCGGCCCGCCCCGCCGACACCGCCTCGCGAACGTTCGGGCCGATGAAGTACGCGTTGTGTCGAAACCGATCACCGAACTGCGGCTCGGCGTAGGTGGCCACGCCGAGCGTCAGAATGTGCACGATCTCCGTGTCGCTCAGCGACTGCCGCGCCGACAGCGCCTTGACCAGGGTCTGCGGCTCACCCGCGCCCGACCCGATGAACACGCGCTGCCCCGGCTTGACGCACGCGACCGCCTCCTTGGCCGACATGATCTTGGCTTTGTAATCCGCTTCCCACGATGCCTTCGTCCCGGTGCCCATCTCTGTCTCCCGTCAACCGCGCAAACGCAACCGCCGCCCCCGCCGGCGCCCGCAGAAACAGAAAACACTGTACCGACCAGTGCCTGTGCGTTCAAACGGACGCCGAGATGCTTTCAGACCGTTGATACCCTCTTTCAAGGCTTGACGGCCACGCGCAGGGCGGTGCCTTCGGCGGCCCGGGCGAACGCCTCGTTGGCCTGTTCCAGCGGGAACGTCTCGGTGACCAGGTCCGCGAAGGGGTAGCGGCTGTGCGTGCGCTCGAGGAACGTCAACGCGGTGAGCAGGTCCTGCGGGGCGTAGTTGTGTACGCCCCGAATGAAGAGCAGCTTGCGAACCACCGTCTCGGCGGAGAGCGCCAGCGGCCGGGCCGGGAAGACGGCGCCGACCCACACGTACTGCCCGCCGGTGCGAAGCAGTTCGACTCCCATCTCGATGGCGTCGGGCGCACCGCACATGTCGAGGGCGAGATCAACGCCCCGACCTTCCGTCAGCGCATCGGTCACCTCGCGCAATTCGGCTTGTCCCGCCGTCACCGCGCGCGTTGCCCCGAATCGCTTGGCCCGCTCGAGTCGCGCGCCGTCCAGGTCGCACACGATCACCTCGCGCGCACCACCGTCGGCGGCCATGGCGGCCGCGGTCAGGCCCAGCATACCGGCGCCTTGCACGAGCACGACGGCATCGGCACAGTCGCCCCCGTAGCGCATCGCCGCCGCCACCGTGGCCGTCGCGCAGTTGGCCGGACACGCCACCGCATCCGGCAACGCATCCGGCACGCAAAGAACGGTCGTCCCGCGCGCCAGGTGACAATACTCGCTCAAACCGCCGCTGAATGCGTGGGCTTCGGTGAGCTGCTCGTGGCCGTACTTGAACAGACGCTCGCACTTCTGCGGCAAGCCGCGCCGACAGTAGAAGCAGCCTCCGCAACTCGCCGCGACCGACCAGGTAACACGGTCACCAATCTCCAGCTCCCGTCCCGTGTGGTCGCAGAGCGATTCATCGGACGGCAGCGCGGCCACGCGGCCTAGAATCTCGTGGCCGAGGATCGTCGGGCACGGCGTCGACCGCCGCCCCTCGAACGTGTGCACGTCGCTGCCGCAAAGCGTGCTGCACTCGACGCGCACCAGAAGCTCACCGGCACCCAGCCGCGGCAGCGCAAACTCGCGCAGCGCAAGCGGCGTGCCCGGACCGTCGAAGACCATTGCTCGGGTCTGATCACTCACCATTCCGTCTCCGCGCGATTCGCGAGGGCCCACCGGGCGACCCCAATGAGTGCCTCCACGCATCGCAGTACCGGCAGAATCATCCCGACACCTCAAAGAACGTGTCAGGACGCACCTGCATGAAGCGAACGCGTCTCGCTTCTCTGCTGTCGCGAGAGACCCGCGCGTCATTGGGCCCGCGACCAGCAACGCAACCCGCAGCGGTGCGCACCAGCCCCAACGGGGCGCCGGGTGGTTAGCCCAGGGCGCAAGCCCTCGTTCTTCTACACAAGTCGG
>CAYMME010000636.1:0-4220 GCA_964391465.1 uncultured Planctomycetales bacterium
AGGGGTTCCGCTTCGCTCCACCCCTGGCTACATTCGGTCGCCCCTTTGGGGCGAACATGCAGCGCAGTCCGGAGACGGAATCTGCGCGCGTGCATTCTGAACAGTGCGCAGCGCAAAGGGATCAGCCCGGAGATAGTGCACATGCGAAAGGAAGAGATCGTCAAGGTTGGGGTGGGAATCATCGGGTCGCAGTTCATCTCCTCGATTCACGCCCGGGCCTTGCAGACGGTGCGCGAAGCGGAGCTGATCGCGGCCGCGTCGCCGACGAAAGCCCACGTGGAGAACTTCGGCCGGCAGTTCGGCATTCCCAAGACGTTCACCGACTATCGGGGAGTGCTGGATTGTCCCGAAGTGGATGTGATCGTGGTCGGCATCCCGAACGACCTTCACTGTGAGGTGGTCACGGCCGCCGCCGCCGCGGGCAAGCACGTCATCATCGAGAAGCCGTTCGCGCTCAATCTCGCGGACGGCCGGGCCATGATCGACGCTTGCCGCCGAGCGGGCGTGAAGCTGATGTACGCCGAGGAGCTCTGCTTCGCCCCGGTCTACGCCGCGATGAAGGGCCTGGTCGACCGCGGGGCCGTCGGCCGCGCGCACGTGGTCAAGCAGGCCGAGCGCCACTCCGGGCCCCACGCTCCCCACTTCTGGAACACCGACCGGTCCGGCGGAGGCGTGATGGTCGACATGGGCTGTCACGCCATCCAGTTCTTCCGCTGGATGTACGACCGCGCCCCCGTCACCAGCGTCTACTGCCATCTCGGCCGGTACGTCCACACCGACAAGACCCGCGGCGACGACTACAGCTTCCTGATCCTCGAGTTCGAGGGGAACCGGATGGCCCTGGCCGAGGAGTCCTGGACCCGCCTCGGCGGCATGGACGATCAGGCCGAGGTCGTCGGCGACGCGGGCAACATCCGCGGCAACGTCCACGAAGGCCGCAGCCTCAAGGTCTTCTCCACGACCGGATACGGATACTCCGTCGAGAAGGCCGACTCCGAGATCGGTTGGACCGGGTTCGCGTTCGAAGAGGAGTGGAGCTACGGATTCCCGCAAGAAATGCAACACTTTATCGAGTGTGTCGCATACGAGCACGAACCGCTCGTCACGGGCGAGGACGGTCAGGCCGTCACCGAGATCCTGCTGGCCGCCTACGCATCGGCCGCCGAAGGGAAGAAGATCTCCCTCCCCTACGAAGGCGATGCCCCCAGCCCCCAAGCACTGCTCCGATGACGGAAACGAAGCGGCGGTTCGCCCTCAGAGTCCGCCCTGGCGCCACACTCGCAGAGTGAATGGCGCGATTGCAGCAGTTTTTCCGGCCGTCAGTAGACTCGTCCGAAAACCGTGCCTACGATCACAGAAGTCGGCTACGGTCGGCACGATTGGGGCGAGAAGCACATGTTTTCGCCCGAAGGGGGTTCTCGGAATATGGCCCTGGCAGCCGGCTATCAAAATCGCAAACCACTGATTCTTTGGTTTCAGGAGAGAGAGACCGCAGTCGTCGGTCGCGTCGGCCCGGTGCGTGTGCTTCGGCTCAAGCCCGGGCCGGCGGACGACGACCTACACGAGCTGATGCACGAGTTGGCTCCGACGAGCCGGACCGACCCGCCCCGGCTCGTGCTGTCCGTGGGCGAGGCCACTTTCTCCTCCGACGCCCTCGGCGTCCTGATCGCCGCCCATGAGCAGCACCTCGCGGCCGGCGGCGAAATGGTGGTCTGCAACCTCAATCGCCGCGCCCGAGCGGTCATCGCCATCTGCGCGCTGGACCGACTGCTCCATATCGTCGAGGACGAGCAAGCGGCGCTCGAGCACCTGCACGCTTCCTGACGGGCGCGTCTCGGATGAGGACGTCGCCTTCTCGCCTTTTGGAGGGGGTGCTTGCTTACTGTCCGGCCGCCGGCGGGGGTTGGTCGGTGCGGGCCCGGCGCCGGTCCCGGAACCACTCGCGAAGGATGCGCTCGGCCGGTTTGCCCTTGGGTGTGTATCCGAAGTCGGCGGTGCCGGAACGAGGCGTCCACTCCCACCAAATCACGCCGCCCACGCCCGGTGTATCGGCCCAAGTGCGGCAGAAGGCCTCGTAGCACCGCAACTGCTCCGCCATTCCTGCCGAGGTGGCCACGTCCTGACGGTAGTAGTTCCACGCCTCGACCGCGCAGCCTTCCTGGCTGCACCACCCCACCTCGGTGAAGATGATCGGCTTGCCCGCGGTTCGCTGCCACGCGAGGATCTCGTCCTTGATCGGCTTCCACGCGTCGACGAGCGTCTGCAACGCGGGAGCCGGCTTCTCGGAAAGCTGGTGGTAGGTGGTCATGCCCACGAGGTCGAGTTCATCCCAGAACTCGATCTTGCGGTAGTGGTCCCAGTTCGCCGAGTAGCTCAGCTTCCCCGGTTGCGGGTAGACCTCGCGCACCTCGCGGATGATCCGCCGCCACTGGCCGGTGAACGTTTCGGTGCTGACCAGCTCCGAACCGATCTTCAGGACCTCGACCTTGTGCTCGCCGGCCAATTTGGCGAAGTGCAGGATCACCTGGCGATACTGTGCGAACCAGGCGTCCCAGTCCGGCGGCTGGATCACCCCGCGCCACTCCGTGCCCCGCGGCTCCGACAACAGAACGATCGGCATCAGCAGGATCCGCAGCCCGCGTTTCCGGGCGGCGGTGAACATGGTGCCCCACTGCTCGGGCGTGGCCGTGCGTTTCGGATCGATGGCCAGGTCCGGCGACCCGGCGTGGGTCTGATAGGCCGCCGTCGAGAACGCCACCGTGTCGGCCCCGAGCGCGGCGATCTCGTCGATCATCGGAAGGTAGGTCTTGAGCGCTCCTTGGGACCAGTTGACTTGCAGGGCGACTCCGTGGAGCGGACCGCCCGTCGGCACCGCGATCTTCGCCGGCGGGCGCGGCTCCGGTGCGGGCTGCTGCGCCTGCATCAACAGAACAGTCGCCCCGATCGCGAATACGAGAATGGCCACGCGCGCAACGTTCATTGGTCGACCCATGATTCTAGTGGAAGCCCCCGCACAGATCGAGACGTCCAGACCGAGCGCTCCGCAGGGTTCGGGTTTCGGGGTTCAGGGTTCACTGACGGGGGGGGCTCGCCTCGCTCCCGCGACGGAGCGCGAGACGCGCGCGAGGAAGAGATCCACGCAAGCAGGAGGCTGAGCGTCGCATTCCGGCTTCTGTCTCCCCCCAGCCGCCCCGACGCCCGATAAGCGACACCGCTCGGGTAATAACTATCTTCAGCCCGGTCCTCGCGATGACGACCAACAGACCATGGAGGGGTCCAGAACCGACCGAGAGGAACCCGAAGCCGAGTCTGTCAGCCATGTCGTCGCGACCCATCGCCAGCATCATCATTCCCACGTACAACCGGCCCGACGTGCTCGCCGAGACCCTCGCGCACCTCGCTGAGCTCGATCGTGCCGACGAGCTCGAAGTGCTCGTCTACGATGACGCCGGCGACCAGGTCCTGAGCGAGCAGCTCGGTCCCCGCTTCCCCCGCGTGACGTTCGTCCGGGAGGAAATCAACCGCGGACAGTGCTACGGACGCAACGTGCTGATGCGACAGGCCCGGTCTGACGTACTCATCGGGCTCGACGACGACAGTTGGTTCGTCTCACCGGACGCGGTATCGCGTACGCTCGAGATCCTCGCCCGGTACCCGTCCGCGGGGATGCTGAGCTTCCGCATCGTCTGGGCGGACGGACGGGTGTTTCCCGCCCGGCGCACCGACGCCGCATATCGGACCCAATCGTTCATCGGCTGCGGCTACGCGATCCGCCGCACCGTGGCCGAGCAGATCGGGTACTACGAGATCGGGCTCCGCCGTGCAGGCGAGGAGCGTGACTTGGCCCTGCGCCTCCTCGACGCCGGCTATGACATCCTGCAGATCTCCGACACCGACGTGTATCACCTCGAGACCCACGTGGCCCGCGACGAGCAAGGCATCCACGCCCTGGCTTTCCGCAACGAGATGATGACGCCCTTCCTGCGCTATCCTCTCCTGCAATGCGTCACCGCCGTTCCGAAGACCGTGCTGTCCCACACGCGATTCTGCTGGCGCCAGCGTTGGTACCGGGCGTACCGCGAAGGGCTGTTCGGCTCGGTCCGGATGCTCCCCTGGGCCCTGCGTCACCGCAGCCCCGTCCGCGCGTCGGCGGGCCGCACCGTTCGGGGCCTGGCGCGGCCGGATCTCCAGCTCTACTTCTCCCCGCTGAGCTATACCCG
>CAYMME010000637.1:0-4198 GCA_964391465.1 uncultured Planctomycetales bacterium
GACCGGTTCTGGGCTCGGTCAGCCGCGTAACCGCCACAATCGTGGCGCGGACCCGGGCACGCCGGCCTCGGCCGTGCTTCTTTGACGCGTCCCGCAGCGGGATCTACACTTCGTCGATGTTCGAAGAAGGCGCGCGATGATCCTCGACTGGAGGGCGGCCTGGGATAGCGTCGATTCCGATCCGTGCCTCTATCAGACCCCTTCTACTCCGAACGCATAGAGCGAGAGCCGTTGCCATGAGCGCGAAGACAATCACCAGAGTCATTTGGATTTCAGTTCTGATGCAAGCCCTTCTTCAAGGGCGAACGGAGGCCGGAGACTGGCCTCAGTACAAGGGTGATTCGGCCCGGTCGGGGATCACGTCAGAGGCGCTGCGACTTCCGTTGAAGGGCCTCTGGAGCCTGCAACCGCGGCAGGCGCCCCGTCCGGCCTGGGAGGAGCCCGGCAAGGAAGCACACCGATTGGACTTCGATTTCGCACCGCAGCCGGTGATTGCCGGCGGTCGCGTGTTCTTCTGCTCTTCTGCAGACGACACAGTGCGCGCCGTCGATCTCGGTTCAGGGAAGGTCATATGGCACTACACGCTCGGCGGCCCGGCGCGGTTCGCACCCGCCGTCGCCGACGGCCGTGTGTACGTGGGCTCCGATGACGGATGGCTCTACTGCCTCGGCGCTGAGAAGGGGAATCTGCTCTGGCGGTTCCACGCGGCGCCGGCTGACGATCTGCTTCTTGGCAACGAACGTATGATCTCGCGCTGGCCGTTGCGCAGCGGGCCGGTGGTTCTCGACGACATCGTCTACGCAACGGCGGGCATGTGGCCTGCCGAAGGGGTCCACATCTACGCACTCGACGCCAAGACGGGCAAGGTCACCTGGCGCAACAACTCGACGGGCACGCAATACGTCGAGTTGCCCCATCCCGGCGCCACCGGGTTCTCAGGCGTCGCACCCCAGGGATACCTCGTGGTATCGGGCAACGTGTTGCTAGTAGCCACGGGCCGCGGTTGTCCGGCCGCCTTCGACCGTCGTACGGGCGCGTTTCTCTACTGCTGGCCGCACCGCAACTGGACCGACGCCAAGCGCGGCGGAAGCTGGATCACGACCGGCGACGGCCTGTACTTCAATGAGACGCGCGAACCGCGGGGCCGAAGCAACGCGTACGTCGGTGAGGGGCCCCTGCTTCCCAACGACGGCATGGTTGCCTATGAGGCCCGCACGAACAAGCCGGTGTTCCAGCTCGCCGGGAAGAGCCGGGTCCTCTCGGCGAAAGGGATTCTCTACGCGACCGGCAGTGGTGAAGCCTGCGCCTACGACCTGGCCGCACTGCGCGCGGGGAAGAAGCCGGCGGAAGCGATCAAATGGTCGAAGCCTCATCCGCGAGCCTACAGTCTGGCCCTGGCCGGTGAGACGCTGTTCATCGGCGCGAAGGGCCTGGTCACCGCACTCGACGCCAAGACCGGGAATCGGAAGTGGCACTACAGCCTGGACGTGCCGGGCGCGATCCGCGGGCTGGCCATCGGCGCCGGTCGGCTCGTGGTCGCTACGGACGAGGGCGTGCTGAGCTGCTTCGGAGCATCCGGTCCGGGACTGCGTCTGCTCAACGATTCTCCCGACTGGCGTATCTCGATTCCGGACAAGGCGACGGCGCTGGCCGACGAAATCGTCCGGCGGGCGGGGAAGCAAGAGGGTTATGCCCTGATCGTCGGTCAGACCGACAGCAGCATTGCGGCGGCGCTGGCCATGCGCAGCCGGTTCCATGTCGTCTATATGGTGCAGGGCGAGGATCAAGCGGCCGCGGAGCGACGGAAGCTGATGCACACCGACCTCTACGGCAGCCGTGTGGCCGTCGTACCGGTAGCGGATCTGAGCCGCCTTCCTTTCGCATCGTACTTCGCCGATGTGATCGTGGTCGCCGGCCAGACCGCCGGGCTCTCCGGAAGCGAACTCTATCGTGTGCTGCGTCCCTGCGGCGGCATGCTTCTGTCCGTCGGTGGGCTCGATGCCAAAGCACTGATCGCCCAGGCCGGGGCGCCGGCACAAGAGGTAGTCAAGGACAGGGAAGGCCGACCGATGATCGTCCGCGGCCCCCTGCCCGGCGCCGGCGAGTGGCGACATCAATGGGCGGACGGCGGGCGGAGCGGGATCGGCCGGGAGAGCCGCCTGACCATGCCCTTGGAACTGCTCTGGTTCGGCGGGCCGGGCCCGAATCGCATGATGGACCGCCACTACAACAGCTCGCCGCCGCTTTCGGTCAACGGCCGCGTGTTCGTGACGGGCGAGCATCACCTGATCGCCTTCGACGCGTACAACGGGCGCGAGCTGTGGAGTCGGCCCCTGCGTGGCGTCGGCCGCATACGAGCGTTCCGAAACTCGGCAAACTTCGTGGCCGACGATGACATGGTCTACGCGGCCGTCGGATCGGCATGTTACCGCATCCGCCAGGAAACGGGCGAAACGGCGACGGTCCACGGAATGCCCGAAGCGGTCGCCGAGGAATCAGGCGAGTGGGGCTACGTCGAGGTCGCGGGCGATCTGCTTCTCGGGAACTGCCGACGGAAGTCGACGGTGTTTGCCTTGGACAAGCGAGACGGCGCGTTGCGATGGCATTGGCGCCCTGCTCACCGCGTCCCCCCGTCGGCAATCGCCCATGGCGACGGCCGGCTCTACTGTCTCGACATTGAGCCGCCTGACGAGCAAGCCCGGCGACGCGGGCAGGCCAAGAAGCCTGTGCGCAGTCTGGTGGCCCTGAACCTGGCCGACGGCAAGGAGGTGTGGCGGCGCGACGACGTGCCGCAGACCCGTCTGGACTGGGTGCAGGTCGCCAATGGCGTCGTTTCCATCTCCGCCAACGTCGCCTACGAAGCAGCCACCGGCAAGCCCCTGTGGCGGAAGTTGACCGACCCCGAGAGACCACCGCTGATCCTGAACGATTGGGTCATCGCACAGCCGCACGCCTACCACCTGCGCACCGGCGAGCAGCGCATGGTGACCGACGCAACCACGGGCGACGAACGACCGTGGGAGTACATCCAGTCGTACGGGTGCGGAGGCGTCTCCGGCTGTCAGACCATGCTGCTCTTCCGTTCCGCGGTGGCGGGGTTCTACGACTTCGAGACCGACGGCACGACGACGTTCGGCGGCGTTCGCATAGGCTGCTCGATCAACATGATCCCGGCCAACGGATTGGCGGTGCTGCCCGAAACGTCGAGCGGCTGTCCGTGCAGCTACAACTTCCAGACTTCGCTCGCGCTCGTGCCCTCCGCGGACGCCAAGGCGAAGCCCTGGCTGGTGTTCGCGGGACGCGAGTCGTCCGAGCATCTGTCCCGCGCGAATCTCAATATCGGCGCTCCCGGCGACCGGATCGATGCGGACGGCAACCGGTGGCTCGGCCTGCCCCGGCCGATCCTGCGCGGCGCGGTGCCGGTCAGGATGAGTGTGTCGTCCAAGAACGCTGAATACTACCTCCACCCGGATCAAGACCAGTTGGCCGGGATGGACAAGCCGTGGCTGTACGACTCAGGCGTACGCAACCCCGGGCGAATCACGGTGGATCTCATCGGACGCAAGCCGGCCGTGGCTTTCGCGTGTGAGCGGCCGCTGGTGATCGACGGGAAGCTGGATCAATGCTTGCTGGATGCCGGCGCCAAGAAGCCGATCCATCGGGGCTTCTCCAATGGGCTCAAGCGAAAGGCGCAGTTGTATCTGCGCCACGATGACGACGCGTTGTACGTCGTTGCTCACTGTCGGACCGAATCGCCGAAGCAGGGCGCGTCGCCGTGGGTTGGGAAATGCCGCGGGGAAGACGCGCGGGTCTGGGAAGACGATTCGTGGGAGATCTACATCAGCGACCGCGCACGGCGCAAGTGCGTGCACTTGGGCGTCTCCGCGTCGGGTGCCCGGTTCGACGGCGTCTGGGACTATGATGCGTACGAGGGGCTCCGTGGCCTGCACCGGAATTGGAACGGAGCATGGAAGAGCGCCGTCTCCGCTGATGAGAAGACCATGACGGTCGAGGTGGCCGTCCCGTTCCGCGTTCTTGAAGACGCCGGCCTCAATCGAAACGAGCTGTGCCTCAACGTCCTGGGGACCGGACCCGGCACCCTGGGATCGCCGGACTTCCTCTGCGTTCGGCCCGACGGATTCAGCGCCCGGTGGCGCGGTTTCGTCGAGTTCCCGGCGAGCGAGACGTACACGTTCAC
>CAYMME010000638.1:0-4196 GCA_964391465.1 uncultured Planctomycetales bacterium
CATCTTCTGATGCGCCCGCTTGACCCACCCGGCCAGCGAATGCGTGCCGCCGACTTGGGGAAGCGTTTCGGCGTAGGCCTCGAGCGCTTCGACACGGCGTAGTACATCGGACTGCACGAGCGCGCCATCCTCGGACCCTTCCACGACGATGTTGAGTTGGCTCGTGCCGTCGAACCGGGCGTTGAGCGCGTTGGTGGCCTGCACGATCGGGTGGTGATCCTTGAACGCCAGGATCCGGGCGTCATTGACGATGAGCTTCGAAGCGCCCCAGGCCGCAACGGCGATCACTATCGCCCCGAGCAGCAGCACCGTGCCCCGTCGGCGGAACGCAAACGCGCCGAGCCGGCTCACGGCCGAGCCGACGCTGTCGACGCTTTCCTCGTGCCGGGCCGGCCCTCCGGTTCCCCCAAACGCCGCGCTCGGCTTGAGGGGAAGAATCATCAGCCCCGCGGGCACGACCGTGTACGAGTAGATCAGCGCCCCCGCCACACCCGCGCAGGTGAACAGTCCGAAGTAGCGAATCGGCGGCATGATCCCCACGAGGTACAGGGCGAAGAAGCCCGCGATGTCGGTCAACGAGGTGACGAGCACCGGGAACCACAGAGCCATGCAGGCATCGACGACCACCTCCTGCTTGGTTCGTCCGTCCGTCCGGAGCTGCTCCTCGTAGTACTGCCCGACGAGGTGCAAGGAGTCGGCCACACCCAACGCCATGATGATGACGAAGATGCCGTTGGTGACGATGTAGACCGGAACGCCGGAGGCCGCCATCGACCCCATCGCCAGCAGCGCGGCCCCGCCGATCACGCAGAGAGGCAGCACCGTACCCCGCAGGGTGCGATAGGCCAGCACGATCAGAACGGCCATGACCACCGGACAGATGAAGTTCATGCGCAGGGCGTCGTCGGAGACGGCACGCCCCATGTGCGATCGGACCGCCGCCTCGCCCGCCACGAAGAGTTGCTCGTCGGACGTGGGGAAGTCCGCGACGAGCTGTCGCAAACCGCGGTAGAGCGTATCGGCATGTTCCTCGTTGCGTGGTCGGATGAGAATGCACGCCGCCGATCCGTTCTCCGCCACGATGGTGCCGCGATAGAGTTCGTAGCCGAGGACGTCGCGTCGGATGGCCTCGATGCCCTCGGGATCCTCGGGCACCTCACGCAGGAGTCGCTCGAATCCCGGCTCGCCGTCTTCGAAGTAGACGCCCGACTCGGTGGCCAGACTCAATACGTCGTCCGGTTCGATGTCCGGCAACTGCCGGATGGCCTCGGTCAGGCGCCGGACCAAGGCCAGGGACCGAGGGTTGAAGATCCCGCCCGGAGCGTCGCGAACGATGCCGACGGCGATCGGGTCCGATAGCCCGAACGCGTCGTCGATCTCCTTCTTCACGGCCAGGGCCGGGTGGTCGACGGGAATGAATGCGTCGGGGCTTGTGTCCCGCGTGAGGCGCAGCATGAACGCCCCGAGTACGAGGCTCAGCACAGCGGCTACGCCGAGCACGGCGACGGGGTGGGCCGTGATGAAGCGAAAGAGCTGACGCATAGGTGTTCCCGCGAGAGCGTATTCGACTGAGCCAAGCTGCCCGGTGCCGCGGAAGGCTCCGGGGCAGGCCTCCAATGTTGGGTATTTCCGCACGAACCTGCGGAACTCGGGGAGAGTGCGTCGGCTCCCCTGTCTCCGCCCCGCGTGCTTCACGGGCGAGTCGGTGAGCCCCCGTGGACCGCGCTTTGACGCCCAACCGAGGCGTGATATGCTGGAAGCCTATGGCCTGTCAAGGTACGCGATCTCCGCCGGAGCGCGGACCGCGATCGGGGGATGATTACACGTGACGCGAGGGGCTCCGATGATATGCAGACTCGTTGTGGTTAGCGTCTTCTGTTGCGTCGGCGTGACGGGTGCGTTGTTGATCGGCTGTCGCGACGCACCGGAGCAGGCGGCTCCCCTCCCGAAGGCGGGAGCGAATGCCGCCGCGCCACCCGCGGTCGCGGCACCAGCCGTTGGGGCGTCGGCGGTCAAGGCCCCTGCGGCGAAAACGCCGGAAGCCGGTTCTGCAGCAGCCAAGGCACCGTCGCCCACGGCGAGCGGCAAGCCGTTTGCGGACATCACGGATCAGGCGGGCGTCCGACACCGACACCACAAGCCCAAGCTCGACAAGAAGCTCGACAACATCATGCCGTGGATGGCCTCGGTCGGGGCCTCGGCGGCGGCGGCCGACTATGACGCCGACGGCGACATCGATCTGTACGTCACCAACTCGCGAATGGGCAAGCCGAATGTCCTGTATCGCAACAACGGCGACGGCACGTTCGTCGATGCGGCGGCCGAAGCCAGAGTCGACAAGGCCAACGAAGAGCACGGGGCGTCGATGGATGCCGCCTGGGCCGACTACGACAACGACGGTGATCTCGACCTCTACGTGGTCAAGTGGGGGTGGAACGTCCTCTACCGCCACGAGGGCGACGGGACGTTCACCGACGTCACCGAGAAGGCCGGCGTAGGCGACAAGGGGAACGGCAACGCGGCCGTCTGGTTCGACTACAACGACGATACCTATCTCGACCTCTACGTGGGCAACTACTTCCGCAACGTCGATCTCTGGAACCTCGAAGATTCCCGGCAGATGCACGAGGACTTCGAGACGGCCCGCGACGCGGGGGCGAACGTCTTGTACCGCAACAACGGGGACGGCACGTTCGCCGATGTGAGCAAGGAGCTGGGCGTCGACGATACCGGCTGGACGCTCGACGTGGGCTGCGCCGACTACGACAACGACGGCGACCAGGACCTCGTTCTGGCCAACGACTTCGGTCAGGATCGCGTGTACCGGACAAACGCCGACGGAACCTTCACCGACGTCACGGATCAGGCCATCGGCTGGGACACGCATAAGGGCATGAACGTCGACTTCGGCGACTACAACAACGATGGCTGGCTCGACCTGTACGTCACCAACATCTGGACGAAGGAGTACGTCCAGGAGGGCAACCAACTCTATCGCAACCTGGGCGACGGAACGTTCACGGACATCGCCTTCGAGGCCGAGGTGTACGACGCGGGCTGGTGCTGGGCCGGACGGTTCTGGGATTACGACAACGACGGCGATCTCGACATCATGGTCGCCAACGGCTACATCTCCGGCAATCCCGACGACGAGTACTTCGCCAAGTTGGCCACGGAAGTGACCAAGCCCGGTTTCGACCCGATCGAGGCCCGGAACTGGCCTATGATGGGCAACTCGACGTTCTCCGGCTACGAACCCTCGCGGGTGTGGCGCAACGAGGGCAATGAGATCTTCAAGGAGGTGGCGGGCGCACTCGGGCTCGCCGACAAGGGCGACGGCCGCGGCCTGGCGATCGCCGACTTCGACAACGACGGCGACCTCGACGTCTACATCTCCAACCAGGGACAGGACGGCGTCTTGTACCGCAACGAGATCGGCAACCGGCACAACTGGTTGCAGGTCGAGCTGACCGCCACCACCTGCAATCGCAACGCGATCGGGGCACGCGTCACGGTAGTGGCGGAGGGGCTGACGCAGATCCGCGAGATGGACGGCGGTAACGGCGACCACAGCCAGTGCCCGTATCGACTCCACTTCGGCCTGGGGAAGCGCAAGACCATCGACCGGGTCGAAATCAAATGGCCCAACGGCTACGTGAACAAGTACACGGACGTCGCGCCCAATCAGGTCTTCAAGGCGACGGAAGAAACGCCGGTCGCGCACCTCGAAGAACGGAAACGCTTCAAGGAGGCCCAGCTCGAAGCCCGGAAACTCGAAGCGGAAAAGGAGAAGAGGGAGGCGCAGGCCGCCGCGACCTCGGACGAAGAGGAGGGCGTGGAGTGGAGCGCCATGGTCGGTTTCAAGCGGGAGTACTTGAGACACAAGGCCGCGGTCGAGAAGAACCCGGACGATCCCCAGTTGCGCTACGAGTTCGCTCTGCTTCTCGACAAGCAGAGGCGCCGGAGTGCCGCCCTGAGTGAGCTCGAGACGGCGATCCAGGGGGCCCCGAACCGACTCGTCTATTCCAACACGTACCGGGTCTTCGTTCGCCGCTACGGGCACGCTTATTTCGACCGATCGATCCGGTTCTTCGAGAGCCTCGTCGAGAAGCACCCCAAATCGAGCATGGCCCGGTTGAGCCAGGCGCTGGCCTACGTCGACAAGATGCCCTACCCCAAGCTCGGAATCGTCGGGC
>CAYMME010000639.1:0-4193 GCA_964391465.1 uncultured Planctomycetales bacterium
CAGAACGACCCACGCCCCGTCCTTGCGCCGCACCCGGATACTGGGCTGAGAGATGGATTCACCGGGCGACTGGATCGCCTTCGCCAGCACCGCCTCCGCGCCGGCGAGATCGTCCGGGTGGAGGAAGTCCGCCGGTGTCTTACCCGCTACCTCCCCAGTCGCGTAGCCGTAGATGTTTCTGACCGAGGGGCTCGCGTAGCTGTACGTCCCATCACGGTTCAGAATCACGGTGGTGTCTGTCGTGTTCTCGGTGAGAGACCGGAATCGTTCCTCACTCCGCTGCACTCGGTCCAACACCTCATCCTTGTGCGATTCATACAGATGCGCGAGGGCGAGAATCAGCACGACCACGCCCATCATCGCCAGTACGACGATTAGCTTGTACTGCTCAGGCTGGAGGTCTTGAGGCAGCGCGTAGCCGCGACGATCGAGGACATAGAACGTGGTGAGCGACAGAACGGCGGCGGTTGTCCACACGACGGCGGACCGGCGTCCCGCCGCGCTCATGGCCACCATCGGTACTGCTGCGTACCACACGAGGGATGCAGCCCCATGTCCCCCCAATCGGCACGCCAGAACCGTCAATACCCCGAACAAGGCTGCGGTAAGCACATTGCCGGCCGCGACTGGGGATCCGGTGCGGCGCACGACATACAGACTGGAGGAAGCGATCGTCACGGCTACCACCAGCGCGGCGGCGTTGATCATGCTGCCCATGTGGGCGAACACCGCCGCGTAGGCAAGTCCTGCCAGGATCAGGGCGACGGTGAACGTGACCACCACCCGGACACGCCGCAGCGTGTCCAGGTCGCCGGCGAGAACGCTCGCAGGTATGAACCGATCGACGCCGGCGCTTGCCGTGCCCGGTGGCTGGTCGGGTCTCGCTCCGACGTGACAGTCGACCCTACGACCGCCCCGATTTGTTTCCGGTTCGTCTCGCATGGCTGCCAACTCAGCCGAGAATAGACCGTCAGGCCCTGCCGCGCGGAGCCCACCCGATGACGAAGGCCGCTCAGGCTGCATTGCCCAAGGGGCCTGTCGAAGCCTGCGCGGACGCGGACACGGTCAGGGTCTGTCGTGTACCCTGCGCACGACAAGCAGCAGACCAAGGCCGATAACCAAACGGCAATCCCCACGCCCTCACGATCAAGGATCGGACAATTCGACTCGCGACCTGACCTACCGGCCGAGGCAGTTCATGCCCCGGCGGCAGATTTCCTCGGCGCAGTCGGTCCAGCGCCCCTGGCCCCAGTACCGGTAGCAACTGGTCTGTGACAGCAGCAGGTACAGCAGGGCGGTGCGGTAGGTTTCATCGGGCGGATCGACAGCGGCGCCGTCGAACGTCTCATGGAAGGCGGCGCTGAGTCGCTGCATGGGGTCGAGCACGTTTTCGTAGCCGCGTTCCCAGCTTCGCCCGGGCGACCACGAGGTGCCCTCGACGTGAAATCCCTTGTCGGTTCGCCGTATCTGCTCGACGGCTCGCTCGAGCGCGTCTCGGCCCGAGCCGCGCATGCGGGCGAAGATCCTGTGCTGACCGTGTGGCTGGATCGGAGGGTGCTCATTCGGGTCGATGCCCGCCGCCTTCATCGAGGCGAGGTACTCGGTGCCGTTGAACATGACTACGCCGTAGGGAGCCAGAGACTCGACGGCGGTGATGTAGTTGTCGGCGAACTCGTGCATCATGACGGTACCGTTCTCTCCGTCACTGATTTGACTCACGAGCGGTGGCACGGATCGGCCGGACAACTCGACGCGGTCGAGCCCGTGCGCCTCGCGCATCGGTTGCATGAGCCCGACCTGGTGCACATCGGATTCGCCGTACTTGATCAGGGCCGTGATGGCTACGGTCCGGCCGTCCGCGTTCCGGGCGATCAGCCGGTGCGGGACATGCGGCCGGTCGACTGGCTTTCCGTCCGGCGTCTCGACGCTGTCGGCCTGCACGAGGATCCAGGTGTACCCCGCATCGAGCAGCGCGGTGACGAAGGCGTGCGCGGTGTCGGGGTGGTTCGGGAGGTGCATCTCCGGCGGAGAGAAACCGCGGACGCGACCGAGGGCTTCGCGGCCGAACAGCGACGCGAAGTGGCTACGCCAGGCGGCGACGTGCAGCCGAATGTCGGGCAGTGGCGTGGACGGCAGGACGGCGTGCCCCCACATCGTGCCCATCCACTCGACGTGGCGACGATACCGTGCATCGCTCGCGATCGTCCGCAGGGAATCGAGGAGGTCGCCGCGGCCCATCCGGTCCAGTCCCCACAGGAGCGTGCCGGAGTAGTCGAGCATGATCCGTGGTTGCTTCCCTGCGTCGACGAGCCGAGGGATCAGATCGGCCATCTGCTCGTAGCAGCGGACGAAACGCGCAGCCTTGTAGTTCTCCGTCCGGTTGCGGCAATTGAGCATGTTCTCGAGGTTGCCGACGAGTGGGGCGGCGTTGAGGCCGCCGGTTTCGGCGAGGACGATCGGCTGGTGCATGTGCAGCGCGATCCCGAACCCGGCTCGCACCTGCGCGAAGTTGACGTCGGCTTCCGGAGCGAAGCCCGGCGGCACCGATCGGATTCCGTCGGCGGGGCCGCAGATGGGCGGGATGTCGTTCGTGTGGAGAGATATGGCGCGCTCCGTCGCACGTTTCATCGGCGGCACACTCGTGTCATCCACAGCGGTCGGGCCGAGAGTCCTTCTTCGACCCTCTAGTCATCGTGCGGAGAGGGGCCTTCGCATCAGTGCCTGCGGACATGGAGTCCCGCTCCTGGGGTGCGAGACGGGTTCTTCGCACCGGCGGCTGCGGGCCTAGACCACGAGATTGGCTTCGAGCTTCGTATTGGCCTTCATCATCTCGTCCCACGTGACGGGGCGATCCTCGTAGGCGGAGATGCGGCCCAGAATGCATGCCAGGGTACTGTTTGCCGACTCCTGCGCGTTGTCCATGCACTTGCCGGCCTGCACCGCCTCGATGAACATCTTGATGTTGCTGACCGCGGCGCTGGTGTACATGTTCTCGTTGCCGGTGCTGTTGATCTGCTTGTGGCGCTTGCCGTCGACGGTGATGATCTTGTCGTCGGCGCCGATCCAGGAGTTGCGCCCGGTGATCACGACGCGTCCGGCGTAGTGCGAGTCCACCGTGCCCTTCGTGCCGTAGACGCGAATGCACATGGCGTGGAAGCCCTCGAGAAACTGGCTCGAGCTGAAGTCGATGGTTACGTCGTTGGGATACGTGTAGGTCACGATGAAGTGGTCCCAGCAGTCGCCGACATCGGTGCGCGCCTTCCGTCCGCCGGCCCCGACCGCCTTGAGAGGCGGCCCGCCGAGATACCAATTGGCAACGTCGACCACGTGGATGTTCTGCTCGACGATGATGTCGCCGGACAGCACCTTGTCGAACGCCCAGTTGCGCAGTCGCGCGGCCGAGCTGGGGTCCTTGGGATCGGTCTGGGGCCGGAGACGGCCGGTCTGGTAGAAGACCTGCCCGCAAACGGGATTGCCGATGGCGCCTTTCTGCACGCGCCGTGCCGCTTCCTGGAAGAAGGAGTTGGCCCGCGTCTGGAAGTCGACGAACAAGCTGACCTTGCCGGCCCCGCGTTTGGCGGCGTCGACGATGGCGAGGCAGCCGGGCACGTCGACGGCGATGGGTT
The DNA here is from genome assembly GCA_964391465.1 of uncultured Planctomycetales bacterium. Taxonomy (GTDB): domain Bacteria; phylum Planctomycetota; class Phycisphaerae; order UBA1845; family CAYMME01; genus CAYMME01. The sequence continues at coordinate 3,627 of CAYMME010000639.1, forward strand.
TGGCCAGGTAGACGTGCTTGCCGGCGTCGACGCCCGCGGCCGCGTGCTCCGGATGATAATAAGGCGGCGTCTCGACCGCGACTGCATCCACCTTGGAGTTGACCAGTTCCTTGTACGCGTCGAGCCCCTTGTAGCAGCGGCCGGTCTCGACTTTGAGTCGGGCCTTTCCGCGATCGAGCCGGTCGTCGAACACGTCGGCCAGTGCCACGACCTTGCACGGTGAGCGCTTCTGGAACAGGTCGCCGATCCAGACCCCGCGACCGCCGGAGCCGATGAGCCCCAGCTCGACCTTGGAGTTGGCTTCGCTGCCGGCGACGGACCGGGCGTTGACAATGGTGAAGCCGGCGGCGGTGGCGGCCGTGGACTTGATGAAACTGCGTCGGGCGACGTTCTTCTTGGATCGGGTACTCATCGGGGTCTCCTGTCGTGCCTGAGGCAAGCTGTTTCTGAAGGCCCATTTGTACCGGTTCCCCGACCGTTTCTCAAGGACAGCCGTTAGCACCCCGCTCCGGAGGGTCCGCGCCACGATTGTGGCGGTTACGCGGCTGACCGAGCCCAGAACCGGTC
>CAYMME010000640.1:0-4183 GCA_964391465.1 uncultured Planctomycetales bacterium
GCCACGGGCAGCTTGCCTGCCCGTGCACTGGCGGGCAAGCCGCCAGTGGCACCCGACGGAGCCGCTTCCTTACGGGCGCGGTTCAGAACTGTCGACGCAGGAGTTCGCTCGGCGAGATTCGAATCTCGCGGGAATGCTTGATCGTCATGAGTGACCTTGAAGACCGCTTAGCTGCGATCGTCGGCTCTGCCGAGCAGGCCGCGGCCGATGCGACCAGGCTCGATGCGCTGAAGCGCGCCGAGGGTCAGTTCGTGGGGCGCAAGAGCGAGCTCGACGAGATGCTGCGCACGATCTCGACGCTTGCGCCCGAGCAGCGCAAGACGGTCGGGCAGCGGTCGAACGCGACCAAGAAGCAGTTGCAGGGCATGTTCGGCGAGCGGCGGAAGGCGTTGCAGGCGGCGGCGGGTGCGGCGGAGGCGGCCGGGGCCCAGCGATTCGACCCCACGCTGCCCGGACCGGTGCGGCATCAGGGGGCGGTGCATCCGGTGACGGCCGTGCAGTGGGAGATCGAGGACCTGTTCGCCCGGCTGGGCTTCACGATCGGCTCGGGCCCGGAGTTGGAGACCGAGTACTACAACTTCGAGGCCTTGAACACGCCCGCTGACCATCCGGCCCGCGACATGCAGGACACGTTCTGGACCACGGACCACCGGGTGCTCCGCACGCAGACCTCGGCCGTGCAGGTGCGGATGATGGAGCGGTTCGGCCCGCCGCTGCGCATCATCGCGCCCGGTCGGTGCTTCCGGTACGAGACCATCGACGCGTCGCACGAGAACACGTTCCTTCAACTCGAAGGGCTGGTGGTCGACCGCAACATCTCGATCGCCAACCTCATCGCGACGATGAAGCTATTGCTGCGCGAGGTGTTCAAGGGCGATCCGAACCTTCGGCTGCGGCCCGGGTACTTCCCGTTCGTCGAGCCGGGCTTCGAGCTGGATATGACGTGCGCGATCTGCGGCGGCGACGGCTGCCCGACGTGCAAGAAGACCGGGTGGATCGAGATCCTGCCGTGCGGGATGGTGCACCCGAACGTGCTGCGGGCGGGGCGGATCGACCCGCACGAGTACGTCGGCTTCGCGTTCGGCCTGGGGCTGACGCGGCTGGCCATGATGAAGTACGGCATCCGCGACATCCGCGTGCTCAACGGCGGCGACCTGCGGCATCTCGTGCCTGCAGAACGCCTGACCGGCCCCGTGATCGCAGCGCGGTAGTGGGGTGTCTCGGAACGCACCGAGACGCGACCGTAAGGGAGCGTGGGATGCCGGCAGAGCCGGCATCCGCAGGGTGGCCCGCGTCTTCAGACGTGGGGGACACGATTGCGGCCGCTCGGCGCGAGCAAGAGATGGGTGCCACGGGCGGCTTGCCCGCCCGTGCCCTGCGGCAAAGGCACTGGCAGACAAGCTGCCAGTGGCACCCGCAGAGCCGTTTCCTCACGGGCGCGGTTCGGAAGTGACTTGACACGATGTACGTATCGCTGAACTGGATTCGTGATTTCGTCGACCTGCCGAGCGACGTGAACTCGCGCGAGCTGGCCGAGCGTCTCACGATCGTCACCGCCGAAGTCGAGGGCGTCGAGGAGATCACAGTCGACGCCGCGGGCGTGGTGGTTGCCGAGATCAAAACGTGCACGCCGTTGGCGGGCACGGAGAACCTGCACGCGATCACGTTGTTCGACGGCTCGGCCGACCGGGAGACCGTAACGGCCGCCCAGGGGCTTGGGGTCGGCGACCGCGTCGTCTACGCACCTCCGGGCGCGCGGGTCGGCAGCATCGGCGAGCTGTCGACGGCTGAGGTCGCCGGTCACCGTAGCGAAGGGATGATCCTGCCGGGCGAGTCGCTGGGCATGGCCAGCGCCGAGCAGGAAGCGATTTGCCTGCCGCCGTCGATGGAGCCCGGCACGGTTCTCGATCCGGCCGAGTGGTTCAACGACTGGGTCGTCGAGATCGACAACAAGTCGATCACGCACCGGCCCGACCTGTGGGGGCACTACGGAATCGCTCGCGAGTTCGCCGCGTTCTACAAGCGCCCGCTCAAGCCCTACCCGGTCGTGCCGTTCGAAGAGCTTTCGGAGGCCGACCTGCCCGAGATCCCGATCGTCATCGACGAACCGAAGCTGTGCCCGCGCTACTCGGGCTTGCGCATCACCGGACTCGTGCCGCAGGCCGCGCCGTTGTGGATGCAGGTGCGGCTCGCCCACGCAGGGATGCGGCCGATCAACCTGCTCGTCGACCTGACCAACTACATCATGGCCGAGCTGGGTCAGCCGATGCACGCCTTCGACGGCGGCAACGTGCCCCAGATCGAGGTCGCGGCCGCCAAGCCCGGCGAGAAGTTCGCCACCCTCGACGGGGTCGAGCGCACCATGCCGGAAGGCGCCCTGATGATCCAGTCGCAGCGGCGGTCGGTGGCCCTGGCCGGGATCATGGGCGGGGCCGACACCGAGGTCACCGAAGAGACGCGCGAGATGCTGCTCGAGTCGGCCAACTTCGAGCCGGCGACGATTCGGCGTTGTGCGGCCGCTCTGTCGCACCGCACCGAGGCCAGTGCCCGGTTCGAGAAGGCACTTGACCCGGCCAACACGGTGCTCGCGATCCAACGGTTCGTGCACCTGGCCCGGCCGGAGCTGCCCGAGTTGAAGGTGACGTCGCGTCTGTCCGACTGCTTCCCGAACCCGCCGCAGCCGCGCAGCATCGAGATCGATCTGGACTTCCTCGACCGGTTCATCGGCCAGCCCGTCGAGTCCGACCAGGTGCATGAGATCCTCGAAGCCCTCGCGTTCGACGTGCAACTCGATGCGGCCGCACGGAAGATGACCGTCCAGCCGCCGTCGTTCCGGGCAACGCGCGACGTGACCATGGAGGCCGACGTCATCGAAGAGATCGCGCGTTACGTCGGCTACGATCGCATCGAGCCGCACCTGCCGGAGGTCACGCTGCGGGCCATCGAGTCGAGTACCATCCACGCGCTGGAAAGGGCTTCGCTCGAGCTACTGTGTCGCGGCTTCGGCTTCTGCGAAGTGCATCGCTACATCTGGTACGACACGGATTGGCTGAAGCAGTTGCAGCACGAACCGCAGAGTTGCGTCGAGTTGCAGAACCCTGTGGCGGCGGGGCTGCACCGTCTGCGCCGCGAGTTGGTGCCCGGCCTGCTGGCGGTGATGGACCGCAACCGCCACCACCTCGAGCAGTTCGACCTCGTCGAGGTCGGTAGCGTGTTCACACCCGGCACCGACGGCCGGGGCGAGCAGCGGCGCCTCGGGTTCGTGTGCGTCGACCGGCGCGACGAGGACGGGCTGTTCGCGCGGGTCAAGGCCACGATCGAGGCGTGGTCGCGGCAGATCCTCGGGCGCCGGGCCCGGTTCGCCGAGCCGAAGGGCGGGCGGCGCGTTTGGGAGAGCGATCAGAAGACGGCCGACGTGCTCGTCGACGGCAAGCGCATCGGCCGTTGCAGCGTCGTGCCGACGGCCTGCAAGAATGCGATCGACGAGCACCTGCGGCGCTGGGCGATCGTCACGGCCGAGCTGAAGCTGACGCCGTTGCTCGAGCTGGCTCCGGCCGTCGAGCGGTTGCCCGCGGTGTCGGCGTTCCCGCAGGTCGAGATGGACTTCTCCGTCGTCGCGGCGGCGGACCGGCGCTACGAAGAACTGGCCCGCGACATCGCCACGTTCGAGCACCCGCTGCTGCGCAACGTCACGTTCGTCGGAGCCTACGAGGGCAAGTCCGTCGGCGAGGGCAAGCGCAGCTTCACGTTCCGAGCCGTCATCGGCGACGACACCCGCACCCTCACCGAAGCCGACGCCAACGGCTTCCGCGACACGTTCATCAGGTTCCTCACCGACGCCGGCTTCGAGCTGCGCAAGTAGCAAACATCGCGATTGGGCATCTCAAAGTGATCGTGCGAATCGCACGCACGGGCGCGCAGTGCCTCGAGAACCTTCCGACACGAAAGGCGATAGATCAGCCTCGAAGAGGCGGAAGAGAATAGCCCAGGACAGGGTACATGTCTGGCGTTTCGGGTGGCATGGGCAGGCGTCGCTCGCTGGCGAGCGAGGTTTGCCCGTGGGCATACGTGTGCACGCCTGCAGCCACGGGCAAGACCCAACCCTGGCGGGTTGGCCCCTGCCCATGCCACCCAACGCCGTTAACTGTTCTGGGGTCGAGTTTTTCGTTTAGAGCATAAAAAA
>CAYMME010000641.1:0-4179 GCA_964391465.1 uncultured Planctomycetales bacterium
CTCGGAGAGACGCTACCGCCGTGGCCAGAAGCGGAAGATGTCCGTGATAATGCTCAGATCGTCGCCGCCATGATGGCAGAGCCACGCACAGAAACCGACGCCGATCAGGGTGGGCACGAAGGAAATGCACAGGATCGCCGGGTCGAGCACGGACTCATCGTGCATCGCGAGCACGACATACTGAGAGAGCATGACCAGAAGCGAGAGCACGACCACGAGCGTGGTGCAGAAGGTGCCCGCCATGCCCGCCGCCCGGTGCACCACGCGGAACAGCACCCACGTGACGGCGAAGGCGAACGCGAGCCGGAACGGCCATTGCAGCGTGGCCGGCGGCAAGCCAAACACCGGCACGTTCAAGACCGCACCGCACACCAACGCCGCCAGAACACCCCAGGCCAACGCCCGGCGGATGCCCCGCTCCGGCGTCCAGTCCCCGACCGCCTCCTCATCGTCAGTCCAGGGGTACAGTTGCATGGCCATTGCGTGCGCCTCGCCCAAGAAGTCTCATCCCTCGCATACTACGACCCCGGGAGGCGACGCCGCCATTACAGATCGCCTGCATTCCTGTAGCCCGCGCCGACCGGCCGCGTCTCCGGTCGCCGCCCGCTGGCGGCAAGCGAAGGCCACGCCTCGGGCCCGCCGTGCCGACGTACGACAAGAACGCGAACCTGTCGTTCGACGGTACGTATCAGTACGAGTACGATGCGTGCGATCGCCGGACCAGCGAGGGGGTCGATGATTCCGGAGATCTGAAGCAGTGATGAGTTTCTCTCACGGCGCGACGGCGGTCACAGGCGCCTGACTCTGATTCGTCATTGCTCGTGGGTGACAGGAATGCCTGGGGCCGCGCCGGGAGGTCACGCTGATGGATTCTGCGGCTGACGTCATATGGCGCATCTTCCTTGTTGCAGCCGTCTGCTCTGGATGCGACGAAGCCAAGACGGGCGGGACGCTTCACCCTCAAGGCGGGACCTCGATGATTGAAGAGCGGGGCTGCGACGCGGCAGACCGATATGTCCTGAGCGTGCCTGATCCCGGCCGCACGTCTCCTGCTTCGTTCGAGCGCCATCGGTTGTTCTACGAAGTCAAAGGGGAAGAGAGTGCTCTCGCTCCAATCCGGGAGTGGATCTCTGCGCACGAGCAAGGTTTGGTTGCGGGTGACATCATGCCGAAGCTGAGCATCATCGGGCGTGGGATGGAGCTTTTCTGCGTTCACGGGGAGGACATGCAACGGCACTACTTCGTGGTTTCCGAAATCCCTGCGCCCAAACGCGAGCCGGACGGCAAGCCTCGCCCCAACATCCCGGCCGAGGACATGCTGGCGCTGAAGACCATCTTCATGGAGCACGGTGACCGGAGCGATTGGCGACCGCCGTGGGAGCGAGCCACCAGCAGAGTCGCTCGCTTCGTCTACCACTGGCAAGAGGGTGGCCTAGATAGCCCTTGGATCACGTACGAGGTGGACTCACCAAAGGGTGTGCGACACGTGGCGGATTGGATCTCATCCCACAGCGATGCGCTGGATAGAAGTGCGAAGCTTGGCGCTGAGCTCGCTTGGATTCCGGGCGATGTGATAGTCCAAACCTTCTCCGATGGTAGCACGCGGAGGCATTGTCTTCTGAGAACCTACCCCGTCGGACCTCGGCGCCCGAAGGTGGAGCTGACGTATGCGACGAACATCGAATCTGAGGATACTGACAAGCTGCGTGAGCTCTTCCGCGAACATGGGACGCTACGCCGTTCGCCGTCGAATCCTCTGGATGAGAGGAGCGACGGGCGATACTGAGATTGCCGCTCCGGAGAGTTGTGCAGTCAGGAGATGTGTGTTTCCAAAGAGTATCGGCGCCCATCGTGGGAGCGAGCCGCCGGTTGGCAGGCGGGCATGACAGGAGGTGGGGGTACGCTCGCGGCGCAGCAACACGGTTCCGGAGTGAATGGTTCCAGGGAGCAATTCAGATGATTTTGGCAAGGATGCCTCGTGTTCCGGTCCCGCTTCTTGTCGGTTTCGCGTTCGTCGGGTGCGCCACGACCGAGACGGCGCGGGTCAACCACGAGCACGATGGAGAGGGAGTTGTCGGGCTGTGGGTCGCCCCCGCTTCGCGCGGGCCGACCTACCGCGAGGATGGCGAGGGCCCCTATCCACCTTCCTGGCCCGGTGCCGCGATCGTTTGCAGGTATGCGCCGACCGAACACGGGGAGCGGGTGGAGCCATTGTTTGAGGACGATGCTACGCTCTTCCTGGTGGCCGCGCCTGGTTTCGACGAGCGGGATCCTCTATGCGGGCTGGCGCACACGGCACGATTCGCCTCGCCGTGCAGTACTGCCGGCATCCGGGGCCACTGGCTGGAGATGTCTGCCTCTTCCCCATCGGTTTTCGTGTTCCTCTACGACTCGGGAGGCACGATGGGTCTGCGTGTCCAGGTGTTCAGCCGCGGGGTCTGGCACAGCTTCACTTCCGACTTGCAGAGCCACGTATTCCACTGCGAGTTTGACGGTGGATCGCGTATCCCGCCGTACTCCGGAGACCTGAACAACGACGGCGCCCTGGAACTGTACGTTGCCACCGAGGCCACGAATGTCAGTGGAGCCAGGGATCATCCGAGGGTCTACCGCGTTCTGGAATGGATAGAAGGTGCGATCAAGGAGACGGGAACCGTTTCCGAAGAAGAACTGCTACGAAGCGAGGACGCGCTCACTCCGCTGTGAACGACGGCTGTTCCGCGGGGCTGCTACCCGCGTCTGGCCATCCATCGCCTTGCCCGGGCTCTCGGCGCAGCGGCGACGGCCCTACTTCGGTTGCGTTGCGGGTGATGCGCACGTCGTGTCCTCGGTTTGCCATGCTTGGGGGATGGTGGCGATGCACACGTCGGGGTTGCCGCGCTGGTGCGAGGTGAAGACGACTTGCTGGCTCTTGCGGTCCCAGCCTACGTGCGGGTGTTCGCCCTTGCCGTAGGTCCGGTGGTTTCCGGTGAGCAGGCGGGGGCGCGTTGTCTTGGCCTCGAAGAGCATAATGTCGCCGTGCCAGTTGTCGGCGACCACCCATCTTCCGTCGGCACTGCCCGCCGCGTGCCACCAGTTGCGTTTGGCCAGTTCGGCGGGTGTCGCCCCGGGCCACCACGCTCCCTCGCCGATGATGCGGACGACGCCCGTGTGCGGGTCGAGCACCTTCACGTGTCCGTCCTCGGTTGGGCGCGGATGGATGCCGCCGCAGAACAGCAACTGGTCGTCCACCCACCAGGACTCGTGCGTCGCGTACTCGCCCGGCCGCTCACGGTAGACGTTGCGGGGCACGCCGTCGCGAATGTCCACCACCCACAGGCGTGACTTGATCCCGGCGAAGCTCAGCAGGTTCGGGTTGGTGCGGCTCCACTGGACGTGGCTGCCGTAGCCGGGCGGATCGCCGGCACGGCACACTTCGCGCGTCTGGCCGTCGGACACCCGGATGATCATGATCCCGGCGTCGCCGGTGGCGTACGGCCCGAAGCCCAGCGACAGCCACTGGCCGTCGCAGCTCTCGTTCAACGAGCTGTTCAGCGACGGAAACGGCGGCGTGCAGATGTGCCGTTCCGCGGCGGTGACCTTCGACGGCGAGACTTTCGGATCTGACGATAGCTCAATGTGAAACGTGAGTTCGAGCACGTCCTTGCCGCGGGTCGCGAACACGCTACGGCGGTTCAGGGACGCCGTGGCTTGGCCGACACCGCCGGTTGGGGTGGCGATGCGGACCAGTTCCCCCGTGGCCGTCAGGTAGCCCATCAGGCCGCCGTCCTCCCGTTGCGATATGAACACCACCATCGAGCCGTCGGCCAGCCAGGAGCGCTCGTGGAAGTAGAGGTTCGTGTCCTTCGCCGGGCTGGTCGTGATGAAGGTCAGTCGAGCGCCCGTCACCGGGTCCACGACGTGTGCGTGCTCCGGCGGCAAGACCTTCAGCGGATAGACGTCAGGTTGAGCCATCGCCGCCGACGGCGTCCAGAGAACGAGAAGAACTGTTCCAACCGTGATCGCCACATTGCGAAACGTCATTGCTGCCCCCATCTACTGTCGCGTCCCAGAGTCGTCGACGCTCTTCCGATTCGAACCGCGCCGGTCAGGAAGCGGCCAAGGCAGGCTGGAGCTTTGCCGCTCCCTCACGGTCGCGGTTCGGAAAAAATGCAGTTCGCGTAACACACTACACTACTT
>CAYMME010000642.1:0-4177 GCA_964391465.1 uncultured Planctomycetales bacterium
ATACCCCCTGACGGGAAGGCCTAGATGATTATCAGAGCGCATTTAGTCATTAGCGGCTTTCTCATTCCTCACTTTCGGTTAGCAGGAACACACCGACGCTGTGCGGTTCGAGTCGGCCTCGGATGATTACCCGCTTGCCCTCGCGGCGCACGTCGGCCGGTCGGTCGAGCCATGCGTCGTGCACTCGCCATCCCGTCGGGGCGCGAATCTGCACGAGATCGCCCGACACGTCGCTGTAGCCCGCGTTGTATAGCGTGACGATCGTCTTGCTCTTGGTCGCGAAACGGTTGGCGTACACACTCGTGCAGAGCGTCGGTACGTGCGGCTCGCAGTCGGGCGACCGGAACGCGTCGTGATGTTCGCGCAGAATGCGGTGAGCACGCCGCGCAACATCGCGAAACCCCGGTGCGTGCCAGGACGCACTGCGACCTTTCAGCCAGACCGCCAGCCCGTGGAATACGCACCGATGCAGGTCGGCCGCCCCGATGGGCACCGGCCGGATACCATGGCCCACCATCTCGATCACCGCCACCTCCGGAAACACGAACCGGTGCAACGGCAGCTTGGTCGCATGTCGCGGCATGCCGGCCTTGTTCATGCCGTAGTTGAACGCGCCGTCGACCAGACCGGTCAGCACGTCGCACGGCATCTGCTCGAGATAGATCCCCGTTCGCGGCGTGTGCCGATCGAGTGCGTCTCGAACCGCCCGCAGCATCCGCTGTTCTTCGACCATCGGGTTCGACGGCACGGGGTGGCCGTGATCCGGAGACCAGCAGACCTTGCCCGCATCGGCGAACCCGAGCTGATCGACGTAGACGGCGTCCGCGCCCGTCTCGCGGGCCACGTCGGCCACCATCCCGGACAGCGTCTCGCGCCACGCCTTGACGCCCGGACAAGCGAAGAACTCCATCTCGCCCTTCCACCATTTGCCGCTGCCGTCCTTGCGGACGAGCTGCCACGCCGGCAGCGCGGACTCCGCCGGCTCCGACCGGCGGTCGAGCAGGTAGCCCTCGAAGTAGAGCCCGACCTTGACGCCTCGGGCGTGCGCGGCTTCGACGGCCCGGCGCAGCTCCGGCAACCCGCCCAGGTCGTTCTTGCGGTAGTCGCCGACGCGGCCGGTAGCCTCGTTGTGCGCCCAGCCGGAGATGTCGATCATGTCGATCCCGCCCAGGGCCCGCGTCGATTCGTCGATGAGCTGCTCGGGCGTGTAGTGGTTCTTCCGCAGATTGAACAGGTACCCGGTTCCACCGGCGGGGTAGTCGCGCCGGCAATAGAAGAGGTCCGCGAGCCGGTTGCCGATCGTCGCTCCGCGCGCCGCTCGGGCCCACGCGCGATACCGCCGGTAGGGGGCTCGCCAGTCCCCGGCGTGGGGCATCAGGATGGCGGTCGGCAGCGTCACCCGCCCGTGCGGCGGCACGATCACGTCGGGGTAGCGGACGGACAGGTCGGCGCCTTGCCCGTCCTGCTTGAATCGAAACGTCTTTGCGTGCAGTTGCGTGTCGGCCACCATCACGCCGAGCCCGCCGCCCGCGCGCGGCGCGAAGATGTCCATCAGTTGCAGCGGGTACCCGCCGCCATAGCGATCCGTGCGATCGATCGGCTCGTTGCCGAGGGCCGTGCTGCGCGTGCCGAGAAGATAGTGGCGGTCCTCGGGCGACGCGGCGATCACGCACCCGCGAAGCTGCGGGGCCACCAGCGTCAGAGGCCACGGTGACTCGGCGTCGTTCCGCAACGCGGGGGTCAGGTGGATCTCGCCGTCGTCCTGGACCCGCAAGTCGAGTTGCAGCTCCCGCCCGTCCGCGGCACCGCGTGTCGTCCAGGCGAAGCTGAAAAGCGTGCCCGCGGCCTCGCGCAATACGCGACAGTCACGAAGCCGCAGCGCCGTGGGCCGATCCTGCTCGTCTCGCACTTCGACCAGAGAGATCGGTTCAGCGTGCGAGACGATCTCACGATCGTACGGAACGAGTGTCATCTCCCGGACGCCGAGCCCGCGATCGATGTTCATCGCGAGGCGCACCCACGTGTTCTCGACGGTCAGGGCATCGGCCTTGCGCGTCGAGTGGGTCTGCACCGGCGCAGGTTCGGGTTGGTGCTTCGCGTCGACCACGTCGCGATCCCGCAATGACGAAGTGCCGACCGGATGCGATGAGCCGTTGACGCTCGCGGCGAGCAGAAACACCTGGCCGAAGTTCATCTCGTCGACGACATCGAAACCGACGAGGTCTTTCGTCGGATCGAGCGGCACGACGTACGGCTGCGGTCGGCGGGCTACCGAGAACGCCTTGTCCGCGAGCGACCACGGAAAGTGCGTGCGTTGCGTGCCGTCTTTGTACTCGAGTCGCACGGCCAGCCGGTGCGGCGAGCGGATCGGTCCGCGCGGCCGGCACGAGCGCACCGAGTACCAAGGAATGTCACTGCCGAAGACTCGCGTCGCCAGCAGCAGGGCGAGCTCGCAGCCGCGCCGGTCTCCCGCGACCTCGATGCCGCCGGTCTCCATCACGCCCGTGGCGAGCGCCGCGTGCTCCGCCGTGCCGAGTCGGAACGAGACGCCTCCCTTGTGAAACTGTCTGTCGTCGCGCCAGTGGCCTGCCGTACCGTACGCGCGTCCGAGCCAGTCGGCGGAGATCGCACGTGCCGTCGGCAGAGTAACGGGTTGCCAGCGTTTCGCGTCGTCGCCGGCTTTCGCCCGGTCCCGGGCGAGCAGCTTCTTCGCAGAGCGTCCCTTCGGAGCCTCGGCCGCGGGCTTGCGCGGATCGGTGGCCCAGAACGCCAACCGGCGCACGGTAAGCCGCGCGGGCTGCTTCCCACTTCGCAGCAGCAACGTGATCCGGGCCACGCGGTCGGACTTGAACGGCTCGCGCAGGTCGATCACGAGGTGGTGCTTGCCCGGAGCGGCCGGGCCAAGCTGGGCCTGGGCTCCGCTGGCGAGCGGGTTCTCCGGATTGCGGGCCCCGGGCGTGACCGGCCCCGTTGACCCGTCGCTGATGCCGATCAGCGGCCCGTCGGCGACATCGCCGGTGGTTTCGTACTCGGCTTCGAGGAACGGGAAGTCGGCGGTCCACACCGGGTTGATGGTGCGCGTCCAGGCCATCGCCCGGTCCGCAACCGTGATGCCGAACACACCGCCGTCCGAACCGAACGCACTCGTAGCTTGGGCATCGGGTGAAGCCACCTGCCACGGCTCGCGCCGCCAGCCATGATCGGCCTCGAACCGGTCACGCCAGCCCAGCTCGACGCATTCCCGCCCATACTCGACGCCCGCCGCCGGCGCACCGGCCCCGGCAACCAACGCCACAACAAGCCAACAAGTCGACGTAATCAAGATAAGCCTCCTACCACAATGAGATGCATTCTTGCAGCGTAGCTCAGGCAAGTCCATCCCGCGCCAGCGGCGCGACGCAGAGACGACGAGACACCGCCAAGCGGAAGCAGCCGGCGCACCAGCTTGCGCGAGTCGGCGCTGCGAAGTCGGCAAGACCAGCCTCGGAGAGGCGAAAGAGACTAGCCCACGGCGCAAGCCGTGGGGATAGAGCACGAACGGGAACCAGCCCCGGAGGGGCGTAAGATCATGGCTGCTCCTTTGTGCGAGTCGTTCCGAAGCGCAGGCCGCACCCGCCAAGAGAGATGCTCGTTGCATGGCTCGATTGCGTGGAGGCGGTGAGGCTTTCGGTTGATCTTTCGCCCCTGCCGGGGCTCTGGGGCACGCGGGGCTTGCGTACCCACGGCTCGCGCCGTGGGCTAGTCTCTTTCGCCCCTCCGGGGCTGGCAGGCATCGCGGCACTTCGTTTCGTCGCGCCTTGCCCCTCACCCCGAAATCGGTCCGCTCCCTTGATACGCCTGTGAAATAGGCTCATCCTATCATCCAGGCACGCTCTGCGTAGAGATTCAGGACGAAGCAATGCCGATTGAATCAGCCATACCTGCCCACGCCGAGGAAGTCGTGAAGCATGTCGATGACGATGGATACCAGTCGATCGATTGTGTCGTCGACGGGGAGGTCATCGGATACCGCGGCCGGGAGCAGGACGGCACGTTGGACCGCGAGTACCTCGTCAAGAACGGAGTCCGCCACGGATATGAGCGACGGTGGTGGGATAACGGCGCCCTGGAGTTCGAGAGCAACTGGGTTGACGGGAAGGAGCACGGCGTCGCCAAACAGTGGCGGTGGGATGGTGTG
>CAYMME010000643.1:0-4168 GCA_964391465.1 uncultured Planctomycetales bacterium
AGATTCAGGTGGCTCAGCTTCGGTACGCAGATGTCGAGCTTGCCCAGGTACTCGGCCTCGACCGCCTCGACGCATCGCACGCTCGGCGCGGTCTTGTGCACGAGATCGACCACGGCGGCATAGGATTCTTCGTGATGGAGGAACGGCTCGTCGCTGATGCTGACCGCGAAGCGTTTCTTCCAGCCGCGGCGTTGGATCGCGCCCTCGAGGGCGGCCAGGCGGCGGATACTCGGCGCCTGCGGCTCGATCCGGCTGGCCGGATCGAGGATGTGCGCCGTCCTCCGGCCGACCGAGTGCAGGTGGATCTGGCGGATGCCCGCCTCGAACGCCACGTCGGCGTAACGTTCAAGCCGACTGGTGTCGTAGGTGTAGCCGTCTTGCTCGCTGCCCTTCTCCTGAATCAAGCCGCCCAGCGACGCGTTCACGTCGGTCTGACGGTGGTCGACCAGGAACGCACAGAACGAAGCGAGCAGGCTCCAATACTCGTCGCTGTAGCCTTTGACGCGGCTGTCGAAACCCGGGCCGGGGAATCGCCACCAGTTGATGACGGACAGGTGCCGCTGCTCGGGCACATCGAAGCCCCAGATGTGCACCGTGACGGGCAGCCCAACCGGCTTGGCCCCGCCGGTCACGGTCAGCGCGGCGTCGTAGTCGCCGGGTGAGGCGTTGCGTGGTACGCGGACTTCAATCCAAACCGGCTGGGACAGCCCGCCCGCGACCGGAAAGTTAGCGTCTTCCCAGTAGGGGTCGGGGATTGCCGTCGGCCCTGCGGCCACCAACTCATCCTTCGGCACGCCGCTGCTGTTGCGGGTCACGTCGATGTAGCGCACCCATTGCAGCTTGATCGCACCAGCCGGGATCGTGGCACCCGACTTCCGATGGCGCAGGTCGGTGATGCTCACGGTTGCCCCGGCCAGGTCCGTCGGGGTCCGAAACACAGCCTGTCCGCTGACGATCTCACCGCGGGCGCCGCTCACCGCAAGCGCTGTGGCTGCGTTGGGACCGGGCGTATCCGCACGCATCACCTTGGTGAGACAGTCGGACGGCCACAGCGTTCCGGCCGAAGCCGCCCCGGCGGCCTGCGCGGAACACATTCCGGCGATGACCGCTACCGACAACACTCCGTAGGCACTGACGTTGCGCATGCCCATCTCCGCGAGAAAAGGGGACGGCAGTCTTGGTTGAGCCGATCACGGGCTGCAACCCCGCCGGTGGGCGAACCAAGCGCTGATGACGACGCCCGACAGGGCTTCCGTCCACATCTCCCGCCGCGTCCTGGACTTCCCTGCGCTCATCGGAAAGAAGACGAGTGGCATCCCGCGCGACGGCTGTACGTCCGGTGCGGAAGTACAATGAGCGCTACTGAAACCAGAAGGAGCGTCGCCACGATCAATCCCACGCCTGACATGGCGGGGACGTCTTGGGGCGCGACGCGCAGAATCCGATCTGAACTGAATTCCGAGACGTACAATGCTCCGTCGGGGCCAAACGCGAGATCAAACACCGTCGCGAACCCGGTTCCTATCACGGTTGCGTTACCACCCGGATCAGTCCGAAGCAACTCACCGGTGGTGTTGTCGACCGAATAGACCTCGTCGCCGAATGCGCCGTAGCCGGGTCCGACGGCGATCGGTCGGCCGGTGCCGAACGTCAAGTTGATCGGGGTGCCGTTTGATCCGTGAGCACGGATCGTCCCGTCCACACCACTCGTATAGAGCCGGTCTGTGCCCGGATCGTAGGCGAGGTTCAGTGTCCGGACTGTGATCCCGAGCAGAGTAGTCGGCGTGCCGCCGGTCGTGACCTTCACGTCCTGATTCTGGTGGTCGGTGAAGAGCAAACGACCGCTGCTGTCAAGAACCAGGTCCGACGGGTTCACGAACGCCGTGGTTGGGCCGAAGACGATGGCCACCGATTCATCTGGCGCGATCGCACGGATCTCCCCCTGCTCCGAAGGATTCTGTGAACCAACCAGGACCGACCCTGCGGTGGGCGCAATCAAGCCGTTCGCATCGAACAACACTGCATCGGGGTCAGGAATGCTCGGGCCGAATTCTTCCACGATCGATCCGCCGGCGCTGACACGACGGATTCGCGTCGCATCTCCCGGACCCGCACCTAAGCCCGACAGATCGCGGCCCACGTACAGGTCCCCGTTGGGTGCGAACGAAAGCGTCACCGGGTCGGTGATCGGCGCGTATACTTCAACTGCAAAACCGGGGACCGTCGGATCGGCAAGAGCGATCGGTATGAATAGCCATGCGCCGACCGAGAAGCAGACCACCTCCACGACTGACCATCGCATGATCAATCCCTCTCCTTCAAGCCAGCGAACCAACACTGCTTCCTCATTGCTCCCTCATTCGCCTGCCGTCAATGAACCATCCTACCGGAATCATTTGCTCGTCTTCAAGTGAGGTGGGCTTATCACGCCGGCAATCCTGTCCGTTCGTTCCACCCATTCGTCAGGGCCATCGGCTACCGAATGCTCGCGCATGGCTCATTCAACACTGCGCGGGGCATTTCTCGTGATGGTCCGTGGCGAGTTGGAACTCGTGCGCGATCCGCAGCAGTCGCTCCTCGGCGAAGGGCGGGGCGAGCAGTTGCAGGCCGACGGGCAGGCCGGCAGGGGTGAGCCCGCACGGAATCGAGATGCCGGGGATGCCGGCCAGGTTGGCCGCGACGGTGTAGATGTCGGCTAGGTACAGGGCCAGCGGATCGTCGAGCTTCTCGCCGAGGCGGAACGCGGGGGTCGGGGCCGCCGGGCAGGCAATCACGTCGACCTGCTTGAAGGCGTCGTCGAAGTCGCGCTTGACGAGCGTGCGCACCTTCAGGGCTTTCAGGTAGTACGCATCGTAGTACCCCGAGGACAGGGCGTAGGTGCCGAGCATGATGCGCCGCTTGACCTCTTCGCCGAAGCCCTCCTCGCGCGAGGCGCAGTACATGTCGATGAAGTCGGCGGGGGCGGCGGTGCGGTGTCCGTAGTGAACGCCGTCGTACCGGGCGAGGTTGCTGGAGGCCTCGGCGGTGACGACGAGGTAGTAGGCGGCAATGCCGTAGTCCATGTGGGGCAGATGCACGCGCACGACCTCGGCCCCGCGCGACCGGTAGACCTCAATGGCCTCGTCGATGGCTTGGCGTACGGCGTCATCGAGCCCCTCGCCGAAGTACTCCTCGGCGTAGCCGATCTTGACCCCGTCGAGTGGCGCATCGAGAGCGGCCAGGTAGTCCGGTACCGGTTGATCCACACTGGTCGCGTCGCGAGGGTCCTTGCCGGCGATCGCGCCGAGCAGCAAAGCCGCATCGGCCACGGTGCGGGTGAGCGGCCCGATCTGATCGAGTGAGCTACCGTAGGCGACCAACCCGTAGCGCGAGACGCGGCCATAGGACGGCTTGAGCCCCACCACGCCACAGAACGAAGCGGGTTGCCGGATTGAGCCGCCGGTGTCGGAACCGAGGGCGGCAGGAATCATGCGGGCGGCGACGGCGGCCGCCGAGCCGCCCGACGAGCCGCCGGGCACGTACTCGCCGTGCCAGGGGTTGCGGGTTGGCTGGAAGCCGCTGTTCTCCGTGGACGAGCCCATCGCGAACTCGTCCATGTTGGTCTTGCCCAGGATCAGTGCGCCGGCTTCACGGAGACGGGTGACGACGTGCGCTTCGTATGGCGCGGCGAAGTCGGCGAGAATCTGCGACGCGCACGTGGTCGAGCCCGACGTGGTACACATGTTGTCCTTGATGGCCACCGGGACCCCCGCGAGCGGACCGGGCACGTCGCCCGCGTCGAGCCGCCGGTCGATCTCGTCGGCCCGGGCGAAGGCGGCGTCGATGTCGTGGCTGAGAAACGCACCGACCTGGCCGTCCGTACCTAATATTCGGTCGGCGAAGTACCGGACGGCGTCACGGGCCTTGAGCTCCCGCGCCACGAGCAGATCTCGGATTTCGACGGTGGATCGTTCGCTGAGGTTCATTGAGCTGCTGCCTGTTGGCCGCCCTCGGGAAGCCACTTGATCATGGTAAGGCACATGCCGCGGTCGGCCGTTCGGTCGTACCGAACCTCGTCCATCACCGCCTTCATGATGTGTACACCGAGTCCGCCCGGTCGCACCTCGGCAAGGTCGCGCGAGCGGATCGTCTCCGGATCGACCTGCTTTCCGTAGTCGCGAACCACGAT
>CAYMME010000644.1:0-4122 GCA_964391465.1 uncultured Planctomycetales bacterium
CCATCCCACCACAACCAACTGTAAACGGGCCGCTTGCGCGCAACGCAACCGCCTTTAAGTGAGGAGCCGGCGGCGTATTGCCTTGCCCGAGCCGCGGGGGTACACTCCGGGTACAGGCTGATCCCGCAGCCTCGGCGCGAGCGGCGGCCGCATGTCACCGGGACTACGAGACCAGCAACGGACAACCGAAGCAGGGTGATGGACATGGCCCCCTCGACATTTGCCGCACTGGGCGTTGGCGCACTCGGCGCCGCATGGATGCTGTGGTGGGTGGCGGGCGCGTCGACGCCGCCCGGCACCGAGACCTCGGTGCACGAGCCGTCCGCCGAAGCGCCTCCCGCGTCGCAGCCCGCTTCGAAGCCAACCTGGCATCGGCCGCGGTTCACCGCCCGGCAGCACGAGCGCGATCGGATGGTCGACTATCAGATCGCTCGCGGGTGGCACCGAGTGCGCGACGCGCGCGTGCTGGCCGCGATGCGCAACGTGCCTCGGCACGAGTTCGTCCCCCCGCGTGATCGGGCCCGCGCCTACGACGACTCGCCGCTGCCCATCGGTCGCGACCAGACGATTTCGCAGCCACTCATGGTCGCGTACATGACCGAGGCCCTGAAGCTCGAGGCGGGGGAGAAGGTACTCGAGATCGGCACCGGCTGCGGCTACCAGGCCGCGGTACTGACCGAACTCACGCCGCATGTACTCACCATCGAAATCGTAGAGCCGCTGGCCAAGGAAGCCGCCGAACGACTCAAGCGACTGGACTACGCCACCGTCCGGTGCCGGACCGGCGACGGCTTTCGGGGTTGGCCGGAGGAGGCACCCTTCGACGGGATCGTCGTGACCTGCGCACCGCCGGAGGTTCCGCAGCCGCTCATCGACCAGCTTGCCGTCGGCGGCCGGCTCGTGATTCCGGTCGGCGATGAGCACGAGACGCAACAACTCGTGGTCATCACGAAGCAGAAGTCCGGCGAGACGCGCGAGAGACTGATGCCCGTGCGTTTCGTCCCCATGACCGGCCGGGCGCAGGAGTGAATCGTGACGATACAGGGATACGGTACGCTCCTGTGGACGATGTCGGCCTTGTTGTGCGGGAATCCGCCCGCAGCCTCCGCCGCCGTCTACCACGTTTCCAACGCCGGATCGGACCGCAACGACGGACGTTCTCCCGAAACCCCCTGGCGCACGATCGCCCGCGTCAACGCCGCCTCTTTGGCCCCGGGGGATGCAGTCCTGCTCAGACGTTCCGACGTCTGGCGCGAGCAGCTCTTCCCTCACAGCGGCAGTGAGGCCGGCGCCATCACCTACGGCGCGTACGGGGCCGGCGACAAACCGCTGCTGCTGGGCTCGGTCGAGAAGAACGATCCGGGCGACTGGAAGCATCAGGGCGGGCACATTTGGGCAACGACGGAGCCCGCCCCCGAGGGCAAGGAACTACTGGCCAATCCAAGCTTCACCGACAGCGCGTCCGGGTGGCATCTGCACGTCGAACAGGGCGCTTCGGCTCGCGGTGCGAGGGACGCCGAGGACCACGACTCCGCCCCCGCCGGCTATCGCGTGCACTGCACGCGTGCCGGCAAGAACGGATCGCACATCCAGTTCTACACCGACCGGTTCAGCGTAACCCGCGGCATGCTCTATCGACTCGTGTATCGAGCCAAGTGCACGGTGCCGTTCACGCTACCCCGGCCCCGGATCATGCAGGCCCGGCCCCCGTGGGCGGACTACTGCCGAACGGTAGGGCGTGCGGACACGGCCGTCACCGACACATGGACAACCTACACGCGCTTCTACCGGGCCCGCGTCACCGCAACGGACGCCGGCCTGAGGTTCTTCCTGGGAGACGGTCTTCCCGATGGGGCAACCTTCCGTATCGACAGTCTATCGCTCGTAGCGTGTCCCGGCAGCGACGTGCTCGCGTGTGACGTGGGCAACCTTATCTTCGACGGAGAAGCTTCGTGCGGGGTCAAGGTGTGGAACGAAACCGACCTCGATGCCCAGGGGGAGTACTGGTACGACGAGGACAGGCACGTACTCGAGCTGTTCTCGGCCGAATCCCCCGCATCCTTCTACTCGGATGTGGAATGCGCCCTGCGGGCCCACATCATCGACCAGTCGCGTGCGAGCCATGTCGTCTACGAGAACCTTGCTCTCAAGTACGGCGCGGCCCACGGAATCGGCGGCGGGAGCACGCACCATATCATCGTCCGGGACTGCGACTTCGCGTACATCGGAGGAGGCGATCAACGCGGCGGAAGCGGAACCGTCCGATTCGGCAACGCGATAGAGTTCTGGGGAAACGCTCACGACGCCCTGGTGGAGCGCTGCCGGTTGTGGGAAATCTACGACGCCGCCCTGACGAATCAGAACAACGCACCTCAGGTCAAGCAGTACAGCATCACCTACCGAAACAACCTCATCTGGAACTGCGAGTACTCGTTCGAGTACTGGAACCGGCCCACCAACTCGCAGGCGTATGACATCACGTTCGAGAACAACACCTGCGTGAACGCCGGGCATGGCTGGGGTCACACGCAACGCGCCGACCCCAGCGGCCGGCACTTGTGCTTCTACGCCAGCCCCGCGGCGGCCCGTGACATCCGCATTCGAAACAACATCTTCTTCGAAGCTCGCAAGAACGCATTCTACGCACCGACCTGGCCCAAGGCAGCCATCGACGCCCTCCACATCGACAACAACTGTTGGTATCAAGCCCAGGGCGACATGATCCGGCTCGCCGGAGGCAGCTACACCATGGCCCGTTTCCCGGCGTACCAGGGAGAGACGGGCAAGGAGGCGAACTCGATCGCCCGGGATCCGCAGCTCGTCGACGTGGCCAAACGTGACTTTCGCCTCCGTGCGGGGTCTCCCTGCATCGACGCCGCCGGCGACGTCGGAGCCGACCGGGATTTCGCGGGGAATCCGGTCCCGCAGGCCGCCGCGCCGGACATCGGCGCATACGAGATCTCACCGAAGTAGTAGCCCGGCTACAACCGATCCAGAAACTTGAGGTTGGCTGCGGGGAACGCGTACCGGTCGAAGTGGGCGCGGAACACCCACTTCAGCGCCGTGTGGAAGTTCGCCCGTGGCCGACCGCCGATCGATTCGCAGGCGTACACGCTGAGTGTGATCTTGAAGTGCGTGTAGGCGTGATCGACAGTCGCGAGCCGAGGGCCGACGCGGGCGTCGATCCCCAGCTCTTCGCGCAGCTCACGCCGAAGCGCCTCTTCGTGGGTCTCGCCGTCGGCAACCTTGCCGCCGGGAAACTCCCACAGCCCGCCCAGCAACCCCTTGGGCGGTCGCCGGCCGAGCAAGTACCGGCCGTTCTTGCGTAGTGCGGCCGCGACGATCTCGTGGTGCGGCACCTTCTTCTTCGGCCGACGCAGCGGTAGCTTCTCCGCCCGGCCGATCGCACGGGCGGCACAGTGCTTCCGCACCGGACACCGGTCACACTCCGGACGCCTCGGCGTGCAGACGCGGGCCCCCAGTTCCATCAGCGACTGGTTGAAATCCCCCGGCGCTCCCGGGGGCACGAGCATCTCCACGATTGCCCACAGCGTGCGCAGTGTGGCCAGCTCGTCGATCGACGTCTCGATGTCGAAGAGCCGGGCCAGAACCCGACGGACGTTGCCGTCGAGGACGGGAGCCCGCTCGCCGAAGGCGATGCTGGCGATAGCCCCGGCCGTGTACCGACCGATTCCGGGCAGTTCCTGCAATGCATCCGCGGTGCGCGGAAAACGCCCGCCGCGTTCGGCGGCGACGAGCTTCGCTGCCCGGTGCAGGTTTCGTGCCCGGCTGTAGTACCCCAGCCCTTCCCAGAGCTTGAGCACCCGATCCAGCGAAGCCGCGGCCAAGTCGCCGACGCGTGGAAACGTCTTCGTGAAACGCTCGTAGTAGGGAAGCACCGACTCGACCCGCGTCTGCTGGAGCATGATCTCCGACAGCCAGATGCGGTACGGGTCACGCGTGCGCCGCCACGGAAGGTCGCGGGCCTCGCGCCGGAACCACGCCAGCAGCGCACGGCGCAACACCGCCCGACTCTGCCTCGCGTTCTCGAGCACGGTAGCGTTCATCTAAGAGCCCGTGTCGTTCCGTAGTGGCGGCCGGCACCCCGCCGGCCGACCTGCC
>CAYMME010000645.1:0-2248 GCA_964391465.1 uncultured Planctomycetales bacterium
CGACAGCTCGACCGTGCACTGGGACCCGGTGGGCAAGAAGTGGATCGCGTCGGTGAAGATCTTCCGCGACGGCAAGCGGGCCCGCGGCTATGCGGAGAGCAAGGACTTCTTCAACTGGTCGGACACGTACTTCATGGCGACCGTCGACGAGCGCGACGGCCCCAAGGATCAGATCTACGCCATGACGGTGTTTCGCTACGAGAGTGTGTATCTGGGCCTGCTGCGCATGTACCACACCGACACCGACATCGTGAACATCCAACTCGCGACGAGCCGCAACGCCAAGCGCTGGGATCGATCGATCCGTACGCCGTTCATTCCCACGGCCGCGAAGAAGGGCACATGGGACTACGGCAACAACGCTCCGGCCACCAACCCGCCTATCCGAATCGGCGACAAGCTGTGGTTCTACTACAGCGGCCGGAGCACAGTGCACAACGAAGCCCCCAACACCGGCTCCATCGGGCTCGCCACGCTGCGCGTCGACGGATTCGTGTCCCTGGACGCGGGCAGTTCCGGCGGCGTCGTGACGACAAAACCATTGCAACTACAGAGCGAGGCCCTCTATGTGAACGCAGATGCCGCGGCAGGCGAAGTCCGTGCCGAGTTGCTCGCTGACGACGGCCAGCCCATCAAAGGGTGCTCGTTCGCCGATTGCGCCCCCGTGAAGAGCGACGGCATCCGCCAAGGGGTACGCTGGCGTGGGACCACCGAGCTGTCATCCGTTGGAGACGGAACTGTGCGTCTGCGCTTCCGGCTTCGGAACGCAAAGCTCTACGCATTCTGGGTCGAGTAAGCGAAGTGGCGCAAGCGCTGCGTCAAGTCCGCAGCTCCGTGACGCGACGACGACGGAGGCTGACGGCCGCCGCGGCCGCGAGCAGAAGCGTCATCGCGAGCAGCCCGGGTGGGGTCACGACCGGAATCGGCGCGGGATCGCAGCCGTCCGGCACGCCGTCGCCGTCCGCGTCCATCGTGTCGTCGAAACCGGGGCAGGCATCCGCGCCGTCACAAACACCATCGGCGTCGGAGTCGATCCCGAAACCGCAGGTGTGGTAGTTGTCGAACGTCGCGTCGACCGGATCCGTGGCGAACACGGCGATGTTGGCCGTGGCGATCACCCCGTTGCTACCGGTCGTATGAGCGACATCGGCGGCGGTGACGGTCGCCAACGCGCTGTGCGGGTCACTGAGAGCGAAGACCCTACCCCTCAGCGCCGATCCGGTACCCCGAAACTCCAACCGGTAGTCCTGGCTTGGATCGAGGTCCACGGCGGCAAAGGCGCGCTGGGTCGGAGTTTCATTGTCCAGTCGGTAGAGGGCGATCCCTTCGGCAGCGGGGGTGGAGGGGGAATTGTGGTACAGGAGAGCGTAGCCGTTTGTGGTGTTGACGCCGAGCTGCGTAATGCGTCCAAGCAGCCCGATGGACTGGTTGAAGGCGTCGTTCCAGTCGACAAGATCCACTTCTGCGAGGAAGCTCGTGTACTGGAAATCCTCGCGCAACGAAGCCGCTCGCGCCGGCCCGACGACCGCCGCCTGCGGTTCACCCGGAACCTCGAGCCGGTAGGTAACGCCGCCGGGAAAGGAAAACGTGGCCGCCCCGCCAGTGCTGGAGGCGAATCGTATCCATCCGACATCGTCACCGTCGTCAAGACTGTCCGACAGGCAACAAACGGTGCAGCCGGAAACGTCGAAGATGCAGTCGGGGCCGCACACCAGCGTCCCGCCCGAGAAGCCCAGTTTTCGGCAAGTCTGGCCCCCCAGGTCACTACCATCGCACTGCTCGCCCGGGTCGATCACGCCGTCGCCGCAAGTGTGACATCCGGAAACGTCGAACGTGCAGTCCGCGCCGCACGCCAGCGTGCCCCCCTCGAAGCCCAGCGTCTCGCAGGTCTCACCCCCAAGGTCCGTACCGTCGCACTCCTCGCCCGGGCCGATCACGTCATCGCCGCAGTCGTGACAACCAGAGACGTCGAACGTGCAGTCCGGGCCGCACGCCAGCGTCCCGCCCAGGAAGCCGAGCGTTTCGCAGGTCTGGCCGCCGAGGTCGGTACCGTCGCACTGCTCCCCCGGGTTGATCCCGCCATCGCCACAACTGTGGCAGCCGGAGACGTCGAAAATGCAGTCGGGCCTACACGCGAGCGCCCCACCCAGGAAGCCCAGCATCACGCAGGTCTGACCCGCGAGGTCCGTACCCTCGCACTGCTCGCCCGGGTCGATCACGCCGTCGCCGCAAGTGTGACATCCGGAAA
>CAYMME010000645.1:2348-4104 GCA_964391465.1 uncultured Planctomycetales bacterium
AGGTCTGACCCGCGAGGTCCGTACCCTCGCACTGCTCGCCCGGGTCGATCACGCCATCGCCGCACTCGCTGCAAACCGGATCACCAAGGCAATCGGAATCGGCGCAGTCGATATCGCTGTCGCCGTCGTCGTCGATACCGTTAGCGCAGTCCTCGACGTCTGCGGCCCGGACTGACGGGGTCGCGACCGACCCGGCGATCGCGGCGACGCAGATCACGAAGGAAGAGACCAATCGGGTCAGGGCCGGGCGGCGCCGGATGTGCATCGGGCTCCCGGCAAGAATGGCAGCTCGCCCGAGGAAAGAATGGCCGTTCGCGATACGCTGCGACCACGATTGTGGAGCCCCTACGGGCCCGTTGCCAACGATCGAACGCTGCAGCACCGGGGGATAAACACGACAACTGTGCTGCGTTCGCACAACATGTTCGTTAAGGGAGACTCCCACATTCCCTCCGAGCAGCCTGGCCACCGCACGGCCCCGCGCTGAGAATTGAAGCGACGCAGTCCGCACAGGGCACGGGTGGAGAGCCTGATCGAACCACCTGTCAGTTTATCATGTTCGGGCGCAGAAACGAATCTCGGCCTTCTTCGGGGCACGGCAGATCCGGCATTCCCGGCGATCGGCGCGCACTCGCCCGCCAACTGGCGCTTCCGCCCTCCGCAAAGCCGGCAACGGCTCTCATTCTCGTGGACAGAGTTTGTGCGAGAACGCGTCGTTCAGCCTGGCGGCGTGCGTCGGTCCAGCCGTCCTCAGATGTATTCCGCAAACAGTTCCTTGCTCGGGCCGGGAATGACGACGGCGGAAACGAGCACGCCCTTTTCCCTTGCTACCGCGGCGGCGGTGTCGACGCCGGTTCGGCAATCGGCCACCGTGCCGCTCATGAGGGCGAAAGCCTTGCCGCCGAGAGCCATGGCGAGGTGAATGCGAAAGAGCGTGATGCCGGCAGCCTTCGCGGCGGCGTCGGCGGCCTCGAGCGCCGTTGCGGCCGAGTAGGTCTCGACCAAGCCCAACGCTCCGGGCCGCTCAACGGTAATCTGCACCGACTGGCCAAGGGCGCGGAAGACGCTCTCGTGCACGTTGGCGATCGTGATGTGATCGATGACGCCGTCGGGGGCCGCGTCGAGACCGGCGGCCATGCTTGCCTCCACGGATGCCACTTCACCGGTCACCAGGTTCACGAACTTGCCCGAGCAGATCGTTCGCCCGAGCACGAGGTCCACGTCCGCCGCCTTGAGCATCGCGTCCTGCACCAGATACCCGATGCCGACGCTGCTCGTCTCGATCATCCCGATGGCTTCACGCATGTTGCTCTCACACTCCGGTCAACGAGGGGCTCGCCGGCTACGCCTCGATTTCAATCGAATCCGTCACGTTGCGCACGTTTCCGGCGATGCTCGCATGAATTGCCGCCCCGAGCTTCCCCTCGGCCGGGCGGGCGATTACGTCGCCGACGTTTACCCGATCACCCGCCTTCACGGTCGGCTCCGCCGGCGGCCCCAGGTGTTGCTGGAGCGGGAGCACGACGCGGCGAGCCGCGTAGCCGGTATCGAGCAACGGGCCGGTGTTCTGGAACGACGACAGGCCAAGCTTGCGAATCAGGCGCGCGATCGGCACGCGCCGGTTGTCCAGGTGCAGCGACGCCCGCTTCGGGTCCGCTTCAACCTCCCAGCGCTGACCTTCCTGAACCAGCCGCCGCTTGTTCTGGGTGCACACGTTCTTCGGGTCGAGGTCTTCCGGGCAGGCCATCATCGTGCA
>CAYMME010000646.1:0-4082 GCA_964391465.1 uncultured Planctomycetales bacterium
CGCGCCGCCCCGGTCGGGCCTTGGGTGCGTCGCGGGGGGGGCCGCCACGCGGACCCCCCGGAGGTAGATGAATACGATGTTACCTACCCCGAACGAGGCTCAGGAGTGCGCAAACCGCGCGGCGATGCTCAGTTCTACGCGAAGCCACCCGCCCAACGCTTCCTGCGGCGCCATGCAACCCCCGCAACCGGTTGTTGGTTGCTTTCGTGACCAAAACTTGGGATAGTGGAATCATTCCCTTGAGCGGCGGGTTACGTCACCCGGCGTATGGCCCTGGGTGGCGGTGACGCAGCTCAGGGCACGCGACTTCAAAGCAGGAAGCGCATGGGGAAGGAAAGCCCCCTCGGGAAGAGTAGTCCGCACACATCAATTCACGAAAGGAGAAGCACGATGAAGCCTTGGGGACACTGTGTATCGGCTGTCGGCATCGCCCTGGCGATGTGCGCCGGGACGGCCTGGGGTCAAACGCCTGCGGGTACGGCTTTCACGTATCAGGGGAGCCTGACCGACGGCGGCACTCCGGCCAACGGCCCCTACGACTTCGAGTTTCAGTTGTTCGCCGACGCCGCGGCGACCCAGAAGATCGGCGATACCGTTTGGGCCCCGGACAACCTCGAGGTCACCAACGGTCTCTTCACCGCGGACATCGACTTCGGTGCAGGTGCCTTCACCGGCGAGGCCCGCTGGCTGCTGGTCGGCGTGAGACGGGGTGATGAGGGCGGGGGGTTCACCCAGCTCTATCCGCCGCAGGAACTGACACCCGCGCCCTACGCGCTGTTCGCGCTGGATGGCCCGGGGGGCGGGGGCGATGCCTGGCTGCTGGGTGGAAACACCGGTACCGACCCACTCACCGACTTCTTGGGGACGACGGACAACGTCGCGTTCGAGATCCGTGTCAACGATCAGCGCGCACTCCGTGCGGAGCCTGACACCTCGATTGCCCTGAGCCCCAACCTCATCGGCGGCTGGAGCGGGAACTGGGTCGAAGCCGGCGTGCGGGGAGGCACCATCAGCGGAGGCGGGACGGCGGACAACGGAACGGGCACCCCCTTTCCCAATATCGTTCTCGATCATTGGGGCACAATCGGCGGGGGCGTGGGAAACCAAGCGGGCGACGTCAACGGCGACCCGAACTCCGACCGTGGCGCGACCGTGGCGGGAGGGTGGTTCAACGTCGCATCCGGTATGCTGTCCAGCATTGGCGGAGGGTCGGACCACGAGGCCACCGGAAGAGGCACCTTCATCGGAGGCGGGAGCAATAACAGAGCCACCGGGGACTTTTCCACCGTCGGGGGTGGTAAATGGAACTTGACCATGGCGGGAGCCACTGTCGCCGGGGGCTTAGGGAACCTAGCCGAGGGCCTGTATTCGACAGTACCAGGCGGTAAAGACAACAGCGCTGGAGGCAGGTTCAGCTTTGCTGCGGGGAACAATGCCTCCGTCCGGACGGCCCAAGAAGTGGGCGGTGGCGACCAACACGGCGACGAAGGGACGTTTGTCTGGTCGGATTTCTTGACCAGTGACGCGGCTACGCACCACTTCTTCTCGCAGGCCCCGGGAGAATTCGCCGTCCGCTGCCGGGGCGGCGCGCGGTTCATCACCGCAGTCGACGAAGACTACCAGAGCCCCACGTACGGCGACCCTACCGACGGCGTATGGATCACCGCCGACGGCGAGGTCGGCATCGGCACGAACGGTCCGCAGGCCAGATTGCACGTCGGTGGTACGGCGGGCGTGGATGGGATCATGTTCCCGGATGGGACACTGCAGACCAGTGCCGCCGACGCAAGCCATGACCACGATGACCGATACTACTCTAAGGCGTACGTTGATGCGCTGGAGGCCCGTATCGCGGCCCTGGAGAGCCTGCTCGCTCAACCGGAGATCTGCGACGACGCATTCGACAATGACTTCGACGGATTTTTCGACTGCGATGATTCCGATTGCGACGGCCACGCGGCATGCGGCGGGGCCGAGACCATCTGCGACGACTCGCTGGACAACGACGCCGACGGCCCAGTCGACTGTGCGGACTCCGATTGTGACGGCATGGCTGGGGTCGGTGGGACGTGCACGTCCGGGAGCGAGCCTATCTGCGACGACTGGTTTGACAACGACGCCGACGGCCAAGTCGACTGTGCGGACCCCGACTGCGACGGCATCGCCGTGTTCGGTACGACGTGCACGTTTGGCGCCGAGACCATCTGCGACGACGGGTTTGACAATGACGGCGACGGCCAGATCGATTGTGATGACGGCGACTGTTATGTGGGAGGAGGAGAGACCGACTGCACCGACTACATCGACAATGACTGCGACGGACTGACGGATTGCGAAGAGGCATCGTGCGACGCCGTCCAGCGAGAATGCTCTCGCGCGAATGCATACGGTACGTGCTACGGGGTGGAAACGTGTGAATACCCAGACGGATACATGAACTGTTCGGCGCTCACTCCGGAACCGGAGACCGGAGTCGCGCGCTGCGCAGATGGCGTTGATAATGAGTGCGACGGATTCACGGACTGCCAGGATGTTGACTGCGACGGCACAAATGTGGGGCCCGGAACCTGCAGCTACGGCGTCGAGATCGTTTGCGACGATTCCTTCGATGACGATGGCGATGGGCAGACGGACTGTGCTGATCCGGATTGCGCCGGGGATCCGGCTTGCGGTGGGTGATGTTTGGAGGCGACACCCGTGACGGATTGAGCCAACAGTCAAACGGAGGTGCCCGATGGTTCGAGGAGTATATGGCATCCGGCGTTGCGGTGTGGGCCTGCTGCCTTGTTCCAGTGGGCTCTGGCACAGACCCCGGTCAAGCTGGAGTGGTTGTGGTCGCGAGCCTGGCCTTCACTCAGGGCTACGCCATCGACCGGTCCACGATGGGCGGCGGCGGGGCAGGTGTGTCTGACGCAAGCAAGAGCGGTATGCACGCCAAACACGTACTACGCGTCTGCTCCGACCGCCGCCGCTGCGGCCTGTGGTTCGATCTTCTTGAGGGCGCGGAGGGCGCACCGACGGACTCGGCGCCCGTCACCCAGTGCCGCGATCAGGGCGGGCACCGCCTCTCGAGCGTTGGGCCCGATGCGGCCCAACGTCTCGGCCGCGGCCATATGGTCCTCGATGTCGCCGCGAGAGAGCGTCTCGATCAGGGCCGGCACGGCCTCCTGCGCATCCGGCCCGATCTCCCCCAGAAGTTCGTACACGGCCTGGCGGACACCCTGCTGCCAGTCACGCAATGCATCGACCAGCGCCGGCACCGCGGCCCGAGGGTCGGCACCGATCTCCACGAGGACACGGGCCAGACCGACCTTCGCGGAAGCGCCGCACGCCGAGGCCTCGAGCGCCCGCATCACGGCGGGACCAACCGCCTCACCAAAGTCCACCAAGGCGCTCGCAGCGTATTCCCAGTACTCTTCCTGGCGCACAACGGCGTCGATCATGGCTCGAATCGCCTTCTCCGCCGCCGGGCCGCCAAGCCCAAACAGCGTCGCGGCAGCCCGGATACGAACGCCCAGGTCCGGGTCACCGAGGGCCTGCTCCAACGCGTCGGCCGCGTCCCCGGAGGCCGCCCCCATCGCGTACAGGGCCTCCGATGCGGAGCGACGTACCCATTCGTCTTCGCTACTCAGTGCACTGGTCAACTCGCCGACCGCGGGTGCTCCGATCTTGCTCAGTGCGGCGGCGGCCAGCGACGAGACGACGTCGGGACTCATCGAGCGCGTGGGGGAATGGTCCTCGAGCAATCGAGTCAGAGCGGGAACCGCCGCCCGGGCTTCCGGTCCGATCTCGCCCAACGCGCGGGCGGCATACCCGCGCACGGCGGCGTCTCGGTCATCGAGTGCTTTGGTCAACGCCGGTACCGCGGCCGCCGCTTCCGCACCCATCGCCCCCAACGCATACGTGCTGGACAGTCGCACACCGACGCGCCGGTCCTTGAGCGCCTTGATCAGGACCCCAACCGCATCCCTGGCCACCGTGCCCAACTCCTCCAGACCCGAAAGGGCGGCCAAGGCAACGTCGGTGTTCCGTAAGCGTCCGGCGAACCACGGGCGAGCTCGGCGCGGCGATCGGCCGCCTAC
>CAYMME010000647.1:0-4074 GCA_964391465.1 uncultured Planctomycetales bacterium
TCACTGCTCACTGCTCACTGCTCACTGCTCACTGCTCACTGCTCACTGCTCACTGATCACTGCTCACTGGTCACTGATCACTGATAACTGATCACTGCTCACTGATCACTGCTCACTGGTCACTGCTCACTGCCGCTCCCTCACGCCGCGACCCGCGTGATGTCGATATCCAGCACCGCCGGCGGCGGGACCTCGTCGCCATGCCGCGCACGCTGCAGCCGCTGAAGCTCGTGGAGCGAGCGATAAAGCGACCGCTCCAGGTGCGCCTCGTACCGCCGGAAGTTCTCGTAGGCGCCGTGATGCCGGAACTGCTCCCAGACCTCCTCGCCCCACGAGACCGCCGGCCTCGCGTCGACGGCCCGGGGATGAACCTCTCGCCGGTTGCGCTCGAGCTCGATCCGGTAGTCGATCATCTCCGACTCGATCCGCACGGCGCGCCGCAGCCGCCAGAGCGCCACGGCGATCCGCTCGACGAGGGCCGCCTCCATGTGCCCGTCGGGCTCGAGCTGCCCGAACGTCGCCTCGCGGAACGCGCCGAACCGCTCCCGCTCCGTCTCCGGCATGATGATCGTGTGTCCCGAGAGCCCATGCGAGGCCGCGTTCCGCGCGACGGCCGCCTTGCCCTCCGGCGTCTTCGGCCCCGTCGACTTCTTCGCGTTCCGGCGGTTCGCCTCGATCTGCTTCTGCGAGACCGGCTTCTTTTCGGGCTTTCGCGCTCCCTTCTCCTGCCGGCCGCCGGCGTCGGCGGCGCGGCCGTGGTCGACCACGGGCGAGGCCGGCGGAGCGCTCGCGCCGCGATCCCGCATCGGCTCGTCCGCCGCTGGGGCGCTCGGGCGCCCGCTCGCTCGACGGGCGCCGCCCTTCCGCCGCGGGCGATCCTCGAGCGCCGGCCTGACGGGATCAGAGAGCCCGCCCCTCAGTTGGCGGATCGACTCCCGCATCGCGTCGGCCAGT
The DNA here is from genome assembly GCA_964391465.1 of uncultured Planctomycetales bacterium. GTDB lineage: Bacteria > Planctomycetota > Phycisphaerae > UBA1845 > CAYMME01 > CAYMME01. The sequence goes on from CAYMME010000647.1 coordinate 955, forward strand.
TCTTCCACCTTCTTCTCGTCCACGTAATCGCGTGCCGTCTCTTTCTGCGCAGCCATGGTCTCCTCCTTCCATCAAAAGGTCAGGATTGACGTATGTGTTTAGCGTACGCGGAAAACGGGACAGGCAGCGGAGTGCCAGTCCCTGTTCTCCGCTGCTCCTCGCGCCACGTGCGCCGAAGAACGGTGACTGCCACCTGCGGAGCGACCTGTCCGCCGAAGCCGGAACGGCGAAGGCGGGAGCGGAGACGTGCCCGCTCCGAACGTGCGCGTCACCGCTTTTCGGCCGTGGCTGAACACATACGGATCGACAGGGAATCCCCAACGTCCGGAATGCCGCCCACAGCATACCACACATCCGCGTGGATGTCAAGCCGTGGCGGGCATTTTTTCCGATTTTGCGCGCTAAGTCCCAGTGATTGTGCAAGTTAGGCCGTCGATTTCTCCCAGATTCTCGGCCCACCGCTGGCCCCGTGCCCCCCCGATGGCCCGCCTGTCAGACGTCGAGCCGCAGCGGACGCTGCTGTCCCCGTGACAGGGTTGCGCCGAGCTAGGCGGACTACGTAAGACGTCGCGGGAGTGAACACTGCCCATCCACGAGGAAGGGTTAGAGTCCGTTGTTCAGGACTGTCGGCGTTCCAGCTGTTCCCTGTGGCTGATTCTTCGTGCCCTGCGTGCTCTTCGTGGTTAGAATAGCAGCAGATACCCGTCAGATGACCTGAGAGGGAGCAGCCGATGAGCGAAGAAAGGAAGCTCGACGAGGAGCAATACAAGTTCCTGAAGGAGTGTTCGAAGGAAGGGAAGAGTGGCATCGAAAAGTGGAACAAGTGGCGGCTGGAAAACCCGGAAGAAGAAATCTGGCTGTGTGGCGCGGACCTTCCAAAGGCTTGTTTAGAGGGAGCACTTCTTTGCGCTGGTCCTGTGGAAGTGCCAGTCAATGGTCGCGTCGAGAAAGTGGTTTTCGGCGACGTCCATGTAGAAGGCTCTAACCTGTGGAAGGCAAATCTGAAGAAAGCGCATCTTGAGCGGGCAAAGCTCGACGGGGCGGACCTGAGGCGCGCCGAGCTTGGCGGAGCAAACGTCGGCGAAGGCCACTTGAAGGGGACGAAGCTACAGTATTCGAAGCTCACAGCAGTGGACCTCTCGGGGGCCCATCTCGAAGGCGCGAATTTCGGCGGCACAATTGTGGACGGCGAAACTCTCATATGGAACTGCACTGTCGATGATTGCACGCTCTTCAGTGGCGTTGGGCTCGACAGCTGCCGCGTGCATCCGGGGCTCAAGCAAACGCTCCGGTACATTGTGCGGCGCCATCGCTGGCTGGAATGGCACAAAGACGCCCGGCTGCTCAGGTCGCTTTGCACAAAGGTGCACCTTGAGCTTCCACGCGGGCTGGCTGCTCTCGACAAGTGGCTGACGTGGGTCCTCATATGGGTGTTTGCTCGGTCTTTCTGGGCGATTTCGGACCACGGCCGCTCGACCGGGCGCATCATAGCGACGTTTTTCGTTTTCGCTCTTTTGTTTGGTGCACTCTACTCCGTCGTCACGATGACGACGCTCGGGTTTGGCGACATATACGCCGAGAAGCACAGCTTGTTCGGCCATCTTTTTCTTATGCTTCAGGTTCTGCTCGGCTACGTGCTGCTTGGTGCGCTGGTGACGCGGTTTGCGGTGATGTTCAGCGGCAGCGGCCCGGCGGCGAAACATAAGCGGAGTCGCAGAGATTGACTCTCCAAGACATGTTGCACTTATTGAGTCCTGTGTTGAACGAAAACCGACAGCAGCTTGACCGCCGCGCTCTCCCGGCGTAAGCTATGCGGGCGGAGCGGATTTGTTCGGTTTTCTCGGTCCCCGGGACCATCGCGATGACTTATCTGATTGTCGGCCTCGTGATCGGCGTGCTCGTCGGCCTGGCGTGCGCGATCTTCGTGTCGCGGCAGCGCCGGGCGGGCGACGAGCAGATGCGGGATACGTTCGCGAGCTTGTCGCAGAACGCGCTCCAGGCGAACGCGGAGCAGGTCGTCCGCCTGGCGAAGCAGGAGCTGTCGGCTCAGCTCGAGTCGTCGAAGAAGGAGCTTGAGGGCGACAAGAAGCTCATCGACAAGAACCTCGAGACGATGGGCGAGCAGCTCGGCAAGCTCCGCGAGTTTGTGCAGCAGGCGGACAAGGAGCGCGAGGGCTCGCACAAGGCGTTGACGGCGCACTTGGCGAACGCGGCGCAGCAGACGAACAAGCTCCGGCAGACGGCCGATCAACTGAGCCGGGCGCTCGCGAGCCCCCAGCACCGCGGGCAGTGGGGCGAACGGATGGCCGAGGACGTGCTCCAGCTCGCCGGCTTCATCGAGGGCGTCAACTACCACAAGCAGCAGCAGGTCGAGGGCGGCACCACCCGGCCCGACTTCACGTTCCCGCTCCCCAACGGCCTCACGCTCAACATGGACGTGAAGTTCCCGCTCGCCAACTACGTGCACTACCTCGACGCGGAGTCGGACGAGGAGCGGGCGCAGTTCGGCAAGGCGTTCATCAACGACGTGAAGAACCGCATCAAGGAAGCGGCGACCCGCGACTACATCGACCCCGCCGCCAACACGGTCAATTACGCGCTCGTCTTCATCCCGAACGAGCAGGTGTATGGCTCGATCCACGAGCTGGCGCCGGGCGTGATCGACGACGCGCTCCGGAGCCGCATCGTGCTCTGCTCGCCGCTGACGCTCTACGCGATGCTGGCCGTGATCAGGCAGGCGGCGGAGAACCTCGCGATGGAGCGCACGGCGTTCGAGATGGCGAACCTCATCAAGCAATTCGCGAAGCAGTGGGGGGCGTTCAAGGCGGAGTTGGACAAGCTCGGCGGCCAGCTCGAGACCGTGCAGCGGACCCACGAACGGTTGTCGACGACCCGCGTGCGGCAGCTCGAGAAGCCGATCGAGAAGATCGAAGAGCTGCGGTCGTCGCAGGGGCCGGAACTCGCCGCGCCGGACGGCGACGAGGCAGAAGCAGAATAACCACTAAGACACCAAGGCACAAAGAAGCGTCAGGGGAGAACGACGAGGCAGAAGCGGAGTAACCACAAAGTTTACCCGCCTCCGGCGGGGCACAAAGAAGCATCAAGGGAGAGAAGCAAAGG
>CAYMME010000648.1:0-4049 GCA_964391465.1 uncultured Planctomycetales bacterium
CACGCTGTCGGACGCCGACTTCATGCACGAGTACCTGGCCGGGCAACCGCTGGTGACCGTGGATGAGGCCTACAAGGCCGTGTTGATCCTGGCCGACGGTGAAGATGGGAGCCAGAGCTTCGCGGATCGGGAAGCCAAGCTCGCCGAGCGCGGGATCGCCCGGACCGCCTGGGGCCTGCAAGCGGACCAGTACGTGGACAAGAGCTCGCTCGCCTACATGATCTGCCAGGTGTGCCGGATGACCGGCGGCGTCAACCGGATCATCTTCGGAAGTTGGGGACTTGGAGATCGTCGTTACGCCTTGCGGGAGCTGAAGTTCCGGCGGATCGTCCAGAGTGGAGCGGAATACTCGTACGTCAGTGGCGGGGAGCTGCTGGGCATCCTGCACCGGGCCGATACCTACATGGAGGAGGCCGGCGTCTACGAGACCGAGGTCGTTCCGCTGCCCGAGGCCAAGGATCCGTCGACGTTCGCTCCCAAGGGAGGGTAGGCCTTCCCGTGCGGGACGGGCGGTCGGGCCAAAAAAAGGCGGGCGACCACCGTGATGGGCGGCCTATAATCACGTAGACCTTTCCATCCACCCGGTCGGTCTCTCTGTTCGGTCGCAACGTGAGGGTATGAGTATGCAGTGTTCGCGAGTCCATTTGTTTGCCGGGCTGATGGTATTTGTCGTGGTCGTGGGGCCTGTGGCGATGGCGGCTCAGCCTGCGGCGAGCCAACCCGCAACCCAACCGTCGGGTGCGGCGATCACCGCCCGTGTGACGGCCGTCAAGGGCGTGGTCCAGGCTCAGTCCGTGGGGGGCGAGGGATGGCAGCGGGTCAAGCTTGACGACGTGTTCGGTGCGGGTACGCGGATCCGGACGATGCTGCGTTCGTCCGTGGTTTTCGTCATGTCGGATACCACCGTGGTGAAGGTCGAGAAAGCCACGGTCATGCAGATCACCACGGCCGAGCGAACGGCCGAGGCCGAGAACATCCGGATCGGGCTCGAGTACGGTCAGGTGCGAGCCGGTGTGGCCGAGCGCGAGCTGCGGTCTGACTTCACCATTGACTCACCCAACGCGACCCTCGCCCGACGCGGGACCCAGGACCTCTCGATCTTCAGCGAGCGGCTCACCCAGCGTTGGACGGTCCGACTGGACGGACCTGGGCTGGCTCTTCTCCAGGAAATCTCCGGGGCGTCCCGGACGCTCTACCCGTCCGAGTACGTCACGCAACTGCTCACGAAGATGATGGTGCAGAAGAAGCTGGACTGGTTCGTCTCCGTCCAGCCGTCCGAGGGCTTGACGCCGGTCGAGCTGGCCATCAGCTCCGATCAAGGCAGTAGTGGCCTCGGCGTGACCGATGCGGCCGCGTCGGCACAGGTATTCACCGCCGTAGGAACGGATCTTTCCGCCGAGCTGGCTGGCTTGGGTGACGAGGCAGGCTTGCCGTTCGATTTCATCGTCACGGGCGGTGAGCTGTTCAACTCCGCCGGCAACTTCGGCTTCGGTGGCACGACGCCGCTGAGCACGCTGATCAAGGGTCAGGATCCGTTCCGGGCTCGCACGGTTCTCGCGACCCGAGGCGCACGGGCCGTGCGCGTGTCGCGCGGGTCGTTCGGACGCAGCCGCGCCTACCGCCAGATCGGCCGGCCTCGTGTGAGTTTGCGATGACCGTTCAGAGTGCGGGACACGCGTGAATGGTTGCGTCGTTGCCCAGGGGCTGACGCCTTGGCTGCTGACTGACGCCCCGTTCGGGGCCTACGTGATTCTCCGGTCTTCACCTACAATGCAATCGCCGTGATCGATCGATGTAGCCCGCAGTGTGCGGTGGGCCCTCGTTCGAGCGAATCGCCGGTCGATGCTTGCGGGCGGGGGAGGACGCGGTCGCCGAGGTTGATGGCATGGCATTTCAGTGGCTCTCCAAGGGACGTTGGCCCGGCTTGGTAGTCGGCGTTGCCGTGACGGCGGCTGCCTGCCTGCTGCACAGTCGTCAGCTCACTGATTCTGACACCTGGCTGTCGGATCCGATCGAGATGCCGGTTCTGGACCTGCATCTCCGGCAGTTCCGTTACATTCAAGCATCAACCAAGCTTCTGCATGTTGACATTGACGACGGTTCCATCAAACGCTGGGGGCGCTGGCCCTGGTCGCGCGATACGTTGGCCGGTCTCATTGGGGTCCTCGACGAATGTGGGGCTCGGACGATTGCGCTCGACATTATCCTTCCCGAGCCGGAGGACGATCAGTACCGGGCTCCGACGCGCAACCGGTACGCCGGGCTGACCGGCGACGTGGAAACGTTGGGTGTGCCCAGCGACGCGGATTGGGTGGAAGCCGACAAGATGCTCGCCGCGACAATCCGGGACGCGGGTTCGGTATTTATCGGCGTGGACTACGAGCTTCGCGGGCGCAAGGCACGGATGACGCTAAAGGAGCGGTTTAAGGCGGCCCTGAGGAAGGAAATGGCGCCGTTGTTGCGTGCCGACTTGGCGTTGGGTGAGCAGGAGATCTGGCAGAAGCTGAAGCTGCGCGGTGTGGAGGAGCGACTCGGTACTTCGATCACGTTCGACAAAGTGCAACGGGTGTTTCCTCGCGCGAAACGTGACATCGCGATCGAACTCGTGCACGAACTCTGCACGGCCAATCCGGGGATCACCTACGCCGACGTGCACGAGCGGCTCTTGTCAACGCCGGTCCAGTTGGAGAACGCAGACAAGCAGGACGTCGTGGCGGGGTTCGCGCGGTTTCGAAGTATGCGCGCGGCGCTCGCGCATTTCCCGCCGGTTCCGCCCGGGTTGCGGGGAAAGCTCCGCCCGATCGCGAGGTTCAATCCGCCATGGTATGAGTTCGGATTTGTGGCGCACGGCCTCGGTTCTGCCGTCTTCAACCACGACCAGGTGGGCGGCGTCATCCGGGAGCAGCGTCTCATGGTCGAGCTTGACGGCCGTCTGATCAAACAGATGGGTTTCGCGGTCGTCTGCGACTACCTCGGCATTCGCGACGAGGAGCTCTCGATTGATGCGTCGGGGAACCTGGTGATCGAAGGCTCCGACGACCGCCCGAAACTGCGGGTGCCGTTGAGCGATGACGGCGCTCTGCTCGTGAACTGGCACCACGCGAGCGCATGGGACGAGAGCTTCGAGCATGTTCCTGCCACGAGGTTCCTGGAGGTCTTCAGTCTGGGAAGGAGTGTCGTCGAAAACGACCGGAAGATCGAGATCCTGCGCGGCGAAGTCGCCCAAGCTTTCCTGGGTGCGGAAGAGATTCAGAGGTACCGCGAGCACGAGCGCGAGATCGTGGATTTGCGGCTGCAACTCCGCAGGCATGACTATGCCGGGGGGGATGCGGCGGATGGTGCGGCATTGCGAGCACGCCTTGACGCGGCCCTCGCGGCCCGCACGCTCATCGATCGCGAACTCGCCGAGTTCGTCCAGGCGAATCACGAGGCGATCGCGGGCGAGCAGCCGCAAGACGACGGGGAACGCAAGGACTTCGAGAAGATTAGGGCTGCTCACGCGAAGCTGACGAATAGGGTCGCGACGCTGGACGCCACGAATGCTGCACTCGCTGAGGACATCGAGCGCACGAAGCAGAAGCTCGTGGAGGAAACGCGCGGGAAGATCTGCGTGATTGGCTATGCCGCGACCGCCTTGGCGGACTACATGGTGACACCGCTGTTCAGCAGCGTGCCGGGCGCGATGATGCACAGCAACATCGCCAACAACTTCTTGCAGAACGACTTCGTGCGCAAGACTCGCGCGGAGGAGCATTGGCAGGTGACCGGGCTGATCGCCGTGGCGGGGCTGGCCACGGTGGTGGTTGCGCTCTCGGTGGGTCCGGTTCCGAGCCTGACGTTTGTACTAGCCCTGATGTTGACGTACTCCTGGGTGCACGCGTCGGTCATCTGGGGCCGCGGGGATGTCTATCTTGCCTCGGCGATGCCGTTGGCGACGATCTTCGTGAACTGGGCGTTCGTCACGCTCTACCGCCAGCTTACGGAGGAGCGGTCGAAGTGTCGATGGCGGTCAGAGAGGGGACCACTTTCACGGTGAAGGAGAGCCACCT
>CAYMME010000649.1:0-4045 GCA_964391465.1 uncultured Planctomycetales bacterium
TACGTGATCCTCGAGAAAGAACTCACTGAGTACTGCGACGAGGTGTACCCCTGCACGGACGACGGGAGCTACGGGTACAACGGCTTCGTGACGGGAAAGCTGCAGGAGTTGCTGGACGCGAACCCCGGTGGGATCGGGGCGGTGCTGGCCGCCGGCCCGGTGCCGATGATGCGGGCGGTCGCGGAAGTCACGCGGCCGAGCGGGACGCGGACCATTGCGTCGCTCAACCCGATCATGGTCGACGGCACCGGGATGTGCGGCGGTTGCCGCGTGACCATCGACGGGGAGACGAAGTTCACGTGCGTGGACGGCCCGGAGTTCGACGCCCACCAGGTGGACTTCAGTGAGTTGGCGGACCGATTGACCAGCTACAAGGAGCAGGAGAAGCGGGCCTGGGACCGGCTTCATGCCGCCCACGAGTGCAAGTGCGAGACCGCCGACGCCGCGACGAAGTGACCCGGGTAGGAATCGGTCGAGTCCGTACAGGCAGGTTCAGGATCATCCGACAGAGCGCGTCGTACGACGCCACTTTGAGAGTGTAAGGAACGGTTGCCATGAAAGCCCGCGAACGCATGAAGATTCCTCGCCAAGCGATGCCCGAGCAGGAGCCGGAGATCCGGAACCAGGGCTTCACCGAGGTGAACCAGGGGTTCGAGGCCGCGGCCGCGAGCCAAGAGGCGAATCGCTGCCTGCAATGCAAAGAGAACCAGTGCATTCCCGGCTGCCCGGTGGGGGTCGATATCCCCAAGTTCGTGGCGGCTGCGGCCGACGGGGACTGGTCGAAGGCGGCGGACATTCTGCTGCGAGACAACGTGCTGCCGGGCGTCACCGGTCGTGTTTGCCCGCAGGAGACGCAGTGCGAAGAGGTATGTGTTCGGGGCAAGAAAGGCGACCCGGTGGCGGTCGGTCACCTGGAGCGTTACGTGGCCGACTGGGCTCGTGAGAATCGGAAGGATCTGTTCGAGCCGCCGCCTCCGAGCGGCAAGAAGGTGGCCGTCGTCGGGGCGGGCCCGGCCGGGCTCACCTGCGCCGGCGAGTTGTCCCGGCGCGGACATGCGGTCACGGTCTTCGAGGCGTTGCACACGCCGGGCGGCGTGCTGATCTACGGCATCCCGGAGTTCAGGCTCCCCAACGTCATTGTCGAGGCCGAGGTCGAAACGCTGCGTCAACGCGGCGTCGAGATCGTTACCGACGTGGTGATCGGTCAGACTTACACGATTCCGCAGTTGATGGAAGAGGAAGGGTTCGACGCGGTGTTCGTGGCGAACGGGGCCGGGCTGCCGATCTTTCAGGGCATTCCCGGTGAGAACCTCAAGGGCGTGTACTCGGCCAACGAGTTTCTGACGCGGGTCAACCTGATGGGGGCCTACAAGTTCGGCGAGACGGACACACCGGTGCTTCCGGCCAGTCAGATCGTCGTTGTCGGCGGCGGCAACACGGCCATGGATGCCGTGCGCACGTCGAAGCGGCTCGGGGCCGAGCCGGCCACGCTGGTCTATCGTCGCTCGCGCCAGGAGATGCCCGCTCGGGTCGAAGAGGTCAAGCACGCCGAAGAAGAAGGCATCATACTCCACCTGCTGTGCAACCCGATTGAGATTCTGGGCGACGAGAAAGGCTGGGTGCGGGCGCTCCGCTGCATCAAGATGGAGTTGGGCGAGCCGGACGATTCCGGTCGCCGCCGCCCGGTGCCCATCGAAGGGAGCGAGTTCGAGATTCCGTGCCAGGTGTTCATCGAGGCCATCGGCACGCGGGCCAACCCGCTGCTGACCCAGACCACGCCGGGTCTGAAGGTGAACAAGTGGGGGTACATCGAGATCGACGAGAACAAGATGACCAGCATCCCCGGCGTGTTCGCCGGCGGCGACATCGTCCGGGGGGCGGCTACCGTGATTCTCGCCATGGGTGACGGCAAGGACACCGCCGCCTCGATTCACAAGTACCTCACGAACGGAACGGCGGCCGGGTAAGGGACGCCGTTCCCTCACGGTCGCGGTTCGGATCAGATACGCTTCGGCACTCTGAGACACTACAGTAGCTCATCTCGCATGCCCAGCGAGCCAATGCGGGCAAGAGACGGATTGATCTGAATGCCTCAAGACAAGGTTGTCTGATCATGCTCGACACGCACGCTCACACCGAACAGGCTCTGCGGTCGTGGCTCGAACGGGCCCAGGCGGATGCGGGGGCCGGCGACGCGGCGGAGGTCAAGCGCGACGAAGCCCGCACCCCGTGGGTCGTCTCGGTGGACCTCGCGTTGGACGTGCCGGGCGGCGAACGGCGCATCCGCAGCCGCACGCGGGACATCTCGGACAAGGGCCTCGGCATCCACTGCCGGGAGGAGATCCCCATCGGCAAGGCCGTACGGGTGTATCTCCGCGACGGGTCGAGCGACGGCGCGTTCGTCGAGGGTAAAGTCAACCACTGCACCATGACGGTCGGCGGCTACAAGATCGGCGCCCGCGTGGCTTCGTGATCCGACCGTGCCCCAACGACGTCAGATAACTTCGGCAAGGGCGGATAATGCCGGAGCGGTATCGCAAGCCGCGCTTGGGTTTGCCCGATAGCTCTGGGGAGCGAGCGCCACGGAGACGGCGCGCGAGGGGAAGCACCTTGATCAGAGCGCAGAAGGGGTTCGTGCGCGATGGCTAGTTCGGATGGGTGGGATTGCATCGCATCCGCTATGGATGGCGAAGGCGGGGATCGTGCGTCTGCGCCTACGCGCCGAGCATTCCTGCACACGGCCAAGAGGGCAGCTTGGATCGTGCCGATGGTCTGGTGTCTGACCGCAGAGCAGGCACAAGCGACGCCGTCGGGGCCGGATTGCCAATCTGACAGCGAGGCCTGCTTCTTTGACTCCGACTGCTGCTCCGGCGATTGCACCATTGGTCAGTGTGTGGGGAACTGACGCGGGGCCCGACGGCCGGTTGCGACAACGTTCTCCTCGTTCCGACGTCGGGCCGGAATCCAACTCGTCTGACTCACCAATTCACGCGTTCATGAGTGGTATTTCGCGCCTCGCGAGCAGGTCAAGAACCACTCACGGTGCGCCATCCGGGTGACCGATAACAGGCGACGTAGCCGCGCGAGGCAGCGGTAGCAGCATCACTGCGCCCCGGCTTGGCGTGCGCGACCCGGATCGGGGGCGGCCCCCGAGTTCGATGGCCCGTGTCCGCGTCGGGGGCGAGGCACGCGCCGGCACACTCAAGGCATGGCCCCCGCGAGTTCATGAGACGCACTGAGAGGAGAAAGCAGGGTATCCGCGTGGGTCGGGGAGAGCGCCGGCCGGCGGTCCGTTGGCTGACCGCGCTTCTTCTTATCGGACCTGCCATGACGGCGACGGCGGCCGCCGTCACCTTCACTGACATCTCGGCCGGCAGCGGCCTCAACACGAACGCCCTGCACTCGATGGTGTTCGCGGACTTCAACAACGACGGCTACCTGGACATGGCCAAGGGCAGCACCGGTGATTCGTCGGTGCGGACCATCAGCATCAACGCCCAGGACGACACCTTCACCACAAGCACGACGGCTCTGACCGTCGGCTACCGCGGGCTGGGTTGGGGCGACTACGACAACGACGGCGATGTCGACCTCGTCGGGCGCGACCCCAACCTGCTCACCAACGACGGGGCGGCCGACGGCCTGTCCTGGACCCAGACGAACCCCAGTGGGAACAACAACGAAGCGGTCATGTTTGCGGACATCGATGGCGACGGCGACCTGGACATCTGGAACATGGGCGACAACGACGTCTGGCATCGCAATGACGGCGGCACGACGTTCACCGGCATCAACGCGATGCCGGGGCTGTCCAACGACGACATGCCCAACGGGGAAGGGTGCACCGCCGCGGACTTCACCGGGGACGGCTACATCGACTTCATGTGGGCGGACTCCGCCAGTTCCACACAAGCGTGGACGAACGACGGCGACCACACCTACACGAATCACGAGAACGTCAACACGGATTTCGGCCTACCCGAGACGGTCGGGGCGCACGAGAACATGGAGTGGGCCTGGGGTGACTACGACAACGACGCCGACC
>CAYMME010000650.1:0-4033 GCA_964391465.1 uncultured Planctomycetales bacterium
CCAGCCCGAAGTCCAGCACCCGCGGCTGGTGGTGCTCGTCGACGAGGATGTTGCCCGGCTTGAGGTCGCGGTGCATCACGCCCCGCTGGTGGGCGTGGTTGACCGCATCGCAGATCCTCTCGAACACCGACAGCAGGTCGCGGATGCCCAATCGCTCGCGGGCGACGTAATTGTCCAGCCGGTCGCCGTCGACGTGTTCCATGGCGAACCAGTGGTGACCTTCGTGCAGGCCGGAGGCGTAGATCCGCGCGATGTGCGGGTGCTCGAGCGACGCGGCGATCTCGACCTCGCGCTCGAAGCGCCGGCGCAGCCGCTCGCTGGCGTACTGCCCGGCCAGCATCACCTTCAGTGCGACGGTGCGCTTGGTCGAGAGCTGTCGGGCGCGGTAGACGCAGCCCATGCCGCCCTGGCCGAGTTCCTCCTCGATCTCGTAGCCGGGGACGGCCGTGGGCAGCCCCGCTGCGGCCGCCGAGTCACCCGCGGCTCCTCCGGGAGGCGAGGAGCCGTTCGCCACGAAGACCTCGCCGCACTTCTTGCACCGCGCACGACGCCCGGCGAACCGTTCCCTGAGCCGCCAGGAGGCGCCGCAATGCGGGCACTTTCCCGAGATGTGCTTTGCGTCCGCGCCCGACGAAGCATCGGCCCCGTTGGCGCGCTGCCCGGCCTCCTCGATCACCCGGAGTGCTCGGAGCCGCTCTTCGAGTTCCGGCATCAGATCGGGATGCTCGGCGATGACGGCCGCATCGGCCCGCTTCTTGCCATTCGCCCCGTCCCGCAGTACCCGATCCAGCACCCGTTGAACTCGCTTGTCGCGATCAGAAGCTTCGGATAGATCGGCCTCATTCATGGTTCACCTCTCACTTCTGCACCGGCCAGAAGACGTAGTCGCCGGTCTTCCACTTCGGGTCGTGCTGCCCGCGGTCGTCCTCGAGGTTGTCCGCCAGGCTGTAGAGCGTGAAGCCCTCACTCACCCGCTTGTACTTGAAGTCCCGACCGCTGAAGGGGTCGATGCGAAGCTGCTCGAGGTCCGGTGCGTCGAGCCGACGCAGCGATGACGGAAAGCTGCCCGTCCTGGCGTGGTGGGCGAAGAGGTGCACGATCAGGTGCGTGGCCCGGCGCGTCGCGACGCGGCGTTCGCCGAGCAGCCGCGACCGGGACAGCGCGGGGAGAAGCAACTTGGCCACAGGGCTCTTGGCGTCTTTGACCATTCGGTCCAACTCGTCGCTTCGATCTGCTACCAGGTGATACGGTGTGGTGCACCATTCGTCGAGAGCCTTCCAATAGGCATCGATTTCGCGCAGCGTTCTGTCGAATCCGAACCCTGCAAGCTCCTGCATCACGGCGACGACTTCATTGGGAAGGTTCGACTCGCGCAGAGTCTCGTCGAGGCCGACCTCGGCGATCCGCTGTGCCAGGCGCATGCCCATCTCGGAGCCCCACGCCTCCGCACCGTCGCCCCCGAACACCTGCAGGGCGGGCACGTACGGTACCCACGTGCCGCGTTGCCTGCCGGGCATGTACAGCCGCTGACAGACGTCCACATTCCACAGACGCTCACACAGGAAGGCTTGAGCGAACGGGGGTGGCGCCGGATCCACCTCCCTGAGATCGGGCAAGATTGCGGCAGCCAATTCCTCCGGGTCCCCGCTCAAGCTCAACGCGTTCCGCACCGCATCGTAGGCGGACTTCGCGCAGGCCGCGGCAGTCAGGCGCTGGAAGAGTGGTCCGGGTTTCTGTTCGAGATGGCGGGCGGATCTGAGAACCACGACAGCATTCTCCGTGAGTCGATTCTGGTTCCCCGCTTGCCAAGTCCTCCAGCCTTCGACGATCAGAGCCTTGGCGGCACTTCGATGCTTGCCCAGATCGGGCAACTGCAGGCTCATCATGAGGTGCTGCAACCGAGGGTCATCCTGCTCCTCCGGCGGTTCCTGACCTCCCATCGTCGCGGGAAAGAAGCACTCGGATTTCTCGCTTGCCTGACGGAACTTCGCCAACCCAGAGCGGTTGGCCGCCAGCCAGTCGGTGATCTTCTTGTTCGCGGACCACGGACCGGTCAGGGCGTTCGTCAGCGCCGCCTGATCCTGCTCACTCCCCTCGAACTTCTCGATCTGCTTGTAGGCAGCGATGTAGTCGTTGGCGGCGTTTGCTGTATCGTCTACGGAAAACGTCTCGTTCATCCATTCGATGTAATTGACCGGCTCGGCCGGGTTCGGCGGCGGCGGGTCGAAGGCCGTCTGCTTCTCAGCAAGTCCCTGCACCGGCCAGAACACGTAGTCTCCGTCCTCCCACTTCGGGTCGTGCTGTCCTCCGTCGTCCTTGAGATCGTCCGCCAGGCTGTAGAGCGTAAAACCCTCGCCCGTCCTCGTGTAGACGAAGTCCCCGCCGCTGAACGGATCGATCAGGAGTTGCTCAAGGTCCGGTGCGTCGAGCCCACGCAGCGACGACGGGAAGCTGCCGGTCTTGGCGTGGTGGGTGAAGAGGTGCACGATCAAGTGCGTGGCCCGGCGGTTGGCGACGGATCTGTCGTGCAGAGCGCCCATCCGAACCAGTGAGGGCATTAGACTCCGCGCGACGGCATTCTTGGTTTCTTGAGGTATGCGCTCGATTTCGGCAGCGCGCCCGGCTTCTCGAACAGAAGCTTCGGACCATTCGATGGCGGAGTCGAAAAACGCATTGATCTCTTGAATCGTCTCTTCGTATCCGCTGACACCGTGAGGTTTGAGGGAAAGCATCAACTCTTCCGGAGACGGCATGGGATCGGGCGGCTCCTTGAAATCCTCGGGCCTCAGGACTGACAAGGCACTCCAGTGCAGCCCCCAGGTTCCTTTCTTCTTGCCTGGGATATACACCCGTTGACAGAAATCCCAACACCAGAGCTTTTCAAAACGAAGAGCGGGAGCGAAGACGGACAACGGCGGATCATCTTCGATCAACTTGACGGATATGCGCGCGGCGAGAGAGTCCGGATCAGTGGAGAATCCAAGCGCATACCGCAACGCATCATAGGCCCGCTTGGCGCAGAGATCGGCCACCATGAATTGAACAAGTGGCGCTGGGCTGTCAGTGAAGTGGTGTGCAGACGCGAGCACGGCTACGGTATTATTGGCTAGCAGGTTCTCGTCTCCCGATTGCCACGCGTGCCACCCCTCGGCAATCAGTGCCTTGGCGCACGTTCGGTGCGAAGCAAGCTGGGGCAGCAGGACCCCAATCATCAAATCACGCGTCCGCAGGTCGTTCTGCTCTCCTTCCAGCGACAGGTGCGCCGGGAAGTAGCATTTGGCCTTTTGCGTCCCTTCGCGGAATCTCCCGAGTGCAGGCCGGCTGCGCCGCAGCCACACGGACAAGCGCTGATCGCCGGACCACGGGCCCTTCATCGCCTCACCCAGCGCCTTCTTCGTTTCGTCGTCCTGTATTCCCTCCAGGAGGTCGTAGGCCGCGAGGTAGTCATCCGCCGCGTTCTCACCGCCGAAAGCTTCGTTGAGCCAGTCGATGTAGTTGACCGGGTCGGCCGGGTTCGGCGGCGGTGGGTAGACCATCTTGCCGTCCGGGCCGGGGAAGCCCCACGCGGGCGGCTCAGGCTCTTTGGGGAGCTGGGCCCGGAGACGCTTTGCTTCGGCCTCAGTGTTGGTCAGGAGGTTGCGCAGACGCTCGATCTCCTTCCGGGCGGCGACGAGGTCGGCGCGCAGGGTCTGGTCCGCTTCCGCCTCGCGTTCGCGGATGACTTCGACCTCCTTGACCACCTCGCGCAACTCGATCCTTGTCTTGGCCCAGAGGGCTGCCATGGTCAGGCCGAGCGTCAGCGAGAGCACGACTACGGCAGCTACGGCAGTGGCGACGCCTTTGTAGCGCACGGCGTTCTTGCGCAGCATGTACCAGCCGCTGGCTTGCCGGGCCGTGACCGGATCGCCAGCCAGGTAGGAGGCGATGTCGCGGCCCATCTCGCCCGCGCTCTGGTAGCGGCGCTCGGGGTCCTTCTCGAGGGCCTTGAGGACGATGGCGCTGACCTCTTCGGGGAGTCCCGGCTTTACGCTTC
>CAYMME010000651.1:0-4030 GCA_964391465.1 uncultured Planctomycetales bacterium
AACGGCAAGATCTACGGGCTGGAGATGCACCTGATCGCCGACCAGACCCGCCTCACACGCCCGTCGTACCACAAGGCCTGGTTCGCCCAGAAAGCGCGCGCCGGGGGCGGCCATCTGACCTGGCTCGGCCTTCACTGGCTTGATCTGGCCCTGCACATCACCGGGGCACGAGTCCAGCAGGTCACGGGATTCGCCGGCAACGTCGGAGGCCAGCCGCTGGACGTCGAAGACTCCGCCGCCCTGGTCATGCGGTACGACAACGGAACATTCGGCACGCTCACGTCGGGCTACTACCTCGACAAGGGCTACCATTCACACATCAAGATCTGGGGCTCGCAAGGCTGGATCCACCTGGACAGTTTCGAGACGCCGCCACTGAAGTGGTACAGCACGATGGACGGTCAGCCGGCCAAGGCACAGGCGTACGACGGCCCCACCGAGCCGAAGGGTTACTCCCCGTTCGTGCGGGCCGCGGTACGCGCCTGTGCGGGCCTTCAGGACCCGCCCATCACCGGCGCGGAGAGTCTCCACGTGCTCGAAACGGTCTTCGCGCTGTACAAGGCGGCGGAAACCGGCCAGACCCAGCGAGTCAACTGAGGTTCGTTCCGCTACGCCTCGGCAAACGGATCGACGATCGTGATGGTGTCGCCCGTGAACTGCGCCGTGACCGGGGCGCAACCGCGCTCCTGAAGGTAGCGTAGGTTGCGTTGGGCGACCTGGGCGGCGGCATCCAGGATCGCGACCAGGCTGATGGCCGATGCCGCATCCGGGTAGGTTCCCGCCCGCGACGCCGCGTCGGCCAGGCCCAGCGTCACGCTGGACGCCGCTTCCAGGCCGGCGACGAGCGAGTCCTTGCAGTAACCGATGCATGCCGTCCCGCTCGATCCACCGGTGCGCGGCACCTCGGCCTGAAAGTGCGGGTTGCTCGTCCGCGTTCCCGCGTCGGTGATGCACGTGCGCAGCCCGCGATCCTGCTGATCGACAAACACCCGCCCCTTCGAGCCGATGATTTCCATCTCCTGGTTGACCGCCCCCTCGAAGTCGTCCGGGTTCACCCACGCGTTCACATACTGCACGCTCATGCCGTTGTCGTACTGGACGTTGACCTGCATCGAATCGAAGGTGTCGATGCCGTTCGGGCTCCGCTCGTCCCGCCAGTTGACCAGCAGTTTCTTCTGGCCGACCGCGTGCAGCGACACCGGCTTGACCCCCAGGTAGAACCCGAACAGATCGGTCCAGTGCACGCCGACATAGCTGAATGGGTTGCTGCTGGCGGCCCACTTGAAGACCTGGGTCGAGACCTCCAGCGGCTCCTCCAGGACCGCCCTACCGTAGAGCAAGTCGCCGAGCTGCGGCACCACGTCCACAAACGCGCTGCGGAGGAAGGCGTCGTAGCGCTTGTGCATATCGACGCCGACGATCAGGCCCGCGTCCCGGCTCTTGGCGATGATGGTCCTGCATTCGTCCAGGTGCAGGGCCAGCGGCTTCTCCGACACGACGTGTACGCCGCGCTCGAGCGCGGCCAGGATCGGCGGCGTGTGCAGGTGGTCCGGCGTTGCGATGAACAGCACGTCCGGCTTCTCTCGATCCAGGATGTCGATCCAGGGGGTCTCGCCCCAATGGGGTGTCGGACGGGAATTCGGAGCCCACTGCCGACAATCCCCGACCAATCCGTGGGCCAGGTGCTCGTAGCGCTCGCCGATGGCGACCAACTCGTACTGCACGTCGGCGAGCTCACTCGCGCGATGATCCAGGCCTGCGGTGCCCAGGAACGGCGTGATCCCGCACCGCTCCACGTCGGCCAGGCTGCGGAGTACGACGCCACGCCCGAACATCCCGCCGCCTATGGTCGCCATCTTGATTGTCTTCTGTGCCATCGATGCCGTTCCTTTCCTCATGACCCGCCACGTGCTACCCACATGGCGGCAAAACGAGCCGGGAGTATAAGTCGTGCGAGCACAGCGCACCATGCCCCTTCGGTGCGTCCGCCGGCGTCGCAGCCGCGTTGCGGACGCCATACAATGCGCCGTGAACACGCCTCGACCAAGGAGACGCCATGTTACGATCCATCCTGAGATGCGCGTTGTTGATCGCATGCACGATGACGACCGGCGCGCTCGCGGCCGATCGGCCTGCTGACCGCAGTGCCCGAGGCAAGAGCCGACATCCCAACGTGCTCTTCATCATGGCCGATCAGTTGCGGTTCGATGGCTTGGGCGCCAATGGCAACGCGCTGATCCGCACGCCGCGGATCGACGCATTGGCCCAGCAGTCGGCCAACCTGCTGAACGCGTTTTGTCAGGCCCCGGTGTGCGTGCCGTCGCGCGCGACTTGGTTCACCGGCCGATACCCCCATTCCCATCGCAACCGCGTGAACTACACGCCCCTCAAACGCGACGAGATCCTCTTGCAGCAGCGGCTCAAAGAGGCGGGCTACAGCACGGCCTCCGTCGGCAAGCTCCATCTGCACCCCCCTACCGTTGCCGAGGCAAAGCGCACCGGGTTCGATCGCGTCCTCCTTCACGATGCCGTCCCCAAGACCGACCCGTTCTCCGACTACGTCAAGTGGCGGAAGCTGCACGACCCGCTGCACCACATGCGCTACCGAGCGCTGGCGAAGGACATCCGGCCGGGAAAGAACCCGTTTCGGGCGGCCATCGCCGATGAGCATACCGAGACGACTTGGACGGGGTCGAAGGCCCGCGAGGTGCTCAAGGACCTGGCCGTCGGGGACAAGCCGTTCTTTCTGCACGTCGGGTTCTGGAAACCGCACTCACCGTACGAGGTGCCGGTTCCGTTCGACTCGATGTACGACGATGTGGAGTTCCCGCTGCCGAAGCCGACGACGCTGGACGAGATTCGCAAGCTGCCCCCGCCCGTGCAGAAGCTGATCCTTCGCGGCCGGCCGGTGTACGACATGGACCGGACGCGCTTGCAGTGGATCTACCGCAGCTACTACGCGGCCGTCTCTCAGATCGACCGGGAGGTCGGGCTGATCCTCGACACGCTCGAAGAGACCGGCCGGCGCCGTGAGACGATCGTCGTCTTCACGAGTGACCACGGCGACCAGTTGCTCTCTCACGGGCTTGTGGGCAAGAACATCTTCTTCGAGGAGTCGATCCACATCCCGTTCCTGTTTTCGTATCCCGGCGTGGTCAGGGCTGGCAACTACGACGAGTTGATCGAGACGACGGACTTCGTGCCGACCTTGATGGAGCTTGCCGGCCTGCCCGAGCCGTATCACTGCCAGGGGCGCAGCTTCGCCCCGCTCATTGCCGCGATCGACCGGACCTATGAGCCGCGCGAGGCCGTGTTCGCCGAGAACGTCATTCCCGAGGTCATCACCAGCGGCTCGCTGAACTTCCGATTCGACAAGGGCAAGGGGGTCGGCGGCATCCGTCACGCCGACGCCAAGATGGTCCGCACGCACAAGTGGAAATACATCTACTACCCCGAGGGCTACGGCGAGTTGTACGACCTGGAGAACGACCCCACCGAGCAGCACAACCTGATCAGCGACCCGAAACACCAATCCACGGTAGCCGACCTGAAGGACAAGATCCTCCACTGGCTCGTCACCGCCGACGAGACCGAACAAATCGCCGAGAAATGGCTGCTCGGAACGCAAGCGAAGTAGCCCACCAGGGCAACCCCGGACCCTGCTGCATCGCAAGACAGATCACCA
Source organism: uncultured Planctomycetales bacterium (assembly GCA_964391465.1). Classification (GTDB taxonomy): domain Bacteria; phylum Planctomycetota; class Phycisphaerae; order UBA1845; family CAYMME01; genus CAYMME01. Next base: position 3,686 of record CAYMME010000651.1, read on the forward strand.
GGTCGAGTCACCAGCATCTGCCCGCTGCCCGACAACGCCCCACGTCACCTTCGAACCACCCGACTCTCTCGCACGTACTGCCGCTCTGCTCCTTGTCCCGACCTTGCACACGCGAACTCCGGCGAACCATTGCCCACAGTAGACAGCCGTCCAGGCGTAGCACCACCGTGCTCTACGCTTCCGATCGAGGCGCCCGCCGTGCTGCTCGGTTGACAACAATCCCCACGACAACTACCGTGTCGGGGCGTCGTCTCGTGGGGAGAGATACGTAAGTCGCGCGGCTGCAAGCGTTTGCCACCGTAGCTCAGTTGGCAGAGCAGCGGTTTTGTAAACCGCAGGTCGTGG
>CAYMME010000652.1:0-4028 GCA_964391465.1 uncultured Planctomycetales bacterium
TGATTACGTCCCTAAAAAATTCCCATTTTTGCCTGAACTGCGCAACTTGGGCTAGAGCGTTCGGGCCGTCTACACGATTAACGAAACACCGGACCGACGTCGGCCGGTTCGATGACGCTACTCGGCGAGTGGTAGCACTTCTGTTGCTCACTCAGTCCCACGCTTGGGACATCAACGGAGCGTGGCGCCTCTGGTCTGCAGCGCCGATCGTTTCGGGAGCATGGCAGACACGCACCTCAAGGGGTCTGCTGTTGCTCGGGAATCTCGCGACAATGCGCTCGGGTCGGAGGTCGTTCACTGGCAAGGACACAGCACTCGCAGACGGGCGGGCGGTGTGCGCCGGTTGCCGCCATCGCGAGTGAGACGGGAACATCGGCGACATGCCGGGGGCTCTGAACCTCAAGACGCGGGGGAGGCGGCGCGGGCCGCACTACTCAACACAGAATCGACCTCAGGCGGGCGCAATGCGCATGCGAACCGACGGCCTGCGGGTCACTACACGCGGAGAACCGAAGAATGAAGCGGCGAGCTCATAGTGCATCACAAGCCATCGTGTTGTTTGCAGCGGCGCTGACCGCGATCCTGTCAGGTCCATCGGCCGTTCAGGCCGCTACGCTCAACGTCGATCAGAACGCAGAGTGCAGCAACGAGACCGGCACGCCCTACTGCACGATCCAGGCGGCTATCGAGGATGCTGAATCCGGCGACACGATTCTCGTCGCGCCGGGGACGTACGAGGAGAACCTCGTCATCGAGGTTGAGGGGCTCACGATCCTCTCGACGGGGGGCGCCGAAACCACCACCATCGAGTGGGACGGGAGCGGATTCACGCCCAGCCTCCGTGGCCAACTCGGCATTGAAGGCGTGATGCCGGTCGTGTTGATCCGCGCGGACGGTGTGACGCTGGGCGGACCGGATCAGGGCTTCACCATCGAGCAGTTGAATGGTGAGATCCATCCGGGGGACCACTCGGGCGACGCGTGCGTGAAGGTCGAAGGCGACGCGGTCGGCTCTGAAGGCGTGACCATCCAGAACAACACGTTCGTGGGCCACGGCACCGACGAAGGTATCCTCGTCAACCCCAACATCGAGGGGGGCACTCTTCTCGTGCAGGAGAACGTCTTCGCTGCCGCCGGCGCCGGTGACGAGGAGAGCGAAGTCAATGGTGACGTCAGCTTCAAGGACGCCGTCCATTTTCACCATGCTGAGGGCGACGATGAGGACGACGATGCGGCCGCCCACACGGCCACGATCGACCTGCTCCGCAACACGGTCACCGACTTCGGTCGTAGCGGCGTCTACTTCCATTCGGACGTGTACAACAGCACGGTGACCATCAGCGATTCGACGTTCTCGGCCGCCACCGCGACGGTCTCGCAGGAGGAAGAGGAGTATTATTCGTACGGTGTGTACTTCGACCGCTACATTGAGGTTTTCTCGCTTGTCAGCCTCACGAACATCGAAGTGAATGACGCCGACACCGGCATCACCAGCTACGGAGGAGCCGGTTACTTCAGCGAGCTCAACATCACCGGATGCACCGTCAACCGCTTCCGCGACACCGGCATTTACTTCTCTGACGACGGGCCCGCGTGGGACACCGGCGTGGCCGTCATCGATGACAACGAGCTGAACGCCTGCGACGCCGGCGAGCGCAGCATCTACGGGACCTACGGGATCTGGATGTACTACGGCCCTTACTACGGTGCGACGTGCACCATCAGCAACAACACGATCACCGATTTCGACTATGCCGGGATCTACACCGATGAGGAGGCCGCGGACGACAACGCCACGCTGAACATCACCGGCAACACGCTCACCGCCCGCGTCGTCGAAGCGCCAACGTCGCAGCCGGTCGTGGAGACCGAGGGCGACGACGGCGGGGCCGATTACGGCATCTACCTGGGGGAGATCTACGCCAATGCGCAGCTTCTCGTCGGCGACAACGAGATCACCGGCTTCACCGGCACCGGTGCGTACGTAAACGAGATCCGCGACGGCAGCCGTTTCATATTCGACAACAACGAACTAACGGCCCACGCCGACGGGGCGGACGGTGGCCTGGACGTCGGCAGCGGCCTCGACGACGGCTCCACGGGCCGCATCAACGGCAACGTGATTTCGGGGATTGGCCACGGCGGTGGCGGCGATACGTGGGGCATGTACGTCGACATCGTGGATTTCGGCAGCACGCTGGAGATGTGCGGCAACACGATCACTTCCCACACGGACGACGGGGGCACGTACGGCATCTGGTTCGGATACGTGGCCGCAGACGGATCATCGCTCACCATCTGCGACAACGAGGTCAGCGGTTTCACCGAAACCAACATTCGCTTCGAGGACTACGGATGCTGCGGCGCTACGGTCGACATCCTCCGCAACAACCTGAACGGGAACTCGGCCTCGCGGGGTATTGTCTTCAACAGCTACCTTGAATACGGCATGGAGGTCACCATCGCCGGAAACCTCATCGCCGGCCTGGATCGCGAGGGCATCAAGTTCGACGACTACATCTGGGGCTCCCACGTTCTGATCGGCCAGAACCGAATCAAGGGCGCCGGGCTCGACGATGATTTCGAGTGGGAAGACGGCATTGACTTCAATGGCTCCATCGGGGGCGGGTCGCTGGTGCACGTCGTGGGCAACGGCATCGACGGCGTGGACGACGCGGGCGTCGAGGTGTACTCCATCGAGGACACGTCCGAAGTCAACGTGCACGACAACGACCTCGCGGGCACGGCCATCGGCGTCAAGAACGAGGACGATGACGACGAAGAGGAGAACGGGAACGGCGAGATCCACGTCATCGACGCCACGGGCAACTGGTGGGGCGACCCGACAGGTCCGTTCCACGAAACGTTGAACCCGGACGGTCTGGGCGTTGCCGTCAGCGACAACGTGCTGTTCGACGAACCACTCGCCGAACCACCCGACAGCGACGGGGACGGCGTGGCGAACGGCGAAGACCTGTGCGGCGGCACCGAGCCCGGGGCGGAGGTGGACGAGGATGGCTGTCCGCTCGAGCCCCCCACCTCACCGGGCGGTGGCGGTGGCGGCGGCGGCGGTGCCCCGGCGACCGGCCCGACGTTGAACTTCGACGTCCAACTCACGGACGAAGACGGAAACCTGGACATTGTCATCACGGACGACAGCGGCACGGTCGTCGGTCAGGTGACAGTGACGGGCGCGAACCCCGGCGACCCATTCTCGGCCGAGGTAGTCACCGGCTCGGAAGGCATCGACGGGCCGCCCGGGCCGCAAGGCGGCACGACGTTCGGGTTCGGTGACGAACTTGGCTTCGGGCGCTGGCTGAACGTGGACACAGCCGCCGTCAGTGGCACCTATACCGTGACGCTCATGCTGACGTTCACGGCCGAGGAGTTGGCCGATCTCGGCGTTGCCCCGGCCGACATGCAAATCCATCGGTACGACCCCGTGCAGGACGCGTGGGTCCCGGCGGGCCCGAACCAGGGCGAGATCCGGCCTGAGGATCTCGATCCGGCCCCGGCGCCGCCGTACACCGGCTTCTACGAGGACCCGACCGGCGTCTTCAACTTCTATGCGGTCGTAAGGCAGCTCAGCTCGTTTGCGGTGGGCAAGACCGGAGCGGTCGAGCCGGCGCCCCAGCCCGAACCCGAGCCTCAGCCTGAGCCGGAGCCGGGGCCCGAGCCCGAGACGCCGACGACACCGCCGCCTCCGCAGGAGACCCCGGAGGAAGACGTGTTCATCGACCCGCTGTGCTTCTTCTGCGGGTTCGGCTGCCCGTCAATGATGCTGATGAGCCTGCTGGGGCTGACGGTCATGCGCTTCGTCGGATGGCGCAGAAGCTTCTGACGGCCCGGCATTCGTTCAGTCGAGGATCCACGGTGCGGGCATCGCGAGTCATCGCGGTGCCCGCACCTCTTTGTGCCCGGCCCGCGCCTCGCGACGGGACGCTCCGGGGGTGCATCTCGAATTCGGTCGCAACCGGGTGCCACGCAACGCCGTTAACTGTCTCATGCTGCGACGTTCGCGGTTTTGCT
>CAYMME010000653.1:0-4022 GCA_964391465.1 uncultured Planctomycetales bacterium
TATGCCGCCGCCAAGCTCAACATCGTTCGCCATCTCCGCCCCGGCGGCACGATCGTCCACAACCTCGACGACGAGCCCCTGCAGCAGTACCTCCAGCCGGTGCTGAAGGAGCGGGGCGTGGAGTTCCGCGAACTGACCGTCAGCGCCGCCCGCCCGGATGCGAGTATCGTGATTCAGGATAGCGAAATCACGTCGCAACCATCCGAGCCCCAAGCCCAAGCGCGGGGGCCCGCCCCGGCAAACGATCGCACGAAGCGATCACACCCCGAACCACCGCCCGGTACGGCCTCGCGAATCGTCCCACTCCGGGAGATCCCCATCCCCGGCCTGCACAATGCCTACAACGCCATGATGGCAGTGGCGGTCGGCATTGCCGAGGGACGGTCGCCGGAGACGATCCGCGCGGGCCTGGGGCGGTTCCGAAGCCTGCCCCACCGGCTCGAGCAGATCGCCGCGATCGACGGCGTGCGATACTACAACGATTCGAAATCCACCACGCCCGAGGCCACGCTGGTCGCCCTGGCCGCGTTCGACGGCCCCGTCGTCATGATCGTCGGTGGCGACGACAAGAAACAATCCGACTTCGGCGAGCTCGGCCGACAACTCGCCCGCAAAGCCAAGGTCGTAATCTGCATCGGCAAGACGCGGGAACATCTCGCCAACGCAGTAAACGACAGTCGCCGCGCCGGGGCGCGCCCGGATGTGCAGCGCGCAACCGATCTGCCCGACGCGGTCACTCGGGCGGCGCGCTCAGCCACCACCGGCGACGTCGTCGTGCTTTCGCCGGCGTGCGCCAGCTACGATATGTTCGTTAACTACGAGGAACGCGGCGCGGCGTTTCGGGCGGCGGTCAACGCGACGCACGTGACATCCGCAGCCAGATGAGCCGGTCCGGCGTCATCGAGCGAATGCGCATCGCGACCCGATTGACAGCGTTGCCGACGCTCGCATACAGTCGTTCGAGGCGGGTCGGGCCGCCTGGCGCTTACCGGAGAACACCTCATGGCGAAGCTGTACGACGACATCACCAAGGTGATCGGGCGCACCCCGCTCGTCCGCATCAACCGGATCATCCAGGCTCGTGCAACGGTGTACGCCAAGCTCGAGTACTTCAACCCGCTCTCCAGCGTCAAGGATCGGATCGGCGTGTCCATGATCGACGCAGGGGAGCGCGAGGGCGTGATCACCAAGGATTCGGTTCTGGTCGAACCCACCTCGGGCAACACCGGGATCGCCCTGGCATTCGTGGCCGCGGCCAGAGGATACCGGCTGATCCTCACCATGCCCGAAAGCATGTCGGTCGAGCGGCGCAACTTGCTCAAGGCCCTGGGAGCCGAACTGGTGTTGACGGCGGCCGACAAGGGTATGGCCGGGGCGATCGCTCGGGCCGAGGAACTGGTGGAGGAGACGCCACACGCAGTGATGCCGCAGCAGTTCAAGAACCCGGCCAACCCTGACATCCATCTCCGCACGACAGGCCAGGAGATCTGGGACGACACCGACGGTGAAGCTGACATCCTCATCTCGGGTGTCGGGACGGGCGGCACCATCACCGGCATCGGAAGGGGCATCAAGAAACGCAAGCCCGAGTTCCAGTGTGTCGCGGTCGAGCCAACGAGTTCGCCCGTCATCGCACAGACGCGCGAGCAGGAAGAACACAGGCCAGGACCCCACAAGATACAGGGGATCGGGGCAGGCTTCATACCAGATGTGCTGGACATGGACGTTGTCGACGACGTTGTCCAGGTGAGCGACGACGACGCGTTCAAGTGGGCTCGGCGGGCGGCCCGGGAGGAGGGGATTCTGTGCGGGATCTCGTCCGGGGCAGCCCTTTGTGCGGCCAACGAGGTGGCCCAGCGGCCCGAAAGCAGCGGCAAACTGATCGTGGCCATTCTGGCCAGCGCCGGGGAACGGTACCTGTCCACACCCCTGTTCGAGCAGGGTTGACGCGTTCCTTCCTCGGTCGGGCGGGTCTGCCGCGCCCCGCACCGGCCTGGGTGTGGGGATGGCCCCATAATGTCGCCGCCCAAGCCCCCCCCAAGAGCCCTAGGGTCCGAGAATTTTTGAAGTTGCACCAGCCTGCCCACCGACGTACACTTGCATTAGAGAAGGTGCGGTGATCGACGTGGTCGTCCGGGGTTGAGCCTGACCGTCATACATAAAATATCGATCCCGTATCATTCACCCCCGGCGATACCTGTTGACGTCGGAACCGGTCGGGTCTGGAGGTCCATCCGGCCCGGCTGTCCCTACCATGCCCGCTCCTGCGGGGTACGCGCACAAGGAGGTTCCTCTTGAAAAGAGGTAGTCTATCACTAATCGTTGCGCCAACGCTGTTGTTGTGTGTTGGTACGGCAACCATCGCGGCCGAAACGCCGGCCGACCAGCTCTCGAAGGCCGAGAAGCTCCATCAGGCGGGCAAGTACACCGAAGCGCAGACTGCGCTTCGGGCCATCGATCGGGATGCGCTCTCGGACGCCGACGCGGATCGCCGCGACAAGCTCGTCGACGAGGTTCGCAAGGCGGTCAATCTGTCGAAGAAGGCGGCGGATGATCGGGCCGACGCGAACAAGGCCCTCGAGGCGGGCCGGCTCGACGATGCGCACGCAAACTTCGAGTCCGTGCTGCGGAACCCGTACGCCAACGATGCCCAGAAGGACGCGGCCCGGGCCGGCCTGAAGCGCGTCGCCGAGAAGCGGGCGCTGGCGGCCAAGGTTCGCAAGGAGCCGGCCGGGGGCGCCCCGGCGCCCGTGCAGGCGGCGACCACTCAGAGCGCCACGGACCCGACGAAGGCAGCGAAAGCCGCAGTAGCCCAGGGCGACGAGGCCGCCGCGGCCGGCAGGTTCGAGGAAGCCGTCGAGCACTACCGGCGAGCCAAGCAGCTTGTTCCCACCATGATCGAGGCGCAGGAGAAGCTGCGCCAGGCTCAGTTGCACGTCGTGGCCAAGGGCGCGGGCGAGCGCGGCATGGCCACCGAGATCGAGCAGCGGGAGCGACTGCTGTGGCAGAAGACGGAATCCACGGTCCGCCAGCGCATCGAAGACGTATACAAGGCCGTCCTCGGGTCGCGGTTCGAGGAAGGGCGGCAGCACCTGCTGTCGGCGGGCCAGACGCTCGAAGGCGGCAAACGCTACGCGCGTCCGGTGACGCTGTACGACAATCTGCGGCGCGAGTTGGAGGCGCTATCGCGCTATGTCAGCGACGAGGAGCGGCACGCCCAGGATCAGGAGCGGCAGGAGGCGATCCGACAGGCCGCAGAGGCCGCCGCCGCCCGGCGCATGCTGATTGACCAAGAGCGCGGGGAGCAGATCACCCAGTTGTTCGATCAGGTCCATCAGTACCGCAAGGAACGCCGGTACGACCAGGCCATTGAGGCGGTCAAGGAAATCCTGGCCATCGACCCGACCAATGATCGTGCCCGCGGTCTCCGCTATGACCTCGAGGCGACCCACGCGCTGTCGCAGCAGCGACAGACGGCGGACGAAGTGGAACGGGAGAGCCGATCCGTCCGTAACTCCCTGGACGAAGCGCGCATTCCCTGGCATCAGGACATCATGTTCCCCCGCAACTGGCGGGACATCACGGAACGGCGGAAACGGTTCAAGGCGGGTCAGACCTCCGAGCCGGAGATCAACCAGAAGGTCCGTCAGCGATTGAACACGCCGCTGCCGAAGCTGGAGATCGACGGGTTCACGTTCGAGAACGTCATCGAGCACCTGCGCGACATCACCGACCTGAACATCATCGTGAACTGGGGAGCGATGGAGGCCGCCGGCATCGAGCGGGAGGCGGAGATCACGCTCGAGTTGACGGACGTCAAGCTCAAAAAAGCGATGGACGTGATCCTCGACCAGGTTTCCGGCGGAGAGGTGAAGCTGGGTAGCGTCATCGACGAAGGCGTCGTGCAGATCTCGACCGCCGACGACCTGAGCGAAACGACGTTCGTGCGCGTCTATGACATTCAGGACCTCCTGATTCCCGATCCCGAGTTCCAGGGCGGAATGGGCTTCGGGCTCATGGGC
>CAYMME010000654.1:0-4005 GCA_964391465.1 uncultured Planctomycetales bacterium
TGGGCGATGGCCGGCTCGCGGCAGAGCCCGGGCGGTCTACCGCGGCCGGACCCTTGACTCCACCCGACTGGATTGCCCCCGGCAAACTCCGCTGGGTTTGGGCCCTGTGGGAACCGCTGGAACTGTACCGTCGCGGTGGTTACGGGGCGGGCATCGGCGACGGCCGGGTCACCGGTCATTGGGTCCGTCGTTGGTATGATCGTATGCACAGCGACGAGATCCTCGACAAGCTGGCCGATGCCGGCGTGAATCTCGTGACCACGCATTTCTACAAGGGTTTCGGTCTGAAGGCCGAGGCCGACGAGATGGCCCGAGCGACCGACTTCACGCGCCGCGCCCACGCCCGAGGCATTCGCGTGCTGGGCTACCACCAGTTCAGCACGGTGATCTACGAAACGATGCTCGATGAGGTACCGAATCTGCGCGACTGGATCCAGCGGACCGCGGACGGCAAACTGCAAACCTACGGCAGCGCAACTTGGCGCTGGAAGGCCTGCCCGATCCACGACGAGTTCGTCGCGTACTTGAAGCGGGTGATCGACCGCTGCCTGATCGAGGCCGACATGGACGGCGTGGAGTACGACGGCACGAGCTACGAGTGTCATTGCGACAAATGTACGGCAGCCTTCCGGCGGTTTCTGGCAGAGCGTCATCCGAGACCGTGGGAGCGGTTCGGGCTGCCCCACTTCCGCCACGTCGCGATCCCGCCCCGCTGGAGCCGCAAGGACCCGATCTGGCAGGAGTGGATCCGGTTTCGCATGGACCTGATGGGCCGGCGGCTTCGCGAGTTGCGCTCGTATGTTCACGGGAAGAAGGCGGGGGCGGCCTTGGTGACCTATGAGGATTGCCCGGCCCTTTGGCGGAGCAACCGGACGCGGCTTCTGCCCGATTGCGGCGACTATCTCGACCTGGCCATCGCCGAGAGCCACGACATGCCGCAAGTGCTCGACGACCACTTGGTCACCAAGGTGCGGCATCTGAAGGAGGGGGCGGCGATCGGCTTGGTGGCCCTCTCGACCGACTGGCTGCGGACGTCCAAAGGCGGCATCACTCTGCCCAAGGAACCCCGGCCCGTCGAACTCGACATGGCCGAGTGCCTGGCTTGCGGGGGGCACGTGCTCACGGCCACTTGGTCGCTTCGGGCCGGCAACAAGCGGGACGGCTCGGCCTTCTTCGAGCAGCCGAAGTTCCACGCCGCCCTGCGCCGCTACATGGGGTTCGCCCGGGATCACGAGGATCTCTACGTCGGTTCGCAGCCGTGCGCCAACGTCTGGGTCTATCACTCGCTCTGGTCGTTGGCCTTCGACCACTCGACGGCCTACAACAGCGTGCTGGGGTTCGAGCAGGCGCTGTTGGGACGTATCGCGTACCGCGTGGCCAAGGAGGCGCATCTGGCCCGCCTCGGCCCGCGCGACGTGCTCATCGTGGCCGCCCAGACCTGCCTGAGCGACCGGGAGTGTGAGGCCATCCGCGCGGCGGTGGGGCGGGGCTGCGGACTGATCCTCACCGGCCGATCAGCCGAGTGCGACGAGAACTTTCGCCAGCGCGAGCGGAGTGCCTTGACCGACCTGCACGCCGGTCCGCGGGTTCGCCACTTCGCGAAATGCCCGGGGCGCATCTCGCAACCTTCGTCGAGCCGACCGATGCGCGCGGCCAGCCCGGCCCGGCGCGCCGAGATCCTCGAGGCGATTCGCGACTTGGCCCAAGACGGACTGGCCGCGGAACTGGAGGGCGGCGAGCCGAAACAGCCGCTGATGTTCGTCGACGTGTACGGGCAGCCCGACGGCTGCGTCGCCCACGTTGTCTACTACGGCGACGGTAAGGCGACGGGCCGCCGTCTCCGCGTGGCCGCGTGGCTGGCGAACGGCAACGCCGTGCTCCACTCCCCACATTTGGACACGCCGGTGAAGCTCGCCGCCGCGCCGGACGGCTGGCTTGCCCTGCCGGAGGGCTTCGGGAAGTACGCGGCGGTGAAGATCAAGCGGACGTGAGGGAGCCGTGACAGAACAAGTTGACCCGTTGTGGGTAGTGAGACCCCTGGGGGGTTTCATGCGGGGGCGCGATGTGGCTACCCCGGGGGTCGCGAGCTCAAAGGAGCGAGCCATGTTGGGAAGGTCCGTGCTCGGCGTTCTGACGTTGCTGGCCGTGCTCGGTTGGCCCGCAATCGGCGCCGAACCGCCGAAGCGTCTGTACCTGGGAATCAACAAGACGCTGCAACCGCCCCGCCGACCAGCAGAGACGGTATACGTCAAGAAAGACACCTGGCACGAGAGCCTGCGTGCGTCGTTGGAGGCCACGTTCGGACCGACGGTCGCGAAGGACCGGCGGGCCGGCGGGTTCGGCTCGGCGATCGTTCGGCTCACGTCGGACGGGCAACCGCAACGGATGTCGTTTCAGGTCGGCGGGCTCGAACGTTTGTACTTCGCCACCCTCGGCCGGAAGCCGGAGAGCGGCTCGGCGCACTTCCTCAGCCCGCGGCTGTTCGACAAACAGGGCGATTCCATCGGATTGGCGCTCGACGGCACATTGGTGGAAGGAAAGGTCGACCCCCGTGCGCACAAGGCGACGGAGCTGAAGATCGACGGCACGACGCATCGCGGCTTCGCGCTTGCGTCGGGTGGAGTCGCCTTCAAGCTCGACAGCAAGTACGAGCGATTGGAGGTGTTCGTCTGCTACAGACCGGAGAGAGGGTTGCCGCCGCACGCGGCGGTCGACTGCCGGCCGATCGTCGCTCGTGCGAACGAATGCAGGCAAGTCTGGGAAGCACTCCTCGAGCGAGTGACTCGGGACTTCCGCGATCGGCAGTCGCAGATCGAAATGGAGATGGAGCGGCGTGAGGGAATCTGGAACGAGTACGGCTCAGCATGGACCGGAGCCGGAAACGTATACTATATCGAGCGCGCACGACAGCGCCTCGAGTTGGCTCGCAAGACGCTCGACTTCGTACAGCGAACATCACCCCGACCGGAGATGGCCGCGGAACTCCGAACGCTCGAGCAGCGCATCGCCCGGGAAGCCAAGGACCGATCTTCGTCGGCGGGAAGAGACCTCTTTGCCCGGGCGGTCGAACTCAGGCGCCGGATCATCTTCTCGCACCCTGCCCTCGATTTCGACCGACTCCTGCTGACCAAGCGGCCCACTCCGGCCCTCAGTGCGCCGGGCGACAACTACTACGGGATGAACAACGGCACGGGGCCGGGATTGGTCGTCCTCGACCAGTGGAAGAGCGACCGGCCGAGAGAGACGCTGCTGCTGGAAGGCAAGCTTCCGCCGGGATGCGCGATGCACCCGGACGTGTCGTTCGACGGAAAGCGCGTGGTCTTCGCTTACGCTGACCACACGCCCCCGCGGGAAGAGTGGCAGTTCTTCCTGTACGAGATCCATGTCGACGGCACGGGCTTGCGGCAAATCACCGGCACGGACAGCGATCCGTTGGCCGGGGCCGGCGGCAGGATGACCGTGCTGTGCGAGGACTACGATCCGTGTTACCTGCCCGACGGCGGGTTTGCCTTCATCTCGACGCGTAACCAGGGCGGCGTGCGATGTCACAACGGCGGGCGCTACTGTCCCACGTATCTCCTCTACCGCTGCGACGCCGACGGGTCGAGTGTTCGCCAACTCTCGTTCGGCGAAGCCAACGAGTGGGATCCGGTCGTGATGCCCGACGGACGGATCCTCTGGAGCCGCTGGGACTACATCAATCGCCCGGTGATCCCGACGCTCGGCCTGTGGACCATTCGGCCCGACGGCATGGCCGCCGGCCACTACTTCGGCGGCTACACGCCGAACCCCTGCCGGATCTGCCAGCCGAGGCCCATCCCCGGCTCACACAGGATTGTCGCCACGACGGCCGGGCACCACACGATCCATGCCGGCTCGTTGATTCTCATCGATCGCGAGATCGCCGAGGACGGACTCGATGCCATCACGCGGCTGACCCCGGAGGCGACCTTTCCGGAATCGTAACCCCATTCGCCGGTCAGCCGCGTGATGGCATCGAGTCCG
>CAYMME010000655.1:0-3996 GCA_964391465.1 uncultured Planctomycetales bacterium
CTACCGTGTCACGATCGGACTCGGCAACGGTGATCGTCAAGTCTCGCGCGCCGGGTCGAGTTCTCTCCATCGCCTCGAACGCGTTTCGCATCAGGTTGAGTACGACCTGCTCGATCTGAATCGCATCCGCCCACACCGGGGGCAGTGCTTCCGCCGATTCGAAACGAATCGTGATTTCCTTCTGCCGCGCCTCCGCTCTCACAAGCCCAATCGCTTCATGTACCACCGCATCGATTCGCACTGCCGAGCGGCGGGGCTCGCGCTTGTGGATGAAGTCCCGAAGGCGTCGGATGATCTCACCCGCCCGCTGGCTCTGGTCCGAGACTTCCGTCATGATCTCACGCAGCGTCGCGACCTCTGCGTTCGAAGCATCCAGCATCTGCCCACAGGCGGCGGCGTAGTTCGCGATGGCGGATAGCGGTTGGTTCAACTCGTGGGCCAAGCCGGCCGCCATCTCTCCCATCGTGGCGAGCCGCGAGGCGTGGGCGAGTTCGGCCAAGTGCTGGTACGCCTTCTCCTCCGCCTGCTTGCGATCGGTGATGTCCTCCACCTGGGCCACGAAGCACGGCTGCTCGATCTCGGCGTCGGGTACGGCGGTGATTCCGATCCGTCCCCATATCACGTGTCCGTCGGCGTGAAGGAAGCGCTTCTCCTGCCCATGCGTCACGATCTCTCCGGCGCGGATTCGGCGCCGGGCGGTACGACCGGCTTCGACGTCGTCCGGATGCGTAACGGCTTGCCAGTTCGTTGCCACCATCGCCTCCCGGGACCGACCGAGCATCCTGCAGAAGGCGGGATTCACCTGCACGTATCGTCCGTCCGCGTTGCTCAGCGCCATGCCGAACGGTGCGTGCTCGAAGGCGGTTCGGAACAGCGTCTCAGCTCGCTGCAGCGCCTCCTCGGTCTGTTTTCTCTCGGTGATATCCGTCGCGATCAGCGTCACCGCTTCGACTTTCCCCTCATGCTTGAGTGGCCCGACGCGATTGGCGTACCAGCGGGTGCTGCCGTCAGGCCGCAATACCCCACACTCGAACCCGTCGGGGGCCTCGCTCCGGAACACGCTCTCCAGCGCTTCGCGAACCCTGTGCTGATCTTCGGGGGCAATGTATCGGCAGAGCGGCGTTCCGATCACCTCCTCCGTCGTGTGTCCCGGAAAGACGCGATTGATGAAACGAATGGCGCCCCCGCGGTCCACGGTGAGGACGAAGTCCGGGGCGTTCTCGAGCAGGGAGCGCAGCTTCGCCTCGGATTCCTGCAGTGCCGCCTCGGCCCGCTTGCGCTCGGAGATGTCGGTGATCGTCCCGACGTACCCGACGGTACGTCCGAACTCATCTCGCTCCGCCGCCGCTTGGCCGAACACCCAGGTCATTGCGCCGCCGGCGCGCTGAAAACGATACTCCGCTGCGAAGGAGAGGCCCTCTCTCGCCGACTGGTCCCATTGCGCGAAGATGCGGTCCCGGTCTTCGGGGTGGAGGGCTCGGGCCCACCCCTCGTCGCGAGCCTGCTCGGGGGTCAGGCCTGAGATCTCGCACCATCGCTCGTTCACGTACACACATCGCCCGTCGGCGTCTGTCCGAAAGATCCCGACCGGCGAGATGCGGGCGAGCGTCTGATAGCGTTTCTGGCTCGCCTGAACCTCAGCCGCACGCTCGGCCACACGCTGTTCGAGTTCTTCGTTGAGCTTCTGAAGGACGTCCTCCGCCCGCTTGCGGTCGGTGATGTCCGTCGAGATGCCGCACACACCGTACGGCTTGCCGTCCGAGTTGCAGAGGGGGAACTTGACGGCCAGGGCAATGCGGTCTCCATCCGATCGCGGATCTACCTCTTCCCATTCCATCGGCGTCTGCGATGCCAGCACTTCTTGGTCGTGTGCTCGATAAGAGTCGGCCAGCTCTCGGGGCCAGAGATCGTAGTCGGTCTTGCCCTTGACTTCCTCGCGGCTGATGCCGTGCCGGGTCTCGAATCGGCGGTTGACAAGCGTGAACCTTCCCTCGCGATCCTTTACGTAGATATCCGCGGGGCTATTGTCGAGAACGTCCTGAAGCCGGCGTTCGCTTTCGCGCAACGCCGTTTCCGCCCACCTGTGGTCGATACCGAGAGCGATCTGATCCGCCACCGAAGCGAGACCCTCGGTTACGATGTCCGACATCGGTTCGCGAGCGAACGAGGCCATGACTCCCACGAGCTTGTCGCCCACAAGCAGTGGGTGTCCGGCGAAGGACACGAGTTTTTCCCGCTTCGCCCAAGCCTGATCGTCCACGCACGGGTCTTGCTCCGCCGCGTTCGTGAATTGCGGTTGCCGGGTGCGGGCGATCGTTCCGACCCTCAACGCGCCGATGCGCACGCGGTTGCGGGAGCCGTTGAGGTGCGTGTACATCCCGGCGCTGGCCTGAAGTTCCAGCGTGTCGTTCGTCTTATCGAGAGTCCAGATGCGGGCGAATGCTGCCCCGAGGTGCTCGACGATCGCCTCCATGCAACCCTGCAGACTCGCACGCAGACTGGCGCCCATGGTGAGCGCCTTGCCTACATCCGCCCCGAGCGCCGCGAGCCGAGCTCGCTCGGCAAGCGCCCGCTCGACGGGTTCAGGTTGCGTGACGTCGGTGCACACGATCCGGGTTCCTTCCCGCCGCGAATCCGTCCCGGCATGCGGCACACGTGCGATTGCGCCACCGACGAAGATGACCCTCGTGAACACCGTGGCCGCCCCGCCCTACCGAGGGGCGCTCCGGTGTTCCCGCGTTCGAACCGATTCGCCGTGCGCACTTGGCATTGTCAATGGTCGCGGTCGAAGATGCAAGTCTTATCACGCCCCGCGTGCATCTCATGAATCGTGGCACCCGGTTGCCACCGAGTTCGAGATGCACCCTCCCGCGCCCGGGACGCCCATGATTGGCATCTGCATCGATGCGGGCAACGCGGTGCGCGAGGGCTGGGCCGAGTTGCGAGCCATGGGATCAGTGAAAGTCACGCGAGTGCGCGCGGACCGGGGCCAGCGCTTTTGAGAGATCGGTCAGGCGCGTGGTCTGCACGTGGATCACGTCACCCTGACGCTCGACGGTTCCATCGGCCATGAGGGCCACCGCCCCGTTGGCGACGCGGCGGTATCGCTCGAAGATGCGCGGGCGGACGACGAGGTTGGCGATGGCGGTTTCGTCTTCGAGCGTGATGAACACGATGCCTGAGGCCGTGCCGGGTCGTTGGCGGACCAGGACCAACCCGGCCACGCGCACGCGCTGCCCGTGACGCGTGTGCTCGAGCTTTTCGGCCGGCATCACCCGCAGGGCGTCCAGCCGCGGCCGTACCAGCCCCATCGGGTGGGCCTCCAGCGACAGTCCCGTCACATCGTAGTCCTGCACCACGCGCTGCTCGATGGGCATCTCCGGAAAAGGGGACATTCTACTTTTTTCGCCGAAAAGCAGAATATCCCCTTTCTCTTCGAGGTTTGCGAACAACGGTAGGTCGGCATCGTCGAGGGCCAACACCTCCCACAATGCCTCGCGGCGATCGAGCCCCATCGACCGAAACGCATCCGCGGCGGCCAGTCGCGCCAGCACCGCCCGCGACGCGCCGGACCGCCGGGCCAACTCGCGGACCGACCGAAACGGACCGTGCGTGCGGGCGGCAACAATGCCTTGTACCTTCGCTGCGGATATACCCTTTACGAGACGCATGCCCAGGCGAAGGACCGGACCGGCGGTGCCCCATGAAGAGGGACGAAGGGACGGAGGGACAAAGGAACGAAGGAACCGTGGTCGTTCTGTTTTCAAACCCTCCGTCCCTCCGTCCCTCCGTCCCTCCGTCCCTTCGTCCCTTTGTCCCTCCGTCCCTTCGTCCCTCCGTCCCTCCGTCCCTTCGTCCCTCCGTCCCTCCGTCCCTTCCTCCAACGTGCAATCGTACGCACTGTAATTCACATCTACGCCCTGCACCGGTACACCGTGCCGGCGGGCGTCGCGGACGAGTTGGGCCGGGGCGTAGAACCCCATCGGCTGACTGTTG
>CAYMME010000656.1:0-3970 GCA_964391465.1 uncultured Planctomycetales bacterium
GTCAACTTCCGCCCCTACCCGGCACCCCAACTGCAGACGGCTGAGGTGTTACACGGAAACAATGACGCCACACTCGCTCAAGCTCGCCAAGGAACTGCTCCCGGTCGTCAATGTGGGCCAGTTGAGCCCCATCACGATCATGAGCGTACCGTTTGAGGTTCCAATACGGTGGGGAGGTGACAACCAAGTGAACAGGCGTATCTTCCTCGAGCCCCCTGAGCTCCCGAGCATCTCCCAGGAAGATCCGATGTTGCGTTTGCACGATCGCCGGCCGGCGGGCCCAGGCGCGCTCTTTCGCAGCGAACTTCTCCTCCACAGCAGCCTCCGTCTTGCGCCGTGGTGGGACCACATCGCTGCGGGGCGAACCGCTTCGTGTCGCCTTGGATTTCACTTTCATCGCGTCGGTTGCCCCAGGCCAAATCTCGGATGACACGCACGCCACCTCGAAGCTGATGGTGACAGAAACGGCTGCGGCTGACAAGGACGAAATCCAAGCGCAAACGTGCTTTGTCCCACTCGCGCGCGATCGCCCATGGTGCGTGGCAGAGCAACGGAGGAGGACGCGACAGTCATGCGGGCTTGGCGGTCCCGACTTCGTGAAGCTCGACGATGTCTTTGTCGTACAAGACGTGATCCAGGTGCACCTGCTGACCGTCGTGGACGGCTTGTCCCCAGACGCGGGCGGACCTGAGCCGATCCGGCAGGTCGCGATGGACCGTCCGGGCCATGTCGAGCACGTTGCTCCCGACCGGCAGGACGAACGGCGCGGTGCGATCCGCGGGCTTGCCCGGCGGTTTGGAATAGACGCGCATGATCCGCAGCAGTTCGAACAACCGATGCATCAGGGCGTCGAGGTTCTCACTCGTCGTGGCCGACACGGGCTGGATCTCGATGCGTGAGCCGTACAGCTCCTCGAGTACGGCAAGGTTCTCGGCAGCTTCGGGCAGATCCTGACGGGTGCCGATCACGAGCACCGGTGTTGCTCCCGTCGTGTCGCCACTCTGCTCTTCGGGCAAGAGGCCGCGGTCAACGAGAAGTGCCCGGCACGTTTCGAGGTCCTCCAGTGCCGACGGGCTCGCGAGGTCCACGACGATGGCGAGCACGTCGGCCTGGCGCAGGCGACCGACCATGCCCGGCGGGACGTGCTCGGCCGTGATCGGCGGCATGTCGACAAGCTGGATCGGCACGTCCTCGTGGTGGGCCATGCCGGGCACCGGGGCATGCGTGCTGAACGGATAGGTTTCGACCTTGACCGGAGCGTTGGTCAGCGCCGCGACCAGCGCGCTCTTGCCGGTGTTGGGCGTCCCCACGAGCACGACCTGCCCGCCGCCCTGCTTGGGGACATGGAAGATGTCGCGGTGACCGCCGGCCTTCTTGGGCGCCTCTCGGCGCATCTGCGCGATCTTGCGTTTCAGATCGGCCTGGATCTTCTCCGTCCCCTTGTGCTTGGGGACGGCGCGCAGCATCTCCTCGAGGGCGGCGAGCTTCTCGTCATGTCCCTCGGCCTCACGGTAGGCCCGCTCCGCCTTGACGTAGGCCGGTGTCAGATTGGCCGGCATGATTTGCGCCTCACCTGTATGCCTCGACCCGCATTCTATGTGCGCCCGCATGGCAACGGCAACGGGGCAGCGATGGTTCTCGCGTTTCGCACGCAATCGCGCAGGAGCATGCACGGACAGCGTGCTCGCTTGACCCTGGCGCGGCGGAACGGATAGCATGCGCGTCCGGTCGCATGGGCAACGCCGGTCGCGGCGAGAAGCTGCTTGTCGCGAGGAGCCCACCAAGACGTGTGCGTGTGACGGATGAAGAGGCCATTGCGGCGTACGGCGTGAACGGTTCGGCGGTGCGCGATCGGCTGGAGCTGATCGAGACGATCAAATGGTTCAACAACGTCGGTAAACCGCATCCCGACGACGGTACGGTCGAGCGGCTGGGACACGGCGGACCGGAGATCGAGATCGGGTACGAAACGGCTCCGGAGAGCGGCCTCAACGAGTGCTGGATTCGTGCCGGCGGCAACGCCTGGGACGCACTCGTCGAGGCGGCCAAGGCCGCCGGTCGTCAGCCGGTGTGGCGACGGGTTCTCACGGATTGGGAAGCCCGCGCGTGCGTGAAACATCGTGGGATCGTGGTGCCGAACCGGCGGTTCGTCGGTGCGTGCGACACGATGGACATCGACTTTTCCACCGCCTGCGAAGCACCGCGGCACCTGTGTGGTGCGACGCTCGAGGCTATGCTGGCCGACGTGCGTCCGGATCTGACGTTTTTCTCGATCTTGCTGCCGTGGTACGCGGCCGGGCACTGGCCTTGTGGCTGGCACGGCGAGTACCCTCACGGCAAGCTTGTTGTCTTCTGAATTGTCATGGCAGAGATACAACCATTCTGCGGTATTCGGCATAACACGGGGCAATTGGGCCGCGACCTGTCGTCGCTGATCGCCCCGCCCTACGACGTACTCAGCGCGGCGGACAAGACCGCCCTGCTGGCCGAAAACGAACGCAACATCGTCGCCGTGGACCTGCCCCACGTGCCGCCGAAAACGCCCGGACCGGACGCGGCCTACGAAGCTGCGGCGGAGCGATTCCGCCAGTGGCGCACCGACGGAACGCTCGTTCAGGAACCGGCCGAGGCGCTGTACCGGTACCACCAGACCTTCACCCACGACGGCAACAGCTTCACGCGCCGGATGATGATCTGCCGGCTGCGGCTGGAGCGTTTCGGCGAAGGCCGCGTGTTCCCCCACGAGCAAACGTTCCCCGGAGCGAAGGCCGACCGGCTCAAGCTGATGCAGACCACGCGGTGCAACCTGTCGCCGATCTTTGCGTTGTACACCGATCCTCAGGGGCAGGTGGCGCACGCCCTCGGCGAGGTTCCTGGTCCGTGCGACGCATCGGGGCTGCGCGACGGTGTGATGAACGAGCTGTGGGCCGTCCGCGACGCGGGTATCCATGCGACCGTTGCGGCCCAGTTCCAGGACAAGAACATCTACATCGCCGACGGCCATCACCGGTACGAGACCGGACTCGCCTATCGCGACTGGCTTGTCGAGCAGAACGGCCCGCTACCGGACGACCACCCGGCCCAGTACATCCTCGTCGTGCTGTGCGCGATGGAGGATCCCGGGCTGTTGATTCTGCCCACGCACCGGCTTGCCGCCGTACCGTCGGACTTCGATCTCGGTCGGTTCCTGGCCGACGTTCGGGAGCACTACGAGACGACCGTTGTCGACGGCGTCGACGATCCCGCCGGCTTCGTGGCCGGTCTGCACGAGTACGGACCGGGGGCGATCGGGTTGTACGCCGCAGGCAACAAGACGTACCACCTGCTCAAGCCGCGCGGCGAGGACGTCCTCGCATCGCTGGCCCCGGATCGCTCGGAAGCGTGGCGGAAGCTCGGCGTGTCCGCGTTGCAGCGATACCTGCTGGGCGAGGTGCTCGAACCGAAGCACCTGGGCGGACAGAAGGCGAAGGTCACGTACGTGAAGGACGCGGCCGGGACCGTCGATGCCGGTGCCGGGCTTGACAACGGGCTGGCGTTTCTGGTCCAGCCGATTGACCTCGCCCAGATGCGGGCCGTCTGCGAGGGCGGCGACGTCATGCCCGAGAAGAGCACCTACTTCTTCCCCAAGCTCGCCACCGGCCTGGTCATCAACCCGTTGGATACTGACGTATGAGCATCGAGCAAGTCGACGTCACTCAGGTCAGAAGCTGTCTCGCCGAAGTCGAGGAGCACCTGCACACGCAACTGCTGCCGTTCTGGATCCAGCGCTCACCGGACCGAGAGATGGGCGGGTTCCTGACCCACTTCGACCGCGACGGTAACCCGACCGGCGACACGACCAAGACGCTGGTGATGCAGTTGCGCATGATCTTCACGATGTCGTCTGCCCACCGCGCCGGCCTCGGCGGCGGAACCTGCGCCGAGCTGGCCCGCCAGGGCGTGGACTTTGTGACCGAGCACTTCTGGGATC
>CAYMME010000657.1:0-3956 GCA_964391465.1 uncultured Planctomycetales bacterium
AGCCGAAGAAGGTCGCGTCCGGATCGCGCTCCCGTGCGAGGGCGAAGAACAGGTCTTGTGCGGCCGGCTTGTACTCGGCGAACCTCGTTTCCACGTCGTGCAGGAGTCCCAACGCACCGGCCACGCGGGCGTCGTACGCTGCGTCGAAGTAGAGCGTGGGCAGGAAGAACGTCCGGAACCCGAACGGCTTGCCGGAGTATCCCACGAGGAACTTCGCCGGGTCGATCAGGTATCCGTGGCAGTACCGCGACAGTTGCTCGCCTTCATAGAAGATGTCGCATAACGCCAGGGTTCCGAGGTTCTCGTGCACCTGACCATCGACTACGACGCCGTCGAGCGGCTGCTTCAGGAGTTCCTCGGGTCGCTCGTAGATGCGAAGACCGGGAACCATCGGCGTCCACTCGCGCGTGCGGGCGGCCACCACCTTTGGATCCGAATCGTAGAAGCCGACGAAGGTGAATTCGTCGGGGTGCTCGGCCACCTGCCGAACGATCCCGGCCGCGTGGCCGTGCCACATACCCAACATGCCCAGTCGCATCGGCATGATCGGCTCCTCAGCCTTTGGACTTGCGCAGGATCGCGGCGCCGAAGCCCTCGCCGATGCGCAGTTCCGTGAACGTCCCGCCTTCACGCACGACGGTCGGGGCCTTGAACTCCGGCACCTCGCGTCCCTCGTCATCGAAGACGTGCACCTCGTGTTGCGAGTCGTCGCCCCACCCGAACAAGCCGCTGCGGTTGGTGATGATGCGGTCGGTGCCGATGATGTAGCCCTGGTGCAGCTCGAGCGGCGTGATCGGGAACATGTAGTGCGTCAGATGCCGGTGCGTCGGCACGACGGTAAGGTCATTGTACCAGTGGTAAACGCAGCCGTAGTCGAGGGCACGAAGCATCACACGGTAGGCATCCACTTCGCTGCGCTCGGTGAGATGATCGCCCAGACTGATGGGCGAATACAATTGCCCGCGAGCCAGGTTGCTGATCGAGCCCGACTCGATGAATCGCGGGAACTGCAGGGCGGCCATCGTCTGCGTATGCGGGGCCCCGTTGCCGATCAACGGCCCTCGGACCATGATGCGCTTGGCCATCGCAACGCGCCAGGGCAGCGAAAGCAGCGTCACGGAGCTCTTGAGCCGCTTGATCTTCATCGTGCGGGCATCGATGTCGCCACTGATGCCGTCCCACGGCTCTCCGTAGTGGTATCGGTGTCGGCTGTACGCGATTTCGTCCCAGTACACGCCGTCGCAGCCCGCCTTGTCGAGGATGGCATCCACGTTGCCGCCGATGTCGCGCCCGAAGGTGTTCTGCTGCGTCGGAAAGAAGATCTTGTCGTGCGGGCGCCCGTAGTCCGCGTGGCTTCCGTCACTGCGCAGCACGCGCGAGTCGGCGTACTTGACGTCCGCGCCTTCCAGAACATCGATGAAGCAGTGGAAGTAGCCGATGTGTTTGACCTCGGGCACGAGCCGGCGTCGCCGCGTCACTTCGTTCTTCCAGGCTGTCAGGTCCACGGTCTGGAACGCGGTGCCGTGCGGATACGCCCCCTTGTAGCGCGGGTAGTCGATGGACATGCAGATGTACTTGGCACCCTTGTTGCGGATGAACGCCGCCACCTTCTCGTCACTCCACTTGCCCACGTGACGCGGATCGGAGCGGAGGAACGCAAACCCACCGTCGATCAGGAAGTTCGAACCACGCAAGCGCCGCGCCGCGTTGATGAACGCGTAGTAGTCCGGTGTGGCGGTCGGGACGATCGCCCACTCGGCAGTGTACATGGCTTGGGGTTTCAGCACCAAGGAGTTGTCGGCCAGCCCGATGGTCGCTCCGTCGCTGTACTTGACCGCATGGGTGGGGAACACGTCGCCGAGAGCCAGCAGCCCGAGCCCGAGCTTCTCGGTCGTCCCGTAGACGGTCGGATTCGCCGGGTCCGAAGTTGTCCCGCGCCGCGAAGACGGCGACAGTCCGGCCAGCCAAACCTTCTTCAACGGCATGGCTACGGTATGCCGCTGCATGATCGGGAGCTTCTCGCCGGTGCGGTTGGTGAACGTGTCCTTGACGATCACGGTCTCAGCCTGCCGCGTGACCTCGCGCCGGTGCTCGAAGTAGCGGTTCGATCCTTTCCGCCACTTCGGCTCAGGGGTCGAGAACACGGACGCTACGCGCAACGAGTCGCCGCCGACGGTGATCGACAGATCCCCGTCATCGTGCTGCTCGAGGGTGTAGTCGATCTTGTGAGAAGCAGCCGGAACCACGACGGGCAGCGGGCCGGTCGGCGGCCCCTTCTTCTGCGCGGCCTCGGCGGGGGCGCGGAACGTGAGCCGCCCCTCGGCGAGGATGAGGGGGTTGGTCAACCCGGCCGTGATCGCGTGCTCGATGTGAAGCGTGTTGGCACCCTCGCGGATTGCCTCGGTCACACGCAGCTCGAACGGGCAGACCTTTGTGTTTTTGAACGCGTAGTGCGCGTGGCGATCGGGAGACTCGAAATCGGGGGCATAGCCGACGACGAACCGGGTCCCGGCGGTCATGTTTTGGGTTGCGCCGGTGACGCGTTCTTCCGCCGGCTTCTTGTTCAGCAGGTACGACGCATCGATCGCCTGATCGTTGAGGGTCAGGCGCATGCATGGCGTGTAGCCGGCGGGCTTGGCGGTATCGAGCCGAGCCTTCAGATGGAGGACGGCCTCGCTCCCGGCCGGCGTAGCGGGGGCTTCGAAGCGGACGTCGTGCTGCTTGTGCGGTTCGAGCTTGACCGCGTCGAAGACGGCGGTTCCCCGAGCGGCGGCCGGCACCTCCCCGCTGGCAGGGCCCAGCACGGCCGGCGCGAAGCGCGGGCGGCTGAAGCCCCACGCCGTCTCCTGAATCGTCATCATGCTTTCCTGGACCGCCTCGTCGGCGTCGCAGTCGGAGATGCACACCTCGAGCCTCAGCCGGGCCGCTTCGCTCGCGCGTACGCCCACCAGCGACCAGGGAACCGCGGCCTCCAGGGCGTAACCCGCGGAAGTACGTTTGGCGGCAACGAGCATGCCTTCCGCCCCCAGGTCCACCGGTCGAAACACGACGGCCTCCGGCTTGACCTCGATCAACGCATCACCGGTATCCTCTAAGTTGCCGGGACTCAAGCCGATCTGGAACTGCCCCCGACCGAATGTCGTGCGCTCGGGCTCGACGTCGGGGACCGCGTCCAGGCAGAGCTGAACGCAATCACCCTTCCACAGGTCGCGACCTGCGTTGGTCTGGCGGAAGTGATCGTCGGTGACGTCGACAGCGAGGTACAGATGCTCGCCGCGCCAGGCGAGCCACACCGTCGCCCGCAGGTCAGCCGGTGACGCCCACTTGCCGCGACCGAAGACGACCTGCGCCGGCCGGTCAATCTGGATGGCGTTCGGCACCTGAGCCCACTCGCCCAAGTCGCCGTCGACCGCCGGCGGCGGGTCGGGCTTGCGCGGAATCGCCAGCGTCGGCCCGGGCGTCGACGCGACCGTTTGCGTCCGGGCGACCGCGACCATGCACAGCGCGGTCAGCGACACTCGAAATGCACGCCCATCCGAACGAAGTCCGCTCAACCACACTCGCATGAAGACCGCCGCCTTCCTCAGTCCCCGCGCGTATCCCCCGGTCGCGCGTAGTATAGTAAACGCCCCGCGATGCGGCACGTTCCGGGCCGGACCTACGCTTGCGGGTGCAACAGTCGCAAGCGGGCAATCCTCCGCCATCCATTACCGCGGGGGCGGGCAGTGTCTCCCGACCTGTCCGGCACCCGCGAAGCAGGACCATGGGCACGAGCGACCGAACAGGAAGTGGTGTGCTCCACGAAGCCGGCAGCACCACCCTCCCGACGACGCATGGCGGTGGTTCCGCCGATGGACACGCTGAACCGGCGCGCGTGAGGGCAGCGGGATGCCTTCCTCTCGGGCGACGGCACGGAGATTGCTAAGAAATCCGGAAAGGGGCCCCAACGAGAGTAG
>CAYMME010000658.1:0-3955 GCA_964391465.1 uncultured Planctomycetales bacterium
CCCGATGACGGTCGAGACGATCGCCTGGGTGGGGGAACGCAAGACGCTTCTGGCCACGGCTTTCGCGTTGGGTTGCCTGATCCTGTACGTTCGCTTCGCACGCAACGGCGGGCGGGGACGCTACGCGGCATGCCTTGTGGCCTTCGTACTGGGGCTCCTGTCCAAGCCGACAGTGACACCGCTGCCGATCCTGCTGTTGCTCCTGGACTACTGGCCGCTGCGACGCCTACACCGGCGGGCGATCATCGAGAAGGTCCCCTTCTTCGCAGTCGCCGGAGCGTCGGCGATCATCACGATCTGCTCGCAGGGCGAAGCCGCGGAAATGCGTCTTCCGGCCCGCTACTCTGCGTGGCAAGCACCTCTCCTCGTATGCCACAATACTGTCTTCTATCCGAGCAAGATGGTCTGGCCGAGCCCCCTGTCGTCGATCTATCCGTTTCCGGAGACGCTCGCGTTGTCAGAGCCGTCGGTTCTGATCGGACTCGTGGGCACGGTCGTGCTGATCGTAGCGCTAGTCGTTTCGCTGCGATGGACGCGAGCCCTGCTGGTGGGCTGGCTGTTCTTCATGGTCGCCATCTCGCCGACCTTCCTGAACATCGGCTACAGCCTGGGCATCGCGGCGGACAAGTACGCGTACCTGCCATCCCTCGGGTTCCTCCTCGTGCTGGCGTGGTTCGGACTCCGGTTGTGGGATCGGTCGTTGCGTGCGCGCCGTCCCGCGGTCTTCCAGGCCGTGATCGTCGTCGCGGCCGCGGGCCTGGCCGCAGCCGAGGTGCGGGCCACGCAGCGCTATCTGGTCCATTGGCAGGATACTCTCAGTCACTATTCGCACGTGCTGACCGTCGCGCCGAACGCACCGCAGCCACACAACAATCTGGGGGTCGCATTGGCGAAGCGAGGCCGCGTTGATGAGGCCGTGCCGCACTACGCCGAGGCCCTGCGCCTCCGGCCCGACTACGCGTTGGCACACAACAACCTCGGCGTTGCGTTGGTGCAGCAGGGAAGAATCGCCGAAGCGATGATTCACTATGCCCACGCGCTGCGCATCAGCCCCCGCTACGCCGAGGCGCACAACAACTTTGGGGTCGCCCTGGTGGAACAGGGCAGGCTGGACGAGGCGATCAGACGCTATCAGCAGGCGCTCCGTCTCCGGCCCGAGTACGTGAGGGCCCACAGCAACTTGGGCCTCGCTCTGGCGCGGCGGGGCAGACTCGACGAGGCGATCCGGCATTGTCGGGAGGCGCTGCGCATCCGGCCCGACTTCCTCGGCGCCCACGTGAATCTGGCCGTCGCGCTCTTCAGGAAGGGACAGACCGACGAAGCCATGCGACACTTGAATCGCGCCCGCACACTGGACCAGACGCATCCGGAGGTCCAGCGCCTCTGGGACTACGCACGCTCGAGGCAGCAACAGCGTTGATGACGAACGGCCGGCCGACCGGGCCGTTGGCAGTGCACACGGCTCCCAGTTAAGGTCTCTATATGGTCCGCGCGCGACGAACTCGACAGCCCGGGAGAGCACGCGCTCGACAACGGCCGGGCGACAAGCCCACGTCGAAGCGAGCACACGTCGATCCGTCGGTCCCAACACGAGGCAGTGACAGGCCCAACACCGCGATGGGCGCGATGCGCCGCTGGTTGCCCCTCGTCATCATCGTGGTGGCCGCGGTCGCCGCATTCCACAACAGCTTCTCCGGCGTCTTCCTTCTCGATGACGAACGAGGCATCGTCGACAACGACGGCCTGCGAGATCCTGCGCACTTCTGGCAGCATCTGCTCAAGGATCGACGTCCGACCGTATGGATGTCACTCGCCCTCAACTACGCGGCAGGCGGCCTCGATGTGTGGGGCTACCACCTCGTCAACCTTGTCATTCATACCCTGGCTGGCCTGACGCTGTACGGTATCGTCCACCGTTTGCTCGCGACCGGTCGTTTTTCCGAACGAGTCGTGCCGGCCGCTCGCGATTGGGCTCTCGCGGTGGCCCTCATCTGGGTGGTCCACCCGCTTCAGACCCAAAGCGTCACCTACATCATTCAGCGTGGCGAGTCACTGATGGGGCTGCTCTACCTGCTCACCGTCTACTGCGTCGTCCGAGGAGCGGGGGCCTCGCGGCCTCACGTGTGGTACTTCGCGGCCGTCATCGCCTGTGCTCTCGGCATGGGCAGCAAGGCGGTCATGGTCACGGCCCCGCTAATAGTGCTGATCACGGATCGTGTGTTCATCGCGCGGTCGTTTGGTGAGGTGCTGCGAAGGCGCTGGGCGCTGTATGCCGGTCTGTGTGCAACCTGGCTGGTCCTCGTCACGACCGGCGTGGTCCGAGGGGTCTTTGCTCCCGACCCGGAGTTCCCGACGATGGTCGGCTTCGGACACAAGGGCACGTCGCCGATGCAATACCTCATGACGCAAGCCGAGGTGATCCCTCACTACCTGCGGCTCTCCGTCTGGCCCGATCCGCTTTGCCTCGACTACACGTGGCTGCCGGCACAGAGCCTCCGGACGGTGGCAATTCCCGGACTCGTGATGATCGGCCTGCTGGGAGTCACCGTGTGGGCACTGTGGAAGCGGCCGCCGTGGGGATACGTCGGTGCGTGGTTCTTCATCATTCTCGCGCCCACATCGAGCATCGTTCCGATTCACGACGTCGCGTTCGAGCACCGCATGTATCTATCGCTGGCGGCGGTCATCGTCGCCGGCCTGGCCGTCGGACATGGACTGCTGGGACGGATCCACGCTCGGTTCGCAATCCGACCCGCCATGGCGCGCCGCGCGAACGCAGTGCTCGTGCTGGTGGTAGTGACCCTCTGTGGCTACCGCACGATCGATCGCAACAAGGACTACCACAGCACGGAGGCGATGTGGCGCGAGGTCATCAGCGTGCGACCGGATAACCCTCGGGCGCACCTGGGCCTCGGCTGGGCCCTCATCGAACGGAGGGATTTCGCGGGAGGCGTCCGGCACAGTTCCGAAGCGATACGCCTGCGCCCCACCTATGCTGCGGCGCACTGCAACCTGGCGATTGCGTTGGCCGGACAGGGCAGAACAGACGAGGCAATCGAGCACTATCGCGAGGCGTTACGCCTGCGTCCCAAGGACGCCGAGACACACTACAATCTCGGCTGTGCGCTTGGCGATCAGGGCAAGACGGACGAAGCAGTCGAGCACTATCGGCGGGCGATTCACTTCCGCCCCCGACATGCCCAAGCCCACAACAACCTGGGCGTTGCCCTGATCGGGCGAGGCAAGCCGGAGGAGGCGATTCGTCATTGCCGCGAGGCCCTGCGCTTCGAGCCGGACCTGCTTCCCGCCCACATCAACCTCGCGCTCGCTCTCCTCGAGCAAGGGCGCGTGGATGAGGCGATGAAACCGGCGAATCGAGCCCGAGAGATGGCTCCCGACCACCCGGCGGTACGACACATCTGGGATCGCGTGCAATCGGCGCGGCAACAGAATCGCTGAGCGGTTGGTTCAGAACGGCTCCGACATCGAGGAGCGTTCCGCCGAGCCGTCGCTCGCATCGTGCACGACGACTTCGCATTCGGGCAGCGCGGAGAGGAACGCGCGTCCGTAGGGCTTGCTGAGGATGCGGTTGTCGAGCACGACCACGACACCGCGATCGTCGCGTGTGCGAATCAGGCGTCCGAAGCCCTGCTTGAACTTGAGGATGGCCTCCGGGAGCTGGTAGTCGCGAAACGGGTTGCCGCCGGTGCGGCGGATCTGCTCGATGCGGGCCTCGACGACCGGCCGGTTCGGCACCATGAACGGCAGCTTGACGATGATGACGTTGGACAGCGCCTCGCCCGGTACGTCGACGCCCTGCCAGAAGCTGTCGGTGCCGAAGATCACGCCGCCGGGCTCGGCCTTGAACTCGGCGATCATCTCGCTTCGTCCGAGGCCAACACCTTGCACGAGCACACGCAGCCCCGCCGCTACCAGCGCATCACGCAACCCCACC
>CAYMME010000659.1:0-3953 GCA_964391465.1 uncultured Planctomycetales bacterium
TGAGGCGCTCGCTCACCTACCTGAGGCAGGCGCATGGATGGACGAAACCTGGACGCGTCGCCGCCTGCCGGAGCTGCGCGTCGGCCACGCCATCGGCTGCTGCTCCACCCGCGCCTGCCGCTGATCCTCGCGGTCCTGGTTGTGGTGCTGGCGTTGCCCAGTCTGATGGTGGGCTGCGCGAGCGACGACTACATCCATCGGCTCACGTTTCTCGGCTCGTCGCCGGTGCCTGCTTCTCTCCATTTGCATATGTGAATGACGATCGGCTGACGTCGAGCCCGCACGGGGTTATTGTCGTCCGGGGATTGCTCGGCGATTGAGGAGAACGCCTCATGCGAAGCACGACATTGGTTCTGGTGTTGATGGCGTCGGCCGCGCCGGCGCCGGCGGATGAGAACTGGCCCGGGTACCGCGGGCCCGGCGGGAACGGCCACAGCAGTGCGGTGGGGCTGCCGTTGACGTGGAGCCCGACGCAGAACGTGCGCTGGCGAACGCCGATCCACGATCGCGGCTGGTCTTCTCCGGTCGTGTGGCAGGACCAGGTCTGGGTCACCACCGGCACCGCCGACGGCAAGCGGCTGTTCGCTGTCGGCGTCGATCGGCGGACCGGGAAGGTCGTGCACGACATCAAGGTGTTCGACGTCGCCGAGCCGGAGCACGTCGCGGCCGTCAACAGCTACGCCTCGCCGTCCCCGGTGATCGAAGCCGGCCGCGTGTACGTTCACTACGGTACCTACGGCACCGCCTGCCTCGACACGAGCACGGGCAGAACCGTGTGGACCCGCCGCGACCTGAACTGCGACCATCACGAGGGGCCCGGCGCGTCGCCCATCCTGTTCGGTGATCTGTTGATCTTCCACGTCGACGGCCGAGACGTGCAGTACGTCGTGGCGCTGGACAAGAAGACGGGCAAGACCGCCTGGAAGACGAATCGCTCCGTCGACTTCAGCGTGCACAACCCGAACTTTCGCAAGGCCTTCTGCACGCCCATCGTAATCGACGCGGGCGGTCGGCTTCAGTTGATCAGCCCCGGTGCCAAGGCGGCGATGGGCTACGACCCGAAGACCGGCGAAGAGCTGTGGAAGATCCGCTACAACGGCTGGTCGGTGACGCCGCGGCCGCTCTTCGGTCGGGGGTTGGTCTTCCTCGTCACCGACTACGTGCGTCCCGAGTTGTGGGCGGTGCGGCCCGACGGGCAGGGTGACGTGACCGACAGCCACGTCGTCTGGAAGATTCGCAAAGGCGTGCCCCACCAGCCCTCGTTCCTGCTGATCGACGAGCTGCTCTATGTGGTCAGCGACAACGGCATCGCGATGTGCGTCGAGGCCGAAACCGGCCGGAGCGTCTGGAAGGAGCGCCTCGGCGGGAACTACTCGGCCTCGTTGATCCACGCCGACGGGCGCATCTACTTCTTCAGTCGTGAGGGCAAGACGACCGTGATCCGACCCGGTCGGGAGTACAAGGTCCTGGCGGTCAGCGAACTCGACGAGGAACTCATGGCTTCGCCGGCGGTGGCCGGCCGGGCATTCTTCGTGCGGACCCGATCGCACCTGTATCGCATCGAAAAGGACGCCGACAAGACCGACGCCCCGGCTCGGTGACGGTCAAGGCGTTGCCGCGCGAGCCACTACCCCCCGACCGTTGATGATGCGAGCGATGTACAGCTTGCCTCTCCAGATGATCGCCTGTGGGTTTGGAGGTTGCAGGTCGCGACTCCGGCTCGTGCTCGCATCGCCTGCGCTGTCGGTGGCCAGTGTGCCCACTGCCTTGAACTTGACGCCGTAGTTGCTCACCGAGACGGTCAGGGGTGCCGGGGCGGACGGTTTTCCGATGATGCAGACGCCGCCGTCCGGGAGGTTCCCGGCCACGGGGGCGCTGCCGGCTCCCGGGAATGCGGTTCGGATCGGACGCGACCAGTTGCGTCCCCAGTCGCGGCTCATGGTAGCGTACAACCCTGTCGTACCCGTGTCGTCGCGGAGGAGGATCACGATTGCGTCATCCCATCGCTCGAAAAACGTGGGGTTGCGCAGCCGAGGGCCATCTGCATTCCAATCGACCGCAGCCTCCCTCCAACCATCCAGGCCCGAAGGTTCGTCGCTCCACAGTAGCCGCGGCTTGCCGGATGCGGACTCACCTGCCATGAGGAGTCTGCCCGGCCCGACACGCCTTGGGGACTGAGTTACCACGAAGTCCTTCACACCGGTTGACGCGGCCATCCACCGGACGCCGCAGGTCGAAACCGCAGCGTCGAGAACACGTTCGTTCTCAGGTTGCGCAGACTTGACGCGAGTGGAGTATGCAACCAGCTTCCCGTTGTGGACGTGCCATCCGCCCGCGCTGACGGTGGCGCTCGAATCGGCGCCGGTCAGCAGCGATTCGGGACGGGACCAGCGCGTGCCGTCCAGCGTTTTCGATGTGTACACGCGCTCACCGGATGCGGATCGCGCGGACCACATGGCGTAGAGCGCGTCTTGGAACACGGTGAGGAAAGGCGTTCGTGTCGCCTTCGCGCCGAGCTCCGGCCGGGGCAGCTTGACGGTTTCGACGGGCAGTCGCGCGAGCGGTGCGCTCGCGGCAAGCGCAGGATCCGGCTCCAACGTCGGGCCCTCCGTCCGCCAGCGGATCGGTGCGATGTGGATCTTGAAGTCGCCGGGGCCGGTGTAGTACGCGACGATTCCTCGGTCAGGCCCCGTCTGGACGAAGCCGTGCGTCCCGCCGCACTCGCTGGGGCCGCTGGGCAGGAAGCCGATCAACTGCATGTTGCCGTCATCGAGCCAGTACTGGGCGACACGCCGGACCTTCGGCTCGGTGTACCGGTACCGGCTGATCCCCAGGCGGCGCTCGTCGAGGGCCGCAATGTGCAGGCCCTGGACGCATGTGTCCTTTTCCGTGGCGGTCCAGTTACCGAAGGGCTCGCGCGCCTCCGCGTAGAGATGCGTGTTCGTCTGTGGCTGCGTCGTGCGGATGTAGAGGGCCGCACGGCCGTCGGCAAGAAAGCACACGTTGGTTTCGGAGCCGGGCCGCGGCAGCTCGACCTGGCACACCCGCTCCCACTTCAGGCAGTCCTTCGAGCGGAACAGGTAGTTGATGTTCTGCGGAGGTTTGGTTTCGACGTCGGCTCCCGCATACCAATGGCCCTGATGGAAGCGCGGCCGCCACAGTTGGTGCGGGCTCAGCACGGTCCGGAACGGACTCCAGTGCTCGCCGTCCGCCGACACCGCCACGGCCGTGGATCGAGCCCAGTCCGGAGCGATCGGATTGGTCAGAATCGCCAGATGATCGCGGCACGGCGCGAACGCGGGCACCGAGATTCGCACCTTTGGGTCCGGGCTCCCGAGTCTCGCCACCTCCGTCCAGACCACGCCGTCCGTCGACCGCATGAGGATCAGCACGTCGCCGTGGTTGTGAGCCTTCGACTCGCCGTGCTTGAATGCGAGGTAGTAGTACCCCCGGTAGTAGCAGAGGTCGGGGAAGACGTTGCTCTTGTCGATCTCGACGCGCCGCGGCGGCTCGGACACAAGCGCTCCGGGCGCCGGGCCCGCCACGGCTTCGGCGAAGCCGACGCTCGCTGCGAGCGCCGCAAGCATGCACAGTCGTGTCGCGATCATCGTGCTGCGCCGGGTGAATCCGGCGGCTCGGGCGACCGGCGTCTACACCGTACCCGGCTTGGGTGGCCGGCCGAGGTCGGCGCGGATTCCCGGCAGGTCACCCCACTTGTACTCGCTTGGGCCGAGGCGTTGGTTCGACTTGATCGCGTCGTTCCAGGTGACTTTCTTGCCGGTGTAGGCCGACTCGCGAATCATGATTGCCGTCATCGTCGCCCAGGCCACGTTTTGCGCTTCGTTCAGCGGCTTGTCCGCCCGGATCGACGCGATCAGGTCCACGTGCTCCTGTTCGTAGGGCGTCCGGCCGCCGGCCACCGTCGATTCCTTCATCCGCCCCGTATTGCCCTG
>CAYMME010000660.1:0-3933 GCA_964391465.1 uncultured Planctomycetales bacterium
AATCGTGATGCTGGCCGCCTGCATCTGCCACGGGTTGTGGCGGGAGCGCCGCACGCCAGGCATGATCCGCAAGACGCTGCTCGTGATCTCGCTGGTGCTGCTGGCGGGGACACTGGGGTTGTGGGCCCGGAGCCACCGGGGGCTGTGGGTGCTGGAGCTCTTTGCGAACGGGCCAAGCAGCTATGAACTGCGGGCCTTGGACGGCTCCATTTCGATTCAGAAGAACACATTCCCCGACCGCACCTTGACGGCGCCGGCGCCGTTGATGCTGCGAACGTTCTGGGGCTTCAGGGCTGGATCGAGGCCCCTCGGCGACCCGAAACCGCTTCCCGACGGTTCGCTGGGATACCGGTCTCTCAAATGGTACCGGGCGCCGATCTGGGCGTTTGCTCTCGTCCTCGGCGGGTGTGTTGTTGCTCTGCTGTTGGCCGGCTATGCGCGCAGACTGCGCGCCGCCTACCGCAGTCGGCACAGCCTCTGTCTGCGGTGCGGCTACGACCTTCGCGCGAACACATCGGGCGTATGCCCCGAGTGCGGGGGCAATCGCTACGAACTCCCGAGCCGAGGCCGAGCGATGCACTGGTTCCCGAGAGCGGTGATTGCGGTGGCAGTGGGTGCTCTGGCCGTCGCGCCGACGGGCAATCTGGTCAACCGGTTCGGCCGCCTCGCAGATAGCCTGCCACGGCCTTGGGGCACATTGATCGTGATCGGGTGCGTCGGCGCAGCGAGTTCGGCAATCACCATGATCGCCTACGGCTTGCTGACTCGCCGGTTTGGGCCGAAGGAGGACCACACGAAAACCCGCTGCCGCAAGTGTGGCTACATCCTGCGCGGTATCACCGAGCCGCGGTGCCCGGAATGTGGAGAGGTGATTTGAGGGACGGAGCCTGCATGCCGTCAATGACCAGGGCGGGCGAAGGCCGACGTCTGGCCGTGCGGCGATTCCTCAAATGGGCCGGCGTTGTGGTTTGCCTCCTGCTGTGCGTAGCGTGGGGCCTCACCGTCTTCTGGCTGCCCTGGTGGATACTGGGCCAGGGCAGTGTGCAGTATGCCGCGTATCTGGAACAGGGCTATGTCGGCTTCGTCCGCTTCACGCAGTCGCCCAGGGCGCCGACGGGAATCTCGGTGCTCACACGCCCCCTGCAGGATCCGTTGCTGAGCCTGGACGGTCTGTGGATCAGGACGATGAGTCGAGGGGCGGTGAGCGGCTTCTGGGTGCCCCTGTGGATGCCCCTTGCTGTCGTAGGAGGGATCGCCGGTTTGCTCTTCTGGCAGGACCGGCGTCGCGTACCACCAGGGCATTGCGGAAAGTGCGGCTACAACCTCTCCGGCAACGTCAGCGGCGTGTGCCCGGAATGCGGAACGGTGGTTGAGCAGTCCGAGCCGAACCCATGATCCGCAAGACCCTGCTCGTGATCTCGGTGACGCTGCTCATGGAGACGATGCGGGCGGGCGCGAGGCCAATACACCGACGAGAGCCCCGTGTTCGCGGCCGTTCTGCGACCCTGTAGGGGTCGAGGGTGGTTAGCCCAGGGCGCTGGCCCGCGCGAAGCGGGGCAAGCCCTGGGTCGACGGGCGCGAAGACCATCAAGCCCTGGAGGGGCGGTGCATGATGCTGCGCGACCGTGCTCACGAATGTGGCGTGTCTGCCGGCGCGCAACCAGGCGTCGCCCCTCCGGGGCTGGAGCGCACAACACCGACGCGTCCCCAGGGCTTGCGCCCTGGGCTAACCATCCGTCGCCCTTCCAGGGCTCGGGTGCGACGCGTCAACGCGGTTCCGGGACTCGCGCTTCAGGGTGCCTCGGGCGACGCGGGGAGTCGAAGAAGGAGCGATGGAAAGCGCGTAACGCTTTCTTGGGGCCGACGTCATTGACAGTACCTGGCGCGTCAAGGCCGACGTGGGTATGGTCCAATCGTCATCGCGCTGCTTGCGTGGAAGGAGAAACAACCATGTCGGATCTCGAACGCAGAGTCGCGGCCCTCGAGCGGGCGGCCCGGCGATGGCGTGCGGCCGCGGCATTGCTGGCAATCGTACTGCTCCTGGCGGGAGCGGGGGCGGCGAACACGTCGGACGACGTGCCCGATCTGTTGCGGGCCCGACGCATCGAGGTGCTCGCGCCCGACGGGAAGCCGGTCATCGTCCTCAGGGCGGAGGCGCAGGGATCGAGGCTCACTCTGCATGGTCCCGACCGCAACCAGGAGCGGGCGATCGTCCTCGGCGTCGTCGAAGAGGCGGCCCATCTCATGATGATGAAGAACAAGGAGGCGCCGTTGCTGTCCGCACGGGTGGACGATGCCGGCTCCTCGCTCACACTGATTGACGGTAGACAGCCCAGCCAGGAACCCAGGAGCATTCGCTTGAGGAGCGCGCATGCCACCGAGGACATGCGTGGTGGAACGACGATCACGCTGATGCGCGGCTTGCGAAAGATCGGTGTCGAAGCCGCACTGCCCATGGAGGAGTCGACCGGGGATGCGTCGCTCTACCTGGGCGGGTCCCGCGGCAAGGCGGCCAAACTGCGCGTGAACCAGGACAACGGCAAGGTCGAGTTCCTGGACAAGAGCAACAAACGCATATGGTCCACGCCTTGACCACACGCTCGGCAGCCGCCGCGAGCCTGGCATGTCGACATCGATCACCAAGCCCATTTCGGAGGGTGGGCACCATCGTCACAACACGTTTACTGCAACCAAACGATTACGTCGGCGTAGAATTGGGGGCAGCCTTTTCTTGCATGCCGGCCCGCTCGCGCGAGATCGATGCATGCGTCCGAAGATACTGATGGCCTTGCTCTTGTTGCTTGCTCCTGCATCCCTGGGACTTTGGGTGCACGGGCACCAGGTTCTGATGCAGTGTGAGGGAAGTCCTCTCTCGTTGCCCATCGGTCCTTCACGGAACGAGGATTTGACATGACAGCCTTCAGGACTGTGCGAATGCTGATCATGCGTGCTCGCACGCGCGGGGTGATGGCGTGTGCCATGTTGACGTTGACGACCGGTGCCGGTGCGCCACCTGAGGCACCGGTCTACTCGCGAACGGATGCGGTGACGCTCCGTCTCGTCGACCAGGATGGCCGACCGATCCCGGGAGCGCGCGTAGGGTTGTTCGTGCGTCTAACTGCCCAGCGGCCCCTGTCATTCGGCGGTGGCGCGGTGGCCTGGACGGACGAGCAGGGCCAGGCCGTGTTCCCTGAGGCCGTGTTCGCCCGGAAGCGATCGGGCACGTCGAATCGGTGTCTGTACGCCCTCCACGAGGAGCGAAAGCTGGCCGGGCTCGTTGAAGTGACGGCCGAAGATGCTGGCCGCGAGGTGCAGTTGACGATGCACCCGGCGTGCCGCGTCGTCGGCCGCGTCGACAGCGCCGAAATGCAGGCGGTGGGGCGGACCCTGAATGTCGCGTCCACATATGTCTATTGGGGCGATCATCGTCCACTCCGAGTCACGTCCGAAGAGGCGAAGCCACCGCAACGCTTCGAGTTCCTTCTCCCGCCCGGCAGCTTCGAGGTGATCACGTACGGAGGCGAGATGAACGCCGTTGGCACTGAACGAGTACATCGCTCGTTCGAGATCACAGCCGGCGACCGCGAGCGAGAGCTGGAGGTCGACCTGCCGCTCAGGCCCTTGGATCGCATGCTCGGCCAGGCCGCCCCGGAGCTGCGCAAGATCAAGGACTGGAAGAACGGCGGGCCGGTCAAGCTCGCTGACCTGCGCGGCAAGGTGGTGCTGCTTGACTTCTGGGGCCACTGGTGCGCCCCGTGCGTGCGGGAGATGCCCGAACTGATGGAGCTGCATGATCAATACGCGGACGAGGGTCTGGTCATCATTGCCGTGCACGACGATTCGGTCGCATCGATTGCTGAAATGGACGCCAAGGTCGCCACTTGCGAGTACCAGCTTGTGAGGGCCAAGCAGTCAGGCAACAAGGCGGATTCC
>CAYMME010000661.1:0-3925 GCA_964391465.1 uncultured Planctomycetales bacterium
AGATCGTCTCCCCGCACTCCGGGCACCGCGGCTCGATGAGATTCCGCAGGATGTGTCCGCATTTGCGGCAACGGGTCTCTGGGTCAATGGCTTTCGGTCCAAGGTACTTGGTCACGATCCAGAACGATGCGAACAAGACCGACCACTTCAGGAGGGAATTGAAGTGCAGCCATGCCCAGAACCAGGAGGGAACCTCTGAACCCACGTGCACGGTATCCCGGTGAATCGGTACCACGACAAGCCCGCGGTAGAGCAGGTCAAACCCGACGGTCACCCCCACCGCAATCGCCGCTCGCCAGAACCAGTGCATGCCGGTATTGTAGTTACGCGAAGGTTCAGGCGACAGCACGGGTGCCCCATCCCTCACGCCCCGGTGCCAGGGGTACGGGCCGTGGACGGCCCGGCTCGCCGGAATTCGCCCACCGGCGACTGGAGGCTGATGATGAGCACCGAAACGGAATCGTACATCGTCCGATACCTCGACGACCTGCCCGCGCACCGCAGCACGTGCGGCTTCCGGCGCCAGCTCATCTCGGCCGCGGACACCGACGCGGTGAGCGCCTCGGTGCTCGACATCGACGACGCCAAGGCCCACTACCACAAGAAGATCACTGAGATCTACTACATCCTCGAAGGGGAGGGCGAACTCGTCATCGAGGGCGAGCCGGTCCCGGTCCGACCGGGCACGTCGGTGCTCATCCGCCCCGGCACCCGCCACCAAGGCCGCGGCGGGTTCCGCACCATGGTCATCTGCAGCCCCGCCTTCACGCCGGACGATCAGTTTTACGACTGAGTTGATTGCGGATTGTGGAACGCGGATTGCTGGGTGCCCCATCCTCGGCACGCCGAAGGCGTGACCAGGGTGGGGGACTGTTCCGGATGCCGAGTGCGGAGTGCCGATTGTGTCGGTCGCCCGTCGTGCGCGCCGGCGAGATGGATTCCCACGGAAACGCAGATACTGACCCTTACGGACCACGGCCATCACCACTCGACCGAAGCGGTGCATTGGGGTATCCTATCACATCGGTCAAGGCATATCGGCGTTCGAGGAGATGGGCGGGGGAATGAGGCAGGAGGGACGAATGGCGGATGAAGGATGAGGGATGCCAAGCCGGGGGGCGTGCGCGGTCAAGCAGGGCAGCACCCTCTCGCCGTGCAGAAGCAGCATGGCCCCACGTTTTATCGGGTGTGTACCGTTGGAAGGTGCGTCCCAGTTCTGGGACTGCGGGTGTTTGTGGGATCGGGCGTGAATGCTATAATCTAGTGGGGTCTTTGCGTGTTGAGGCCTCGCGGTCGATGTCAGTGGGCGGACGAGCGGAGAGCATGCACGTCCCGTTTGCCTTGGCCGATCATATATGCAAGAGTTGTGTGGTTGAAGGTGACGCATGAGCCCGCCGAGCCCCATCGCCTTGGTCGTCTGCGACAACATCTACCAAGAGTCGGGCGGCAAGACCGCGCTCGTTGGGCTGTTCAACCGGATCAGTGTCCCATCGCTGCCGTTCAACCACAGTCGGCTGTGCGTGTATGCGGCCGCGACGGAGCTTCGGTCCGATATCAAGCTGAAGCTCGAGATTGTGCACGGCGAAAGCGATCGAAGCGTCATCGCGGTGGAGGGAAGGTTGCCGAAGCGAGTGAGCCCCCTCACGATCTGTGACGCTCACTACGAGCTGAAGAACGTGATCTTTCGCGATGCGGGGCGGCACTACATTCGTTGGTGGGCGGGCGACCACCTTCTGATTCAACGCCCCTTCGAGGTCGAGCTTGTGAAGCCCGGGAAGAAGAAGGAGAAAGAGTCATGAGCACGGCGCAGCACGAACCCATCAATCTGATGGACTTCCCAGGTCGCGAGGTGACGGAGAACGAGCCGGAGACGAGTTCCTCGGCACTGCGCGTGCATGGGACCAACGTGCCGGAAGATCCGACGCCCGAGCAGATCATGCGTCTCGTGGAACTGTCGGGGACGCTCGATTTCTGGGACCGTCCGGAGGAGGACATTTACTCTCTCGGGCACGGCGAGCCGCTATGAAGTGGCAGTGTGGGGACATCCTCCTTGCAGAGTTCCCGTACACGGCCCAAGCCGGATCGAAGATCCGACCGGTCCTGATCGTGTCGGCGGATGAGTTCAACCGCGGCCGGGATCTCACCTTCGTCCCCATCAGCTCCGCCCCGGCCCCCGACGACCCCTACGCGTTTCTGATTCAAGACACCGATCCGATCTTCGCGGCTACCGGCCTACTGCGGACCTCTTCAGTCAAGTGGACCAAACCGATCACCATCGATGGGTCCATCGTCCAGAGGCGACTGGGCAAGCTGGCTTCGGCCCCGCTGGCCGAGATCCGGACCCGCATTCAGCAGATCTTCGCATGAGAATCTGCGCCCCCCGACCCTTCTGCAACTACAGCACAGATCCTGCACTGCACCCCGTAGTGTGAGCTGACGGCTGGTCCCTACGCTTGGGGCGTGAGCGTTGCGATGATCAACTCGCACATAGCGACCGCGGCCGCGGTTGCCGACCGCCCCCTGCCCGACTGGCCGCGGGGATTTGAGATTTGAGAGGACGTCCGGCGGGGCGCCGGACGCTACGGCGCGATCCCCTACGGTCGCGACTCGGTTGTGTCTTGTGATGACGTGGTTGTCTTGAGCTTGGCGCGGTACGCCTTCTGTCGCTCGCCGATTTCTCGCCAGGTGATCATTTGGATGCCTTCGGACTTGATGAGTTGCTTGACTTCCGGTGAGCAGAAGACCTCCGTGTCGATCCAGCGGCGGTGGGCGGAGTTCGTGATGCCGCGGAGCTCGGCGTTGTCGAGGCCGCAGTGGATGATGATTTGCGTGATGCCCGGCTTCAGGTTGCGCAGGGCGTCGAGATAGAACTTGCGCTGCGATTCGTCGTCGTGGCTGCCGGAGATCTGGATGAGGTGGTCGAGCGTGATCTCGCCGGACTTCCACAGGTTCTTGTTGATCGTGTTTGCGACGAGGCGCATGGCCGGGCTGAGCCGATCCTGGAGTTTCGGTGAGATGCGCGGCAGCAGGTAGGGCAGGCCGAACTCGTTGGCCACCTTGCGATAGGCCTGGAAGAAGTCGGGCCGGGCGAAGACGGTGCCCATGTGCGTGTCGAGGTGCGTGGGTTTGATGCCGTAGTGGAGGGCGCGTTTCACCTGAGCCCGCAGCTCGTCCTCGACCTCCTTGGCGGGCGCGTGGCGGGCCACGTCGCTCACGTCGCGCCACATGAAACCGTCCTCGTCGTGCAGCCCCGGCACCTTGTCGTACGGCATCACCGATCGCCAGCGGAAGTGCTTCCACTCGGCGGTGAGCGTCATGTGCAGCCCGAAATCCATGTCCGGATGGTTGCGGTAGTACTCGGCGGCCTCCGAAGACCACGGGCACGGCATCATGATGCTGGCCGAGTTCACCATGCCCTCGGTCATGCCCTTGATGGTGCCCAGCGTCGCCGAGTGCGACATGCCGGCGTCGTCGGAGTGCACGATGAGCAGCTTGGCGTCGGCCGGGTAGCCGAGCTGCTGGGCGACGGTCATATTCGCGGCGGGATCCTCATCGGCGGCAAGAGCGACCGACGGGCACACGGCGAGGATCAGAACGGCAATTCGCTTCATCCGAGGTCTCCTGTAGCTACAGGGTGAGATCCGAGCCGCCGTGCTCGTCGGATGCGTGGCATGACGGTGACAGACCGTGCACGACATGCGTGCGGCGTATCGGGCGGTCCCCCAACCACCCAACCTTAGCGTCAATTGCGGTTCGGTTCAATTGCCGGGACCGGTCGGCGACGGGTGCCGCCGGTGTCTCGCGCATCAGAATCCCCGGCACCGACGATCAGCGTGATCTGTCAGAGGGTAAGGGAGAGGCCGGGGGTAACCGGCCACTCCCTCCCCGTTGTCGCGATGGAGTCGATTCTCCCCGGTCACGGCTC
>CAYMME010000662.1:0-3922 GCA_964391465.1 uncultured Planctomycetales bacterium
GAGGGAGCGGCCCGCCCGACGTTGGCAACTACCCGGCCGCTCTCTCACGGTCGCGGTTCGGATTAGAGTGGGGCACCATTGCGCGACGGGTGCCAGCTTCGTCACGCATCCCCCTAGCACACAGACGGCCCCCAATCATGCGAATCTGCGTCGAAGCTGGTACACGATAGGGCTATGGTGACACCCACGGACGAGGGCTTTGCCGGGCTGGGTACCGACAAGGCTCTGTCCATCGCGATGTACGGTGAGTCGGTTGCTGCCTACCGCTACCTTGTCCTGGCGGAGAAGGCTCCCGATGCGCGGGTCCAGCCGCTGTTCGCCGAGATGGCCGAGGAGGAGCAGGAGCACAAAGAGCGACTCCAGGTCGTGCTGCGGCGGATGTACCCGGATGCGGATTTCTACCTCACGGATGCGGACAAGGCGCTGGTCGTCGTCGGGCCACGCCTCCTGCAAGTCAAGGACGAGGCCTCATACACCGAGGCCATGCGACTGGTCTTGGGAACCGAGAAGCGCACCGCCGGATTCTATGCCAAGATGTCCAAGTACATCGGCCCCGACGAGCTGCGGTCGCTCTTTGCGGAGTTGGCGGAGGAAGGGGCGGACCACCACAAGCGACTCCAGGAGCTTGCCCCGAATGTCGGGCCTGAGCCGCCGCAAGAGGACTGACGCAACGGGCAAGTCTCCCTCTTCTTGAACGTTCCGAGGAGTCATCGTCGTGCCAACGGTTACATCGAAGGTGGGCCTTGTGGGGCTGGGCGTGGTTGGGACCGGCGTGGCCAAGCTGCTGCTCAACGACGCCGAGCTGCTGGCGTCCCGTTGCGGCCGGCGTCTGGAACTGGCTCACATCGTCGACATCGACCTGACCCGCGAGCGGGATGTGCGCATCCCCGACGGTTTGCTCACTGACAAACTGTCGCGACTGATGAACGATGAGAGCGTGAGCATCCTCGTCGAGACGGTCGGGGGCACGACCATAGCCAAAGACATCGTGCTCGACGCGTTGCGGGCGGGCAAGGATGTCGTCACCGCCAACAAGGCGTTGCTGGCCCATCACGGCCGGGAGATCTTCTCCGCCGCCCGCCAGGCCGGCCGGTGCGTTGCGTTCGAAGCGTCGTGCGGCGGCGGGATCCCCCTCATCGGACCGCTGTGCAAGGGGCTGATCGCCAACCGGATCACCGCCGTTTACGGCATACTCAACGGAACCTGCAACTACATCCTCACCGAGATGGTGGGTCGCGGTACGACGTACGAGGAGGCGGTCTCCGAGGCCATGGCCGCGGGCTTTGCCGAGGACCCGCCCGACCTGGACGTCAACGGCACCGACACCGCCCACAAGCTGGCCATCATCGCGTCGCTCGCGTTCGGTGTGGCTGTCGACTTCGACCGCATCACCGTCGAGGGCATCGACCGGCTCGACCTGTCGGACCTGCTGGCCGGCCAGGAGCTGGGCTACGTCTGCAAGCTGCTGGCCATCGGGCGGCGGGGCGAGCAAGGGCTCAGCCTGCGCGTGCATCCGGCGTTCATCTCCGTCTCTCATCCGCTGGCCAGCACGGCCGGACCGTTCAACGCCATCAGCGTCTACGGGCACGCGGTGGGGCACACGCTCTACCTCGGCCGCGGTGCGGGTCAGATGCCGACAGCCAGCGCGATCGTCTCCGATCTGGTGGACGTGGCCCTGGGCAACGCCGGGCGACAGTTCGCCGAACTCCCGATCTTCCCGGACGTGACGGAGCCGCCGGCGTACGAGCCCATGGAGGAGGTCGTCGCACGCTACTACTGCCGGTTCGAGGTATACGACCGAACGGGCGTGATGGCACAGTTGACGCGCGTGTTCGGCGAACACGGCATCAGCCTGTCGGCCGTGATTCAGCACGAGCCGCCCGAAGCGACGGGGAGCGACCGTGTCGCGGTCGTCGTGATGACCCATGAGGCCAAGGAGGGCGCGGTGCAGCAGGCGCTGATCGAACTTTCGAATCTGGATGCGGTCACCGCCGAACCGGTGTGCATCCGCGTCGTCGAGGAGCACGAAGAGTTCTAGCATGACACCGCACGGACCTGACGCAATCCTCGCCCGAGCCGCGGCATTCATGCCGCGCGGTCCGCGCCGGATGAATCCGGCGGCTCGGGTGCGTGGCACCGTTTCGCAGGCGGAGTTGGTGTGAGATGAAGTACGCGTTGATCTTGCCTGACGGCGCCGCCGACGAGCCGGTGGACGAGTTGGACGGGCGCACGCCGCTCGAAGCCGCCGCTACGCCGAACCTCGACTGGATCGCCACGAACGGTCGGCAGGGCACGGTTGTGACCGTTCCCAAAGGGTTCCTGCCCGGCAGCGACGTGGCCACACTGTCCGTCGTCGGCTACGACCCGCGCAAGTACTACACCGGTCGGGCCCCGCTCGAAGCGGCGGCTCAGAAACTGCGCGTCGGGCCGAAGGACCTGGTCTTCCGCTGCAACCTGGTCACGGTCGTC
Source organism: uncultured Planctomycetales bacterium (assembly GCA_964391465.1). Taxonomy (GTDB): domain Bacteria; phylum Planctomycetota; class Phycisphaerae; order UBA1845; family CAYMME01; genus CAYMME01. Next base: position 2,470 of record CAYMME010000662.1, read on the forward strand.
GACGGCCGGATGGTGGACTTCACCGCCGGCCACATCGGGCAGCCCGAGGCCGAGGGCATCATCGCCGACCTCAACGAGCGGCTCGGCAGCGACCAGATCACGTTCTTCCCCGGCATCTCGTACCGGCACCTGATGGTGATGCGCGACGCCAAGGGCGTGGAGGTCACGTGCACCCCGCCGCACGATATCCCCGGTGCCGCCGTGACCGACCACCTCCCCCGCGGCAAGGGCAAAGACACGGTGATTGACCTGATGACGCAGTCGCAGGAAATGCTCGCCGACCACGACGTGAACCAGGTCCGCCACGACCTGGGCGAGAATCCGGTCACGTCGATCTGGCTCTGGGGGCAGGGCAAGTCGCCGCGGCTGCCGAGATTCGAGCGACAGTATGGCGTGCAGGCCTCGCTGATTGCGGCCGTCGATCTGATCCGCGGCATCGCGCTGTCGGTCGGCTGGCCGATCATCGACGTCGAGGGCGCGACCGGCTACATTGACACCAACTACGCGGGCAAGGGCGCGGCGACGGTCGCCGCGTTGGACGAGTACGACATGGTCGTGACGCACATCGAGGCTCCGGACGAAGCGGGGCATCAGGGCGACACGGCCGAGAAGATCCGCGCTATCGAGCGCATCGACGAGCATGTGGTCGGCCCGGTGCTGGAGCGACTCCGTCGTGAGGACGAGTGGCGCATCCTGGCCGTGCCGGACCACCCCACGCCGGTGGGCAGAAAGATACACACGGCGGACCCGCCGCCGTTCTGCATGGCCGGGCGCGACGTGGTCTCGGTGCTGCAGCGGCCGTACTGTGAGGCCAATGCACGTAAGTCCGACCTCCACATTGATCCCGGGCACGAGCTAATGGAGTACTTCCTGAAGGACTGACATGGCCATCATCGTTCAAAAATTCGGCGGCACCAGCGTGGCCGACGCCGAGAAGATCCATCGCGCCGCCCGCCGGGCGATCAAGGCCAAGCTCGACGGCTACCAGGTGGTCATGGCCGTCTCCGCCATGGGCAAGACCACGGACCAGCTCATCGCCCTCGCCGGCGAGGTCCATGAGAACCCGCCCAAGCGAGAGATGGACATGCTGCTGACCACGGGCGAGCAGATCTCGATCGCGCTGATGGCGATGGCCATCCACGCGGCCGGGGAAGAGGCGATCAGCCTCACCGCCACCCAGGTCGGGCTCGTGACCGACAGCGCTCACACCAAGGCCCGCATCCAGGAGATCAACGCCGCCCGCATCCGGTCCGAGCTGGACGCCGGGCGGATCGCCATCGTGGCCGGGTTCCAGGGCACCGACGAACACGGCGAGATCACCACGATGGGGCGCGGGGCGTCGGACACGACCGCCGTCGCCCTGGCCGCGGTGCTGGGGGCCGAGTTGTGCGAGATCAACACCGACGACGACGGCGTCTACACAACCCACCCGCGGCTCCATCCGCAGGCTCGG
>CAYMME010000663.1:0-3906 GCA_964391465.1 uncultured Planctomycetales bacterium
AGGAAGTTCCGCCCGGCCGCGTGAGTCGACGGCTTCTTCAACGGGCTGCTAGCCGGTGCGGGGTCGATAACCGCAATCCGCCGATGATGAATGCAGGTTGCTCGGGGACCGGGATCCTGCCTATGATCAGATGGCTGAGTCGTAGCGGAGGCGGCGCCCGGGTCAGGTTGCGACGTCTCTGATGCGCGAACGGCATCCTGACGGCAATCCCCGCGGCTAACAATGCGTGACCGGCCGAAAGGCACGGAGAAGAGACGAGGGCAGGTGACTGTCTTAAGCAGGAAACGGCCGTCAAACCGGACGCGTCAGGAGATGCCGGAGCCCGCTGCGGCCGAGTTGGCATTGCGCGGCCGCGACATCGTGTTCCTCTCGCATCAGCGATGGAACACGCACGTGACGGCGGTGCAGAACACGGTGACGCGGCTGGCCCGGCACAATCGGGTCCTGTTCGTCGAGCCACCGGATTCGGCAGGGTGGCTGCTGCACGAGCCCCCCGCGCGGGAAGCGATGACCTGGGCCCTGAATCCGCTGGAGACCAAGAGCTCCAACTTCCACGTGTATCACACGCTGCCCGTGTTCCTGCCTTGCCAGGCCCGCTCGAGATTGATCGCCCGCAGCGTCATCGCCACGTTTACGTGGATGGTTCGACGGGCCATGCGGAAGCTTGACTTTCGCGACCCCGTGTTCTGGGTCTACCAGTTCAACACGGTGAACCTGGTGCGGGCCATGAGCCCCGTGTTCACGGTGTACGAGTGTGCGGAAGAGTGGTCCCAGTACGAGACGCGCCCTCATGTCAAGCAGTACATCGAGGACATGGACGAGGCCCTCTGCCGCCGGGCCGACGTGGTGTTCGTTCCCTCGCGACGAATGCTGGAGCTGAAGAAGCCATACAACCCCCAAACGCATCTCGTGCCCTGGGGCGTGGACCTTGCCCTGTACGGCCAGGCGCGGTCGGCGGACACCGAGTTGCCCGATGACATCGCCGGGATCGGGCACCCGATCGTCGGGTTGTTCGGGATGCTCGACGGCCGCCGCCTGCATACGGAACTCATCACGCATATGGCCCGGAAGCACCCCGAGTGGCAGATCGTGCTCGTCGGGCGCTGCATGCCGAACCTCGACACGAAGCCGCTCGAAGCGCTTCCGAACGTGCACCTGCTGGGCATGAAGCCGGTGACCCGAATCCCGGCGTACTGCAAGGCGTTCGACGTGTGTATGGTTCCCTACGTGGTCAACGACTTCACGCGCAGCATCATGCCGCTCAAGCTCGCCGAATACCTGGCGACGGGCAAGCCGGTGGTGAGCACGGCCTTGCCGGCGGCCCAGGAGCTTCGCGACGTCATCAGGGTCACGGACACAATCGAGGCGTTCGAGCAAGGTGTATGCGATGCGCTGTGTGAAGACCCGTCGCGCGCCGATGCCCGTCTCGAGCGAGCCAAGGGATACGACTGGGATGTGCTCATCCACCGCCGCACCGAGATCGTGCGCGAGAACATGCGGCACACCGAGGTGTCGACGGCGACGGTGAGCGCCTGATTCCGCGAAGATGAACCATGCCGATTCGCGTCATGCATTTCCGCCGTGAGGTGCCCACCGGGGGCGGGCCGGAGTCGCTGATCCTAGGGATCAGCCGCTGCCTCGATCGCAGTCGGTTCGACCTGTGCGTGACGACGTTCGGTTCGCACAACGGCCGCCGTTCGGCGTGGTTGGATGACCTCCGGGATATGGGTGCATCCACCCTGGTCGTTCCGGCCCGGCATCGATTCGACGCGGGTACGATCAAGCGGCTGGCCCAACTGCTCGACGAACACGAGATCGATGTCCTGCACACGCACGACCACCGAACCAACCTGATTGGCTATCTGGCCACGCGCAGGCGTCCGACTCCGCTCGTCGCGACCTTGCACCAACCGTTACGCAGGCACTGGTGGCTGCGCCACTTCGAGATGATGGACGATCTGCTGATCCGTCGCTTCGATCGCGTCCTCCCGGTGGCGGAGATGATCCGGCAGGAGGTGCTGGCGAAACGCCCGGACCTTGCGGATCGCGTGACGACCGTTCTCAACGGAGTGGACCTGATGCCGTTTCGCGAGCCCGTCGATCCGAGCCGGGTGCGCGAGGAGTTCGGTATCCCGCCCGGCGCGATCCTGTGCGCGACGGTGGGTCGGCTCTCCGATGACAAGGGGCTGCCCTACTTGCTCGAGTGTGCCCGGCGCGTCCAGGAACGTCGCGACGATGTGTACTGGTTGATTGCGGGTCGGGGGCCGTTGGCCGAGACCCTCGAGGCACGCACCGGGGAGATGGGACTGGCCGACCGCGTCCTGTTCGCCGGGTTCCGCACTGACGTCCCGGGGGTCCTGGCCGCGTCGGACATGCTGGTGGTGGCCTCCACCTCTGAAGGGTGCCCGGTCATCGTGCTCGAGGCCATGGCGGCGGGGCGTCCGGTCGTGGTCACCGCCGTGGGCGGGACGCCCGAGATCGTCGAGGATCCGACAATCGGGCGAGTCGTCGAACCCCGCCGGCCGGACCTCCTGGCCGACGCCGTTCTCGAGTTGGCCGACGCACCCCAACGCCGAGCACAAATGGGCGAAGAGGCGGCCCGCCGAGCCCACGAACAGTTCTCCATCGAGCGCATGGTCGGCCGCTTCGAGGACGTCTACACGGAACTCGCCGCGACACGCCGGCGATGATCCGGCCTCAACGCGTGATCTCAACCGGTGTGAAACCGCTCTGCGTCCCGATGACCCGAACCGGTTCGTTGTGAATCTCGGTGGTGAACGGGAACGCAACCGCCTGCGGGATGATCATGTTGACGTACTGCTGCACGAAGCGATCGACTTGGGCGATGATGGTCTCCGGCACGTGAACGATGTCGAAGGGATGCAGACGCACGTCCGGGTCCTGCCCGGCCAGGATGCGTTTCAGGTTCGCGGCGAGCACGTACGTTCCCTCGCCCGGGCGATTCCGCAACACGATGACCTGCTCGACGTTGGCCTCGGATGTCGCCCCGCCGGACTCATATAGCGCCTGTACGAGCGTACTGTTGGGCCGGAGCGCCAGCGCGCCGGGAACCTGCACCTGTCCGCCGACATAGACCCGCCGGCCCTCTTCCTCGAGCACGATCACCGCGATTTGCGGATCGTTCAGCACCCCGGCGTACCGCTCGTTCAACTCCGTGGCGAGCTCAGTCGGCGGCCGGCGCGCCGCCTCGACGTCGCCGGCGTAGGGAAGCGTGATCATGCCATCGGAGCGTATGCGAAGCTCCTGATCGAAGGTGGAGTCCGTCGGGAACCTGACGAGCAGCCGGTCACCCGGGTAGAGCACGTACGGCACGGGCACGGTCGGGTCGAAAGGCGTGTCGACCAGCGCCTCGGGTGGTGTTGACTCGGTCTGCGTGACCGCGAGGCGCGGCTTGTGACAGGCGCTCGGCAGAAGCAGAATGCACACCGCCGCGACGCCCGCCGGCAGATGCTTGCGCCGCGTTTCTGGAAACCGCACCGGTTGGTTCACGTTTTCTGACTCCCTATGGTCGGTGATCGGAATGCGCCGCCCCTAGAGCGGCGGGATGAGCACATTCAACGCATCCGAGAGAAGCACACTGACCACGGCGGAGACGCTGCTACCGAGTAGATTGTTGAAGTAGTCGGAAGGAAGGCAACCACCGAGCGCCAGCGCCATGCCCGGCCCCAGGAACGCCAAGTACCGCCGCATGATACAGCCTCCTTGCCAACGCGAGCTTCCGACGACCGGCTGTAAATACCCGATCCGACAGAGCTTGTCAACAGTATTGCGTCGCGTTCGCCTGCGGTGTCGGGGTTCGCCGAGCCCCGCGCGATCGTTCGGGGGAGGGACGCGGCCCGCTCACTCGGGGTGGGCCCAGGCCTCCCAAGCCGGCCCGCCGTGGCG
>CAYMME010000664.1:0-3905 GCA_964391465.1 uncultured Planctomycetales bacterium
GGAGACTTCCACTACTTCGGATATGAACGCTGGATTCCGCACGACAAGGTGAACGCGATCGCCTGCGGTGACCGTGTTGCCTATATCGCGACCGACGGCGGGCTGGGGATCATCGAGTACGCCCCCTACACGCTGCGCAAGAAGGCGGCGTGGTACGAACGCTGGCTCAACGAGTCGGGCCAGAAGCGCATGGGCTTCGTGCACTCGCTGATCTGGCTGCCGCAGCAGAACAAGTACATCCGGTTCCTCAGCGACAACGACATCGGCTGGACCTGCCACTACCTCGACGCGCTGTGTTTCAAGTATGCCGTCACGAAGGACCCGGCGGTGCGGCAACAGGCCGTCGATGTATTCAAGACGATCCGATGGAGCGAGCTGATCACCCCCATTGCCGGCTACCCGGCCCGGGCCATGTACGCGGTGGGTGAGGATGCGATCAAGGCCAAGACCGGATCGGCCGGGATGCCTGCCGAGTGGAATCCTACGGCGGACGGTCGTTGGGAGTGGAAGGGCGACACCTCCAGCGACGAGGTGGTCGCCCAAGTGTTCACAGTCTCGATCTTCCTCGAACTTGTGGCCCAGGGCAAGGAGAAGGAGTCTGCCCAGACGCATCTGCGTGCCATCGTCGGACACATCATGGAACGCGGCTGGGTGCTTCGCGACCTGGACGATAAACCGACGCGCTGGGGCCGTTGGGACCGCGAGTTCCTCCAAGGCCCGGACGGCTACAACGAGCGCGGTCTCAACAGCCTCCAGGCGCTGGCTTTCGTGGCCACGAGCGGCGCTCTCACCGGTGACCCGCGCTGCGCGCTCGGCAAGCAGCAGCTCCTCGAGTGGGGATACCACACCGACACCCTGCGACAGAAACGCGTGTTCCCGGAGGTCACGTTTTTCGACGACCGGCTGGCCTTCCTGGCCTACTACCCGCTGCTGCGCTATGAGACCGATCCGGCCCTCCGCTCGATCTTTCGCCGGAGTCTGGAGCGCAGTTGGGCGATCAAGCGCGTCGAAAACGTGCCGTGGTTCAGCTTCATCTACGGCGGCCTGACCGGTAGCGATTTCGAGAACGCGCGGGCCGTGCAGAACCTGCGCGAGTGGCCGCTGGACTGCATCGACTACCGGCACATCAACTCGCATCGCCACGACCTGCACGCACCGCCCGGCTCCAACGACTACGTCGCCGACTGGAAGCCGATGAGCCCGCGCGACATCGGGCCCAAGCGCCTCGATCGCGACGTGCTCCAGCTCGACGGGGGCGGCAGCCATGGCGTCCTCGATCCAACCGGGTGGCTCGACATGTACTGGATGGGCAGGTACTACGGCTTCATCACCGCGCCCGACACCAAGGACAAGAGCCTGCTGACCGTCGAGGAACAAACCATCCGACGCGGCGCCGCACCGTACAAGGGTCCGCCGCGGCCGGACATCTTCGGCTTCTGAGGGTCGATGCCGGCCGCGCGGCCGGAGCATTGGGAATCGACATGAGCGACCCGCAGAAGCCTGCCGCCCCGCTCCGCGGGTACATGCGACTGTACCCCGAGCTTCTCCTGCTCGAGGATCCTGAAGACCGCAAGGTGGTGTTCAAGGATTGCTGGCGACACGTTCGTCGCAGGAAGCATCTAGTGACATGGGGCGGCCTTGGTGGCGGCTTTGGTGGCGCCGTGTTTGGACTGGTTCTCGTCGTGTTCCTCCTCCCCGAGCTCCGGCGGCACGTGCCGCTACCCAACGCCGCCGTAGGCGGAATCGTCGGAGCGGTTGTGGGATCGTGCTGCATGGTGCTCATGCAACGAATCGTGCACAAGCCATTGCAGAAGGCGATTCGTCGCGCCCTGGTCGAGCGCGGCATCCCCGTATGCGTGAACTGCGGCTATGACCTGAGAGGCAACGTATCGGGCGTGTGCCCCGAGTGTGGGAAGGCAATATGACGGATCCGCAAGAACCGGTCGCCCCGCTCCGCGGAACCATGCGGCTCTACCCCGAACTCCTCGTCGTGGAGGATGCCGAGGAGCGACGGGCACTGTTCAAGGATTGCTGCAAACGCTTCCGTCACGAGTGGAGTGTCGTGCAGTGGGGCGCAGGCTGCGGAGCGGCGGTCGGCGTGACTGCCGCTGTGCTGATCCCGCTAATCAGCGGCCATCTGCCGCTCCACCCCGCGCTCGCGGGCGGCCTCGTGGGCACACTAGCCGGACTCGGCGGAGCGTGGGCGTTTCGACGAATCGTGCACAAGCCGTTTCAGCGGGCCATTCGTCGCGCGCTGGTCGAGCGCGGTCTCCCCGTATGCATCGCCTGCGGCTACGATCTCAGGGGTAACGTGTCGGGCGTCTGCCCGGAATGTGGAGAGCCGATGTGATTCGGAATGCCGTCCTGTGCGTGCTGATGCACGTGGGAGGCTTCTTGGGGCTGGCTGTCGCCTGGCTGATTAGCTGTGGCCTCCAGGCCCTGCTAGGATACAACCCTGCCGCCTTCGTCGACTTTGCCCTCTTCGCGACACTGGGCGCCGCCGGGATGGTCACGCCCTTGCTGATCGATCAGGGCCTTCGTAACCGGCGCCGCAGTCGCCGCCAGTCGCGCCGGCAAGCCGGACTCTGCGTGAAGTGCGGGTACAATCTTACCGGAAACGAAAGCCACGTATGCCCTGAGTGCGGGTTCTCCGCCGTAGGAACGAGTATCCCCAACCCTGAGGAGAGGCAATGATACGCAACGTGCTCGCCTTGAGTCTTCTGGTCGTACCGTACGCGAATGAGACACGCGCCGCCGCGGCTGAGCCGGAGCTCGTCAAGACCAATCTGTTCGAGGCGCGCATGGACGGCTACTTCACGTACCGGATTCCCGGGATCGTCGTGACGACGCGCGGCAGCGTTCTCGCGTACTGCGAGGCACGACAGAACGGGCGCGGGGATTGGGACAACATCGACGTGATGCTTCGGCGGAGCACCGATGGGGGCAAAACCTGGGAGCCGCGAAAACTGCTGGCCGACGAGGGCGACGGGCCGATCGGCAACCCGACAGCCATCGTCGACCGTCAAACGCAGGCCGTGCACTTCCTGTACTGCTTCAACTACGAACGGTGCTTCTACATGCGCAGCAACGACGACGGCGTGCACTTCAGCAAGCCCGTCGAGATCACCAAGACGCTCGAGGCCTTCCGGCCGGAGTACGACTGGAACGTCATCGCCACCGGACCGGGGCACGGGATCCAGTTGCGCGGTGGACGCCTGCTCGTGCCCGTGTGGCTGTCGACCGGCGGCAGGCGGCACCGGCCGTCGGTCGTGTCGGTCATCTACAGCGACGATCACGGTTCCACCTGGAAACGCGGGCAGATCGTGCCCGACGTGATGAAGAACATGAGCGAGACGGTGCCCGTGGAACTCGAGGATGGGCGCGTACTGCTGAACATCCGCAACGAGGCCCCCGAGCATCGCCGCGCGATCGTCACCAGCCCGACCGGCATCGGCGACTGGTCGAAACCGGTGTTCCACGACGCCCTCGTCGAGCCGATTTGCATGGGGAGCATCGTCCGACTCTCGGCCCGTCCGGCGCATCGCAAGAGCCGGATCCTCTTCGCCAACCCCGAGAACCTGGAGGGCTCGGAGAAACGCAAGGGTGGAAACGCAGATCGTGAGAACGTCACCATCAAGATGAGCTACGACGAGGGCGAGACCTGGCCGGTGTCGAAGGTCCTCGAGCCGGGTATCAGCGCGTACAGCGATCTGGCCGTGGCGCCTGACGGCACGGTCTACTGCCTCTACGAGCGCGGCGGCGTCAACAACGTGATGTGGGACACGCAGTTCATCTGCGTCGCGCGCTTCAACCTAGTGTAGTGTCTCGGGCAGACTGCATTTTTTCCGACCCGCGACCGTGAGGGAGCGGCAATGCTTCGCCTTACCGCGGCCGCTTCCTAACGG
>CAYMME010000665.1:0-3865 GCA_964391465.1 uncultured Planctomycetales bacterium
TTCCCATCGGCTGGCGGCCTGAGTTTCTTGAGCGTTCTTAGCGTTGTAGTACTAGTTGCCGGCACGCGACACCCAGCGGAGCGCTCGGGGTCCCTTCGATCGTGTTGACCCCGCGATGCAGGCGTCGCAGTGTCGACAGCCGCAGCGTTGTTTCGCGCTGCTGGAGCCGGAGGACGCGCTGCTGCATGTCACCCCAGAGCCCGGCGAACTGAGTGGTGGCCGCACCCAACCAGCGGGCGTCGCTCTCGGTGTATGGCCGCTTGGCGGACGCTCGATCCACGTAGATGACGCCCTGGACGCGCCGGCCGTCCCGGAGAGGCGCGATCACCGCGGTCGGGGCGTATTCTTCGCCGACCTTCTCCTCCGCACTCGCGGAGGGGTAGTAACCGCATGAGACCTGCTTCTGGCAGACCTGCACGAGCGTCTGGCTCACGGGTATGAACGTCTCGCCCGACCCCGGCGAGGCAAAGGCGCGCGACGCGACCAGTTCGAGTGACCTGGCGTCCGCACCCCGGACCGCGACGAAGGCACGATCGGCGCCGAGCTGCCGGGCCGACTGCGTGAGCAGGGCTTCGGCCATCGCACCGAGATCGTCGATGCGCGGGACGGCGTCAATCGTGAGGGCAAGGGCCCGAAGTTGGTCCGGGGTCAGTTCGAGCGGCTGGTTGAGCTTCTGCCAGGTGTGGCCGGGAGGCGGTTGACGGTCGGCAAGAAAGATGTCGCCCGCCAGCGTCTGCTGGGCGGCCGTGTCATCCACATACTCGAGGTGCCGACCGCCGATACGAATCACGTCTCCCGGCTGCAGAATTCGCGACTTGATCGCCTGGTTGTTGACGTACGTCCGGTTGCGGCTCTCCAGATCCTGGACCTGCCACCGACTTTCACCGAGGGACACGACCCGGGCGTGTTCGCGCGAGGCAAGGTCGTCTTCCAGCACCAGCTCGCACTGGGGTGACCGGCCGAGCGTTAGTCCCTGTTCGTTCAGCGGAATGCTTTGCAGCGTCCCCTCGCTATCCGTGTATCGCAAGTGCGGCACCGATTTGCTCCCCAAGCTTCCAGAGTCAATCATCACTATCATACCGCCTCGATTGCGTCTTCGCGACTCATTTTCCGGATCGCCAAAGGTTTTCACCGACCACATGGGCGACCGCCGCCGCGGCTTTGCACTCCTCGGCGCTTCGGGCACAATTGCCGGCATGAACGACACGGGGCAGATCGCGGGCGTGGCCGGCGTGGTGCTGTGCGGAGGGCAGAGTCGACGGATGGGACGTCCCAAGGCCGGACTGCCTTTCGGCGAGGAGCTGCTATTGCCGCGGGTGGTCCGGATTCTGTCCGAGGTGGTGTGGCCGATCGCGGTTGTGGCTGCCCCCGATCAGCCGCTGCCGCAGTTGCCGGAGGAGGTCATCATCGCACGAGACCGTGTGGCCGGTCGGGGCCCGCTACAGGGTCTTGCGGCCGGGCTTGGCGCCGTGGCACCGCACGCCGACGCGGCCTATGTCTCCGCGTGCGACGCGCCGTTCCTTCGGCCCGCGTTCGTGCGGGCGGTCATCGCCGGCCTGAGCGATCATGACATCGCCGTGCCCGTGGCCGATGGCTTCCACCAGACCCTGGCCGCCGCCTATCGCTGTCGCGTGCTATCGGACGTTGAGGCCCTGCTGGCCGAGGATCGCCTCCGCCCCCTTTTCCTGTTTCAGCGAACCGACACGCACGAGATTCCCGAGTCGGCGCTGCGCGAGGTCGACCCCGAGTTGGCGTCCCTGCGCAACCTCAACTCGCCGGAAGAATACGAAGCCGCGTTGCGGCGACGGATGAGTGATGAGGGAGGAAGGACGAGGGATGCATGAGGGCCGACCCGCTGGCATAGTCCCCTATCCTTCATCCCTCATCACTGATCGCTCATCGTTTTCACAATCATTCTGCGCGACCTGGGCCCGTCGAACTCGGTGAAGTAGATCCCCTGCCAAGTGCCGAGTACGAGTCTGCCACCGACAACCAGCACCGTGACCGATGAACCCATCAGCGACGCCTTGATGTGCGCGTCGGCGTTGCCCTCGGCGTGACGGAAGGCGCTCTCGTGCTGGGGAACGAGCTGCTCGAGCTTCCACAACGCGTCATGGACTACGTCGGGATCGGCGTTTTCCTGGATGGTGATGCCCGCGGTGGTGTGCGGCACGTAGCAGATCACCGCGCCGTCCTGGACGCCGGCCTGGCTCACGGCGCTCTGTACGTCGCGCGTGACATCGACGAATTGACATCGGTGTCGGGTTGGGACTTCGATCGTCGTCATGGTGCCTCCGACCCGCCAAAGCGGCGCTCACGGAATCCGGAAGGTACCGGCGAGCTTCTCCGTGCTGCCGCCCGTCCCGACCCCGGTCGTACTCGGTACGTGACCGATAAGGCTGCGGCTCGCGTGGCCGACGCCGGACTTGCGCACCGCCCGTTGACTTCCCATTGCGGTCGGCGACGAGCGCTTCCGGCCGGCCATGGGTTGGTAGCGGTCCGTGCCCACAGCGGTCGGGCGCGTGCGGTACCGATCCACTCCGGTCTGACTCTGATTCCGACCGACGGAGATGGCCTTCGCGGGAGCCACCATCGCTTTCGCCATGGTTCGCTCGGGTCGCGCAGGCACGCGCGAGCCGACGAACGGGACGGGGTAGTCGCGCTGTTGCGCGGGAGCGTTGCACCCGGCGGGCAGCCCCGCCGCGATCGTCAACGCCAGCGCCGGACCGATAACATGTGAGACCTTGCGAATCATCGTTGAGCACCTGCCGGTACGTCTCGTCCTCGCGACCGGGAGCATCAGGCTCTGTCGCGCCGCCCTCCGCTTTATTCCTCGGGACACCCAGCTTCGTTGATGGTGTCGATCATCCGGCGGAGAAGGCCCATACTATAGCGGTCGAAGCGCAGCGCCAACCGGGGCATCTCGGGGTACTCGCCGGCCTCGTCGGCGAACGGGCGATCCAACTGGCGAATTCGCCCCTTCATTACCATCTTGCCGAACTCATCGTTGAGCCGCTCGACCGTCCCGTCGTCGAGACGACGCTTCAGCCGCAACACCAGTTCGTCCCGCACGTACCGCGACGAGTGGTACACGCGGTAGAAGTCGGTGATCTCGCGGACGGCCGTCTCCACGTCGTCGGTGACGCAGTAGAGGTCCGTGTCTTCGGGGCTGATCATCCCGTTGTTCAGCAGCTCGGCCTTGACGTACGTCCGCCAGTGCTGCCAGTAGGTGCCGCCCGGCTCGTCGATGAGCACCACCGGGAACATCTGCCCACGTCCGGTCTGGACCAACGTCATCACCTCGAAGCCTTCGTCCTGGGTGCCGAAGCCGCCCGGGAACAGGGCCACCGCCGACGCTTCCTTCATGAACAGCAGCTTGCGGGTGAAGAAGTAGCGGAAGTTGATGAGCTTCGCGTCGTCGGCGATGATCTCGTTGGTTCTCTGCTCGAACGGTAGCCGGATGGCGACGCCGAAGCTCGCCTCTCGACCGGCCCCGCCGTGTCCGGCCCGCATGATCCCGTCGCCGGCGCCGGTGATGACCATCCACTGCTCCTCGCGCATGCGGCGAGCGAAGTTGACGGCCTGGGCGTACGCAGGGGCGTCTGGAGGCGTCCGGCTCGAACCGAAGATCGATACCTTGCGGATCTCGCTGTAGGGGGCGAACACCTAGAAGGCATACCGCAGTTCTTTGAAGGCCCGGGTGAGCAGCTTCAGCTCGCCGCGCCCGCAACGGTCCCGCGCCAGCCGGCAGATGGTGACCATCATGTCGGCCAGAAGGTCGGTGTCGTCGCTCGCCGCGTGCTCGTTCAGAAACGCTTCGATCGCGGTCGCCCGCGAACCGCCTCCGCTCGCGCGCCGCGGTGCG
>CAYMME010000666.1:0-3860 GCA_964391465.1 uncultured Planctomycetales bacterium
AGGTGAAGCTATCTTCGCCATTGAAGTCAGGATCGGGCATGTAGATGAAGGAGCCGTCCGAGCTGAGCGACAGATCGCCGTGGGTGGTGGATTCGTCCAAGACCGCCGTCATCGGATCGCTGTCGTTGTCGTGATCGTTGTCCAGCACGCCGGGGGCCGGGACGTCGAGCTCAACGTCCTCGTCCGTTTCGTATTCGTCATCCTCCGCGACCGGAGGCGAGTTGTCGTCGTCCACGATCGTGACATCGTGCTGATCCCGGTCCGTGTCGACACCGGCGCGGCTGCCGATGTCCGGTAACGTCGTCACCGAGTTCGGTAGTTGCAGGCAGAAGACTTCATCGCCTTCGGACAGATCGTCGGGCAGGATATCGACCCCGATGGTCTGCTCGAACGGAGGACTCCCGGGTCCGAACGTGAAGGGACTCGTGCTCGTCACCTCGTAGTCCTCGCCGGGCTGCGCAGCGCCGCAGTTCGCGTCCTGGAACGGAACGGTGATCGTCACGTCGCTGTCACCCCCACCGGACACCGTGACTCTCACGATGGCCTGCTCGTACGCGAGCGGGCCATCCGGCAGATCCACCGAACCCGGCGTCCTGACTCCCACCCCGGCCGGTTGTCCCGGCGGTTCCACCGGATTCGGGTCACTCATCAGCGTGACGAAGTCCACGATCGCCATCTCTTCGTCTTGGATGGCGACCTCATGGTCGGTCATGTCGGGGTTGGGAGTGCCCAGGGCCGCCGAGGGCAGCGGCCCGGTCGGCGTCCGCGGGTCGCCCACCAACTCGAGGGGAACCGTTTCCTCGTCCTGTTCCAGGGTCGTGTCGTCGATCAGCATCACGTTGACCGGCTGCGTGGTCGGAGACGCTGAACCTGCAGGAAACGTGACCGGCTCCGGTGGGTCGAGGGCGTCGTAGTCCTCACCCGGCATTGCCGTTCCCCCCACACCGTCCGTCACGTCCACCACGATGGGCGTCCCGATCACGACGTCGCCGTCGAATGTCAGCCTGAGCTCGACGGGATGGCGGTGGTCCGGATCGTCTTCCGGAACAGAACTGTTCTGCTGCACGAACTCCACCACCACGTTGCTGATGACGGGCGTCTGAGCGGATGCCTCCTTGATCACGCCGCCCAACTCGGTGGCCGATACGTGCACCGTGTGCACCAGTGGGCTGCTCGCGCCAGGCTGCGCGGTGAGGCCGTAGGTCACGACGCGGGAATTCGAGATGGGACCCGTGCCGATCTCGCCCAAGGCAATGGGTCCGGTCGGCTCATCCCCCGCTCCGGCACCGTCAATCTGCAACGACCCGTCGACAAATGCCGTATTGGCCGGGAGCGGTAGAATGTCCAGCTCGACGTTCGTGACGGGCGCATCCATGCCATTCGCAATGGTGACCGTGTAGGTCACCTCCTGCCCGACGAAGATCTGGTCCGGGCTCCAATTGATGAGGACGCCCAGGTCCCCTTCCAACGTGCTGACGTTCGTGGTTTCACTGGCCACAATGTATTCGGGCAGTTCGGAGGCCGACACGCGGACCGCGTGCTCGATCTGGTCGCTTTCGCCGGCCTGCGCCGTGAGGCGGTAGGTCACGACGCAGGTATTCCCGCCCGCCTCGAAGCAGATATCATCCAAAGCAATGGGGCCGTCGGGCTCGTTCCCCGCTCCGGCGCCGTCGATCTGCAACGACCCGCTCACAAACGCCGCATTGGGCGGGAGCGGAAGGATGTCAAGCGCAACGTTGGTCAGGGACGCGTCGGTGTTGTTCGTGATGGTGACGGTATAGGTCACGTCCTGGCCGACGAACACTTCGTCCGGCTCATCGTCGAGGGTAACGACAACACCGCCGCCGGTGCCGCCGCCGTCGGTCGGCCCTCCTGACGCGCCACCTCCGCTCCCCGGCGGAACACCACCGCCGAACGTGCTGAACCCATCGACGATCGCCCAGACGTAGTGGTTGGACGTGCTCACCCCGTGCATGCCCACTTCGGTCGCCGCGAAGGGGTCAGGGGGCATCGCCACGCCCTCGTCCCGGCTTGCGGAACCTGCCAGTTCCCAGGTATTCGTGGTCTCGTTCAGGACGAACAGCCGCAACGACGACTCGGCCATGCCGTCGATATCTGCCTCGTCGTAGTACAGCCGCACCAGAGCCGCAAAGCTTCCGTCGGCCAGTTCCGTCGTGACGGTAATGCTCTGCGGCAGCGCGTCGTTCCCGGCGAACCCGGCATACGTACCCGCCCCCGGACCGGGCGGAGTTCCCGGCTCGCCCGGATCCAGCGTCATCGACACCAGCGTGTCCGAGGCCGCTCCCACGATGTCGACCTGCGCCGAGTCCAGCACCAGTTCCAGCGATCCGTCCGCGCTCACCGCGGCGGCAGCCTCGTTCCCCGCAACCACCGGCCGTCGCGTGACCGTTACCGTGGTCGTCGCACAGGCGCCTGCGACGGCGTCGCATGTTTCGTCCGCCGCGAGCAACGAAAGCCGAAACGTGAGCGTCAGCGCGTCCTGTCCCTCGGGGACCGCGGGCGCGTCAAAGGTCGTCAAGAGGCCGGCCACATCGGACAGCTCCACCTGCGGTGCTCCGGCGACCTGCACCCACTGTATGGACAATTCTACGGGTGCGACGCTGGCCCTTCCGTCGAGCGTCACGAGATCACCCTCGATCGCGACCTGATCGGGTCCGGCATCGGCGAGCCTTGGCACGGGCGTCTCGACGGGATCCTCCGGTGCGGGCTGCGGAACGCATCCGCTCAACGTGATCGCGGTACAAAGCGCGCAGAGCAGCGGCAACCGATCAGATCCGAACGGCCAGGCACGGCGCCCCCAACTCCCTGCGTGCTCGTCGTTCGCTGCGCCACTGCGCACCCGTTTGTTTCGGCCTGTGTTTGACAGTCTTTGCCTCTTGGAACTCAAAGATGCGCGACTCAAGCCGCTGGCCGACCCACAGCGTACCGAAGACCCTCACGCTGGTTCGTCGCTCCCACGCCATCCGTCCCGGCGCCGCAACCGGGGCGCCTGCCGGTTCTTGTTTCCTCCATGGAGCTTGTGGGATTGACTCTTCCCGGGATCGGATTGTCGTGAGAGCCCGAACCCGGCTCAAGAACCTGGGCGTCCCTTCTCACTTATGCTCATCTTGCCCGAAACGAACTCGAATCGCAAGCACTTGTCTTGGTCGCGTGTCTGGCTGGCAAGAACGGTGCCAGGGCGTCCGATAGGAGTGAGCCGCCAGGGTTCCGGGGCTCGCAGATTCTGAGCGGGGCGATTTGCCCATGTGGGCGCCCGCCGTAGTGGGGGGATTGGACAGGTAGGCCCAGCCGGCGGGAATCGCTGCGAGTCGGTGGCCGGGTGCGGCCAAGCCGTCACATCGGCTGCCCGACGTGCCCGTCCCGGTAGACATTGACGCCTGGATGACGTGGCGGCGCCGGGGTTCCGAACACCCGCCAGGAGGGGGCGTGGGGCAAGTCGCAGGGGACGTATCCGGGTCGGCCGGGCCGCGGCGCCGTGCGGCGCGCGAAGAACGGCTCGAGGCCGAGTGCCCCGAGCCGTTTCATCCCAGACCGGCAACCCTACGCATGCGGCGGACGAGAACCTTACTGCCGCTCGTAAGCCCCGATGTCGAAGACCCCACCCTGCGGCCGTGCCGCACCATCGGCGTCGATTTGAATGTCAATCCCGTAGAGGTTGAAGAACGTGGTATAGACGTCCGGCACAGGCGCCGCACCGGCATCGATGGCCGGACTCCCGGCGAGCAGATGGAAGTCGTCGCTCCCGGGGCCGACAAACAACGGGTCGGCGTCGACGTTGTCCGATCCGTTGGCGGGAAACGCAGCTTCGAAGTCCGGCAGCGAACGCTGGGCGCCGCTCG
>CAYMME010000667.1:0-3854 GCA_964391465.1 uncultured Planctomycetales bacterium
AAACCCGCCGCCAACACCAGGCCAACGAGAATCTCAGGGGTACAGCAGGGAACAGGGATCGGGGAACGGCCGTAGCGTCCGGCGCCTCGCCGGACGTCCCGGGAAGGATGCCGCTTTCTCTCCTGCTCACCTGTTCTCGCGGGCGCAGCCCGCGTGGGGATCAAGGGCACGGGCAAGGGCGAACCGGGCCTGCGGTCTCCTGCTCTCCTGTTCAACTGCTCGCCTGTTCTCGCGGGCGCAGCCCGCGTGGGCGAACGGCCGTAGCGTCCGGCGCCTCGCCGGACGTCCCGGGGAGCGGGACGGCGACCCGAGCCGGGACCCTTGACACGCGGTGCAGCGACGCCGCCTCTGAACGCAAAGCGTTCGCCGCGTGACGAGGATGGCCACGAAAAGGCGCAAAAAGGCACGAAAAGTGATGTAGAGCCGGCGGGGCTTTCTTCGTGCCTTTTTGCGCCTTCTTGTGGCTACCCACGTCTGCTCTGATGCAGTTCGCGAAGCCCGGTCAGCCGTTCCCTTTGTCCCTGCGTCCCTCCGTCCCTCAAACATGCCGCTTCCTTACGGGCGCGGTTCGGAAAGGGGGGGGGGCGACGCGGCTGCTACTTCGTCAACTCCGCCAGGCACTCGTCGAGGATGTCAAACGCTCGATCCATCTCGGCCTTCTTGATCATCAGCGGCGGCGTCAGCGTCAGGATGTTGCCCATGGTTACTTTGAAGCTCAGGCCCTTCGATAACGCGCTGTACATTACCTGCTCGGCCTCTTCGGTTGCTCTTTCGCGTGTGTTGCGGTCCCTTACGAGCTCGACGGCCAGGAGCAGGCCGACGCCCCTCACGTCGCCGATGATCTTGTGGCTGGTCATCATTGCTCGGAGGCGCGATAGGGCGTGTTGGCCCAGGTCCTTGGCATGGTCCAGCAAACCCTCTTCCTCGATGTGCTCGATTGCGGCCAGGGCTGCGGCGCAGGCTACCGGGTTCTTCTCGTGCGTGTAATGGCCTAGTGCTTGGTCGCCGCAGACGTCCAGTCGTTCGCCGGCGTTGAGGGCGGCCAGGGGGAAGATGCCGCCGCCCAGGCCTTTGCCTATTACCAGCATGTCCGGCACGATGCCGTAGTGCTCGCACGCGAACATCTTGCCGGTGCGGCCCAGGCAGGTCGGGATCTCGTCTAGGATCAGCAGTGCGCCGTGTTTGTCGCACGCGGCCCGCACCGCCTTCCAGTAGTCCGGCGGCGGAATCACGCCCGTGCTGCGCACCGTCTCACACACGACCGCGCCGATGTCACCCTCCTTCTCGAGCACGTACTCCACGTACTCGGCGCACTTGAGTCTGCACTGGCCGCCGCAGTCCCACACGCAGCGATACGGATCGGGCGGCGGCACGTGCTCGGTGCCGGGCAGCAGCGGCCCGACGCCGTGACGGAAGATGGCCTCCCCACCGACCGAGATGGCATCGAGCGACGCCCCGTGGAACGAGTCCCACATCGACACCGTCTTGAACCGGCCGGTGGCCATGCGCGCGAGCTTGAGCGCCATGCCGATCGCACTCGTCCCGCCGGGTGCGAAGAGCACCTTGTTCAGATCACCCGGCGCCAGTTCCCCGAGCTTGCGGGCCAAGTTGATCGCCGGCTCGTTCGTGTACCGCCGCGGGCAGAACGAGAGCCGTTCCAACTGGGCCGTGACGGCCTCGATCACCCGCCGGTTGCCGAATCCGACCTGATGCACGCTGTTGCCGTGGAAGTCCATGTACCGGTTGCCCTGGAGATCCTCGATGTAGATCCCGTCGCAACCGGCCAGCACGTTGAGGCAGGGCGTCGACAGCGATTGATGCAGAAACACCGCGGCGTCTTCGTCGAGCAGTCGCCGGGTCCCGGCGTCGATGTGCTCGCCGGCCCAGGCCGCCCGCCGGGGCGAAAGGTTGAGGTCGCCTTCGGACCGCAGTCGGTCATGCGGATCGTCTGCCGTGCTCATTTGCTCGTCCATCAGATGTGCGCGCACGCGGAATGCCAACTTCGTCGGCGTACGTGCTTGGCGTCGGGTGCCACAGGCAGCTTGTCTGCCAGTGTCTTCACCGCAGAGCACGAACGGCTTGTCCGCACGCACTCACCACCGCACTGGCAGGCGAGCTGCCAGTGGCACCCCTTGTCACACATGCTCTGAGAATAACGGTTAGCCGGCTTGCTCGCGACTGGTGATCTTGTCGACGCGCCTTGCGTGGCGGCCGCCCTCGAACGACGTCTCGAGCCACACTTCCACGATGCGGCGGATCAGCTCTTCGCCGATCAGGTCGGCGGGCAGACAGAGAATGTTGGCGTTCTGATGCTGGCGGGACAGCCGCGCGGTCAGCTCGTCGTGGCACAGAGCGGCCCGGATTCCCGTCTGCTTGTTGGCGGCGATCGACATGCCGATGCCGGTTCCGCACATGAGGATGCCGCGCGAGGCCTCCTCCTTGGCCACGGCCTTGCCGACCGGAAAGGCCTGGTCCGGATAGTCACAGCTCAGGCTGTCCTGCGTGCCGACATCGATTACACCATGCCCGAGCGACTCGATCGTCGCCTTGACAGCGCCCTTCGTGCGAAACCCCCTGTGATCGCTGCCAATTGCAACTATCAAGCCAAGACCTCCGTTAGCCGACGCTCGATCCCGTTGCGGATCGTCTCGGCACATGTTTCGTAAGTATCCTGAGTCCCGCCGACGGGGTCGTTCACGTCGCCGCCGGCATCCAGTAGTGCCGTCCTCCCTTCGGCCGACGGGACCATCGACAACACGTCTTCACGGTGCAACTCGCACATGGTGAAGATGTGATCGGCCTGGTGGATCAACTCGACGGTCAGCGGCTGCGACTGGTGCGAGCCGACGTCCAAGCCTCGTGCCGCCATTGCCTCTCGCGCCCCCGACGAGGCCGGGGTGCCGAGCGAGGCCAGCACGCCGGCCGACGCGATCCCGTACCCTCGCGACTCCAGTTCGTCCTCCGGGCAGCCCAGACGCTCGGCCAGCATCCGGCGACACATCACCTCGGCCATGGGGCTGCGACACGTGTTCCCCGTGCACACGAACAGCACGTTCATAGAGGCCAGCCGACGCAGCATCCGCTCATCGAAGACGCCTTCACGCACGCACTCGTACGTGTCGCCGTTGACCCGCACGATGGTAGACGGCTTGGCGTACCGCGCGGGCCCGCCGTCGAGCACGATGTCGACCTTGCCGTCCAACTCGTCGAGCACCTCTTCGACGCACAACGCCGGCGGCCGACCCGCGGCGTTCGCGCTGGCCGCCACTACCGGCTTGCGGACCTCGGTCAGCAGGTCCTGCGCGGGCTTGTTGTCGGGGCATCGGAGCCCCACGGTCGCGTCCTTGTACACCACACTCAACTGCTCGGCCGGGATCTCGCTAGCCACCGCGGCCTGGGCGAAGTCCGGCACGCTGAAGATCAGCGTCAGCGGCCCGGGCCAGCCCTTCGTGGTCAGACGTCGCCCCATAGGCGACATTGTGGGTACGAACCGTTCCGCGTCGCGGCGCCGCCCGACGTGCACCGTGAACGGCTTTGCGGCCGACCGCTGCTTGACCTCCCGCAGCCGCCGGACCGCCGTCTCGTCGGCCGCGTTCGCTCCCACCCCGTACACCGTCTCGGTGGGGAAGGCGACCAAGCCCCCTTGCTGCAATGCCCACACCGCGCGACGGATGACGTCCCAGTAACCTCTTTCCTCACAGATGGTTAGGACTTGTGTTTCCACGCGCGGGACACCTCGGGGCACATTATCGGCCGCCCTCGCCGCACTGTCAAGAATCCATCAGAAAAGGCAGAGTCTACCCGAATGCCATTAAGTCAAGCAAGGCACGCCCGTAAGTCTTTTTACTGCAACA
>CAYMME010000668.1:0-3848 GCA_964391465.1 uncultured Planctomycetales bacterium
AGCTCGACGAGAAGCCGCCGATGCCGGTGGCCGATGCGATGCGGGCATACCTGGAGAGTCCGGACCGCACGGATGCATCGGAGGGAACGCTGCACGTGTACGAGAGCCAGTTCCGCACGTTCCTGACGTGGATCGAGACCAGGCTCCCGAACGCCACGATGACGGACGTAACCCCGGAGCTGGCGCGAGAGTTTGCAGGGGAGCTGATCCGGCAGGGCAAGGCGCCCGGGACCTGGAACAGTTACATGAACTTCCTGCGCCTGCTGTTCCGTGTGCTGAAATCGGAAGCGGGTCTGACGCAGAATCCGTGGGACGGCATCCCGCGCAAGCGGATGATGCGCGAGAGCCGACGGGAACTGACCGTCGAGGAGCTGCGCAAGGTCTGTGATTCGGCAGAAGGCGAGATGCGGCTTCTGCTCGGCCTGGGGATCTACACGGGCCTGCGCATGGGCGACTGCTGCACGCTGCGTTGGGCGGAAGTCGATCTGCATCGCGGTGTGATCCGCCGGATCCCCAACAAGTCGGCACGGCGCCGTAACAAGCCGGTTGTGATTCCCATACACCCGACGCTCGGGGCCATGCTGGTTGATGCTCCCAGCCGGGAGCAGAACGAGTACGTCCTGCCGGAGATGGCGTATCGGTATCCGAGGGGTACAAACCAGATTGCGCCCCTGGTGCAATCGCACTTCAAGGCCTGCGGTATCCGCGTGCACAAACCCGGCACCGGCTTTGAGATCGTCACCAACAAGGACGGGAAGAAGCACAAAGTGCATACCGGCAAGCGGGCCGTGGTGGAAGTGGGGTTTCACTCGCTGCGTCATACGTTCGTGTCGCTATGCCGGAATGCGGGGGCTCCGCTTTCGGTCGTGGAAGCGATCGTAGGGCATGCCACCCCGGCCATGACGCGGTACTACACCCACGTGGGCGAGGAAGCCAGTTCCGCGGCGATCGCCGCGCTGCCGGCCGTCCTGGGGGACGACGATCCGCAGGCGTTGCCGGCCAGCAAGCCGCGGAGCGTTGAGCGCGCGGCCGTGCTGAAGCTGGCCGAGAGCCTGACGGGCAAGAACTGGCGGACCGTCCGGGACGAGCTGTTGGAGCTGGCCGGGTAGACAGGGAAAGGCGGGGCGGTGTGATCAGCGGGCGGGAGGTACAGCCTCCCGTCCGTGTTGTTTATGGCGGCATGCGGAATGTTCCCGGGCGGGGACGTGCTCAAACGGGTTGCGAACAAGCCGCGGGAACGGCGCTACCCGCCGATCTTCTCCCGGATCGCGTTCCAGTCCTGGCCTTGAGGCATGATGAACAGGCACCGGCCGTTGCTGCGGGATTCCCATACGGCACCGACGGCGCGCTTCTCCTCGGAGTCGGGCATGGAATACCAGCCCTTCTCGGTGTCGCCGCCCTTGTACTCCACGACGAGGATGCGGCCGTCGCTGAGCTTGCAGACGAAATCGGGATAGAACCAGTCCTTGGAAGTCTGAAGGCGGAAGGAACCCGGCTTCCGGACGAGGTTGCGCATCCAGAACTCGATTGCGTCGAGGCCGTCAAGGAATTGAGCGCAGTAGAATTCCTCGGTGCCATCTCGCAGCTCGCCGGGCTTGGGGCCAAAGTAGTGATTCCTGAATCGGTACGCCCCTTCGTACTCCCAGCTCGGAGCGTATGTGATCGCCTTGAAATCGATACCGCATGACTCGGAGACGGCGAGTGCCGAATCGGGCAACAGGAGAGACTGGAAGACCTGGCGATGCTCAGAGCGTCGGTGCTCGGCGATCCGGCTCTCGATCTGTAGCCGGAGGCGGAACCTGTCGAGCGCCACAACGCTCACATCCGAGATGCCGCAACGTGTCATCACGCCCCGAATAGCCTGGCGAATGAACTCGGCCGACTCGCCGGGCGGGATATCCGCCCGCTCCTGCAAGTGGCGGTCGACCCACGCGACAAGCTGCTCGAGGGTCCACTGCTCCTCACGCGCGAAGCCCATGACGTGCTGGTGCAGCTTTGTCACGAAGTCCTCTGCGGCGCCGTCGCGAATGCGGTCGTATGTGACGTCGCCTTTGCCTCCGATGTCGAGCACGCCCTGCTGGCCGGACGGACGCTTGGAAGGATCGTACGGCGTCGGCAACGTCGCATCCTTCGTGCTGAGTTTCCACGGATGCTCGATGAGGTGCGTCCGCTCGAACTCGATGGTCTGGTCTTCCTCCACAACGCTCAGAAGAGGGATGAAGAAATCACACTGCTTCTCGTAGGGTGAAGGGATCCGCGCGACTTTGCCGGTCGCTCCCTGTGGTGCTCCGCGAACCTTGTCCACGGCTGTCCGGACGGACTCTCGGGTGGTCGATTCGTGAACGCAGGACTCAAGACTGTCGGCGGCTTCTTCCGTCAACGGTTCGACCACGGTGAGCGTACTCTTCTCCGGATCGAAAACCACACTTCCGCGCAGACTGTCCGCGGCTGTCGTCATCGCGTCCCGATTGTAGGCCAAGGGATCGAGGTGGACTGTCTGGGGTTCGCCCGCCAGGACCAGCGTCTGCTGCGTCACCGGCAGAACGATGCGCTCGGCTTCCGCTTTCGTGAACCCGTTGTGTTCCAGGGCATCCTTCAGCTCTCGCAAAACGACTTCGAGGTGATCGTCGGACGCGACGGCCAACGCGTAGGCACAGTTGAGATCGGCGTGCTGCTTCTCCTGCACATTGGGGAGGCGCAAAATGCGGCCGACAATCTGCTCGATCGCCGTTGCCGAGTGGGTGTCCCTGAGACTGCACAGCACGTACGCAAACGGGCAGTCCCACCCCTCGCGGAGCTTCTGAACCGTGATGATGCAGCGGACCTCACAATCGGTGGCCGTGATGTCATCGACCTTCTGCAGCTCGTCGAGTTTCCCGGTAGAGATCAACACTTCGCCCTGCTTCAATCCAAAATCGTCGACAAGTCGCTTCCGTAGCGCCTCACAGGCGTCCACGCGTTCCGCCTGGACCAGCAGGATCGGACGGATGTATTCGCCCGTGGTCTGTCCCTCCTTCCGCGCAAACGCTTCGAGATCGGCCCGCAGGGCGATGGCCTCCGCAAGGAGCTGGTCTTTCTGGCCGGCGTCGCGGGTGATCACACGGAGCGGCAGCTTCACCATGTGCTCGGCTTTCAGCTCCGCGGCGGAAACGCGGTGCAGCACGTTGGAGGGGTTCTTCTTCGTGTCGGGCGTGGCCGTGAACTCGATCACGCATGAGGGCAACACGTTGGCAAGGGTCGCAAAGGAGAGCTCCGTGCGCGCGTTGTGAGCTTCGTCCACGATGACGATCGGCCGGCGGTAGCGCAGCACGTTCATCAGTGACGGGCGAGGCTTGCCGTCCGGCCCCATGTCTAGTTCGGGGTAGCGGTCCGGCGGTACGTCGGCGATATGTTCGGCCATGTAGGCGTTGCCGCCATCGTATACCTTGCGTCCGGTCTTATCGGCGACACGAAAACACTGGATCGTCGACACGATCACAACAGTCTGCCCCTCCACTGTCGCTCGCGACATACGCAGGGCCTCCTCGATGGTGAGGACTTCGACGGAACCGCCGCACTCCTGCTCCAGGGCCCGGCGGTAGGGGTGTCGGGGGTCGCGCAGCGCATCGGCGGTCTGGTCGAGAATCGTATTGCTCGGTACGAGCCAAAGCGCGACGGCGTGCTCGGTCGGCAGCAGCTCATTCAGGGCGATGCCAACCGTATGAGCCGCGAGCAGCGTCTTGCCGCCGCCGGTGGGAACGCGCACGCAGACATAGGGCATGGCGGCGAAACGCGGATCTGGGATCGAGAGGTAAGGGATGGGCTGGCCATAGACACCCGCGGTCACGTCGCGGAAGGCGGTCTCGGGA
>CAYMME010000669.1:0-3844 GCA_964391465.1 uncultured Planctomycetales bacterium
CCCCTCCAAAGCGTACGCCCGAAAGCACCCCGTTGCGACCCCGAAGGGTGCCGGGCGGGGCTGGCGGGGTGCTCCACGATCCTTTTCGACAAAACTCTCTTGACAACACGTCTGACGTGGGTTATACTCCGGCTATGGACGTGGCTTTGGATTGAGGATTCGGAGCCGCAATCCGCAATCCGCAATCCGCAATCCGCAATCCGCCTAGCCGTGCGGGGCTTGGCGCTGTGAAAGGGTGTCTGCGCGACATGAAGCCGCGACGGTGGGGTTGCCCGCCCGGCCAGGGCGCACACGGTGGGCAGAGGCAACCGCGTGCCCCGGTCAGGAGCACAATCATGGTAGTCTGACTCCTCGGTTGAGCTTGCGGGGGATGTGGTGACCATTACATGCAAGGCGATTGTGTCCGCGGAGATACAACTGCCCGCCCACCACGGAGAAAGCACATGTATCCCCTCTCGCGATTGCATTGGAGACAAGCACGTGGCCTGAGTGGTAGGAGCGACCTGATCGCGGCCATGGCCGCGATCACCGGCCTCGCGACCGCGCCGGTGACCGCGCAGTCGATCAACATCGACTTCGGGACCCCAGCGGGCACGCCGTCGAGTGACTACGGCGCTGCCGCCGGGCAGCCGGGCGTCTGGAACGCTCTGAATGGCGGACACGGCGTATTGCACCCGCTCGTGGGACTCGACGGCGCGCCGATCGACGCCACCGTGGAGTTCGTCGGCTCCCTCGGGGGAGACCTATGGTCGGATGCTCCGGCCACGACGGGTAACGACGAGCGCCTGCTCGACGACTACATGGAGGCAGGAGGCAGTGACATTGTCGCAACCATCTTGCTCGCGGGACTCGTAGACGGCCCCTACGAAATCCTGGTCTACCTGTGGGATCAGACTCCATCGTCGGCGGGGAATCGAGTGATCCTGGGGGACGTCCGGGACCCAAGCGTACAGGTTGCCCTCGTAACGAGTGGGGCGTGGACGGGCACCTTCGAGGAAGGCACAACCCACGCCGCCTTCTCAACCCAGGTGACCGACGGAACACTGATCCCCACGCCCCGGGGCGGCACCTTCGAAACCGGCTCGATCAATGGCGTGCAACTCACCCTCGTCCCCGAGCCGGGGACGCTCGTGCTGCTGGGCGCGGGCGGACTCGTGTTGCTGTGTTGCAGTATGTTTCAGTTGTGGTATGATACCACAATATTGGACCTCCGGGCCAGCCTCTGTAGCCGGTCCGCGCGGGGTCCGTTGACCTTGGCCACACGGAGGTGCCCGAATGCGTGTGTGGAGGAATGAGCCACGTACGGCAATGGCGAGCGCTCTATTGCTCTGGGCACCCATGGCGCAAGCGGCACCGTGTGCAATCGCCGACGAGGAGGGCGCGCTTGTCAGACCCCATCAAGCGGCCCAGTGGACAGTCCCGCCGTTGCGAGGCACTCAGCGAGGGTTCGCGACGTCTGTCGAGGAAAGAGCAACGCTCGCGTACGAATTCGAGGGGTTTGACCTGGAGACGGGCGTGATTGAATGCAGCCCAAACCCTGGCGTCTTTCCTCGGCCATGGGATTTCCACTTCGGCTTTCATGCGGATCGGGAAAATCCCACCGTTTTCGTCCATGAGTATCCGGCAGAGATTGTATTCCTGGACGAGACTCCGTTTTTCGACCTGGACGATGATGACGTGCCTGATCTCGTATTCTCGTCAGCCGAACTCGATGTTCCCTTCGACCGCGGTGACACCGTCGTGATTCGCACGACTGACCAGAACATCTTCAAGATTGGCGTGCCTACTCGGATCGACGATCGCGTCACATTCAGCTATCGCATGCTCGTACCGGAAACCCAGACTGGGGGGCTCATCGTCGCCGGAGTGTCCGCGCTCCTTCTCCTAGCCTCTGGTCGCCCGACACCCCAAAGACACCAGGAAAGGTAGCCCACCACTACAAGCCGCCATTATGGGTCTCATACCATCACAGAGGCGCCGCCATACAATCGCGAACAACCTTCTTAGCCATTCCGCTAACCGTTATTGTTGCCAATTCGGCAGCCCAACACCCGCCGGCATTGGCACAGCACCAACAAGCCAAGCTTACCGCGCTGTCAGCGGGCGGGTATCCTACCGGGACCGGAAACACCGACGAAGACCCGGAGTTCCTTGGCACCGGGGCGACCCGTACGAGCATGACAACTGTTCTCCGTGCATTGACGCGGGCAACAACGATGCCCTTCCCGATGATGTGGCAGATCTCGATGACGACGGAGACCGGGCGGAACCGATACCGGAAGACCTGGCGGGAGCCGCACGCCGCGTGAACGACACAGGCAAGACGGACACGGGGGCCCCGGGCAACGACGCACCGTACGTCGACATGGGCGCCTACGAGCACCAAGACACGTCGTCGTGCGAATGACCCGGCGCTACGCAGGCTTCTCCGCCGGATACTCGGCCACGTGAACCCACTCGAGCGGTGCGCGGAAGGAGCCTGTCCTTCTTCTTCGGTTCCGCTATCGCGCAAGGGACGGAATGGTAAGTGGTCCTTCGGGGAGGACACATACGGTGGGCCGACGACCGCTGTCGGGTTGGGTCAGGCGCGTGAGCTCGTCCTGGATCGATCGGCATGGCAGGAAGAGCGCGTCGCGGACCTGCTTGTCGGTCAGGCCGTCGGCATGCACGTAGACGTCGGCGTGCTGCTGGATGCGGGCCTGGATCTGCACCTGCCACTGGTCGTGGCACGAGAAGCCCGGGGCCTCGACGCGAGCGAGGGCCTCGGCCGGACTGCTGGCCTCGCGGAGCAGGCGGGCGTATTCGCCGTGGTCGGGCAGGCCGTCGCGGCACTCGGCCGCGATCAGGATCGTGCCCCCCTTCCGCACCACCCGGGCGGCCGCGGCCATCCCCTTGACTGACTGATAGAGACTCTGATCGAGTGGATAGCCCGAGTTGGTCGTCACCAGGACGTCGAACGGCTCGGGCACCGCGACCATCGAGGCCTCACGCACGAAGTCGCAACCGGCCGCGTGAGCGGCGAAAAGCTCCCCGGCGAACACGCCCGTGATCTGCTTGTCTCGATTGAGGGCCACGTTCAGCAGGAATGTCGGCTCGGCCATCCGGGCCGCTTCGGCCATCTCCTCCCAGATCGGGTTTCCTTTCGTCACGCCCCACGTCGCCTGCGGATCGGCGATCATCTTGGGGCTGTGGTTGGTGAAGACGCTCTCCGATCCGGCGATGGAGGGCAACACGCCCTTGGGCCCACCGCTGAAGCCGGCAAAGAAGTGCGGCTCGATGAAACCGGTGAGGATCTTCACGTCGGCCTCGACGAACAGCCGGTTGACACGCACCTCGTGACCGAGGCACGTCCGGCCCAGGGGTACGAGATTGTCATCGTCCCACGCGTCGTGCTGAACGCATCGGTACCGGTCGACGACGTCGGCGCCCAGCATCGCCACCAACTCATCCGGCGTCTGCCGACGGTGCGTGGCCAGGGCGTTAATCAGCGCGATTCGAGCGGCGTCGACGCCGGCCTCCTCGAGCACGGACAGCAGCACCGGCAGAATGCGATCGTTCGGTGTCGCCCGCGTGATGTCGGTGTGGACGATCGTCACCCGATCCGAGGGCTTGACGATCTCACGCAGTGGCGGTGCGCTGATCGGCGCGTCGAGCGCTTGACGCAACGCGGCCGGCTCGTCCGCCAACCCGGGCACATAGCGCGGCTCCAGCACCGCCGCATCGGCCGGCACTTCGACCTCGAGTCCCGTCTGCCCGTATGCGAGCCGAACGCGTTTGGTTTCCGAACTCACTTCACTTGAGAGTACCGGGTTCCAGCCTACTTCGTACCCTTGGTTTTCGCAAT
>CAYMME010000670.1:0-3839 GCA_964391465.1 uncultured Planctomycetales bacterium
GCCGCCGCTGGGCCTGCTTGCGGGCGTTGAGGCGCCCTAACTGGTACGGCGGCAGCCGACCGATCCGTTGAGCCGGTTGAATACTCGGTTCGCTCATGTGGGCCATTATAGCACGAGCGGTCAGCTTTCAGCTATCAGCCGTCGGCCCAAACCCATACGCCGCCGCCACCCCTCTGACTTCTCACTTCTCACTTCTCACTTCGTACTTCGTACTTCTCACTTCGCTTCGCTCACTGTCCCGGTCGCGGTCGGTCCGGATGCTTCCCCGTGAACTGACGTCGCAGCTCGCCGTCGTGGATCTTCAGCTTCGCTTCCCGGAAGAGTCGCTCGGCGAGCCTCTGCACCCTGGGCCTCATGAGCCGCCGACGGGCCGGCTCGCGCAGCTCGTCACGCACGTGGCGGAACTCGACGCTGCTGGGCGGGAAACGCCGCTCGAGCACGAGGATGTGATACCAGGCTCCGTCCTGGATCGGAGCCGAGATATCCCCCGGCTTGAGGTGGAAGGCGGTCAGGGCCATGAGCTGCGGCACGTCGGGGTCCTCGGCCGTAAACGGCGGCAGCAGCCCGCCCGCCAGCGCCGTCTCGAGGTTCTGCGAGTGCCGGCGGGCGACGGCGTCGAACCGGTTGCCCTCGCCCAGCAGCCTGCGCACCTTCTTCACGTCATCGAGCGTCCGCACCTGAATGTGCCGCACCTGAACCCTCTCGCCGTACTTGCGGTCGTATTCGGCCTTCAGCTCGGCTTCGGTCACCGCAACGTCCGCCTCGACGATTCGTTCGAGATAGGCGGTTCGCTCGATGCCGAGCATGTACTCCAGGCGCGAGATGTTCTTGCGTCGCAGGAACTCGGTCAGCAACCGCTCGCCGAACGCCTGGCGATCCTCGGTCGACTGCGTGGCGGGGGCAGGCCCGGCCAACTCGCCGATGGCCTTCTCGTACGCCGTATCGATGTGCTTCTGCGTGACGGCAATCGCCCGCTCGGCCGCGAGCTGCTTGGCCGCCTCGAGCACGACGAGGTTCTCCAGCAGAGCCAGCCCGTGCCCTTGCACGAGCACACGGATGAACAGGTTGCCCGACACCGGTGAGCCGTTGACGGTCATGATCGGCGAGGACTTCTTGACCGGCTGAGTCGTGGCCGACCCGCCGGTCGCCCCGGCGTCACCGTACGACCAGTTGGAAGTGACCTCGCCCGTCGACTCCGGTGGTGTCGGATCCGACCACGCGTCCGTCACCGGCGTACCCGGAGTGGTGCTGCGCGGGGCGCATCCGATCAACGACAAAAGACCAACCAGCGCAGTCCACGCATATCGGCTCTTTGGCAGCATTCGTGAGTTCCGTCAGCTTACGTAGTGTCTCGGAGGTGGCGACGTTTCGCCGGCAGGGCCGGGTCACGCGCTCCCCTGCGGGTCGCCGCTAAACGACCGCTCAAAGCATCGATAAGCCACCGTGCTCGGGAAACGGTACACCGAGGCAGAATCCCAGGCAAGCACCAGCGCCGCCGGTCAGGTTTGGGTACCGCACCCTTTCCGAACCGCGACCGTCAGGGAGCGGCGACGCTTGGTCTTGTCCTGGCCGCTCCCTGACGGTCGCGGTTCGGATCGGATTCGCCTCGCCAACTCGAGGGCACGACGCTAGCCCTCGGCGAGCGACGGTCCTCCTTCGACGCATCGCGACCGTTCGTACAAGGCGGCGCCGAGGGCAAAGCCGAGGACGACAAGGCCGGCCAGCCCGAAGTTACGGGCCGCGGATTCGAACCATGCGATGCCGAAGTTGTACCAGAACAACTGGACGAACTGCGCAGATAGCGGGCTTCTGTGCAGGAGCGGCGTGCAGGCGGCGATCAGCACGAGGGCCACGGCAATGATGCCCGACAGACTCAACGCCCCGACCATCGTCCACCGCAGCATGCTCTCGAGGAAATCGTACTCGTCGCGCGGGCGCCGTCGCTCGAGCTGACATTCGAGCGGCGTGCCGAAACGGACACTGAGACACCAAACGCAAACCCACCACGCTGACACGCACACCCCGCCCAGACAACGATTGAGAAAGGAAACGCGTTCAGGGGACAGTATCGCCAGTGCGGCACCGAGGACCGCGCATCCGACGACGATCCATCGAAACTGCCTGCGGAGCTTGTCCCATGCGTGACGGCGGTCCAGCATTCGCTGCTGCCGGCGGAGTTGTTTGCGGATTGCCTGCGGCAAGCCGAAATCGGCCAGAGCCAGCTCGACGGCCTCCGGATCGGACCGCCCCGCCTCGCGCTTGCTCGCAATCGCCTGTTCCAGGTGGTCCCGCATCTCCTCTGCGACTTCCGCCCGCCGTTCCATGGGTAAGCCGCTGCCGCGTAGGACCTCGGCGATCCGTTCTTCGATTCTCGAGTCGTCATGCATGGGCAGGTCCTCCCAGTACCAAGGCCATTCCCCGGACCAACTCCGCCCACTGCGCCGTACGTTGGGCGAGTTGCCGTCGCCCGCGCGGCGTGATGCGATAGACGCGCCGCCGTCGCCGCCCCGTGCCGGCCTGCCACTTCCCTTCGATCCAGCCTTTCGCTTCGAGCTTGTAGAGCAGCGGGTAGAGCGTGCCCTCGCCCATCTCGAAGATGCCCTCGCTGCGCTGCCCCAGGCGCTCGACGAGCTCGTACCCGTGCGAGGCCCGCTCGGCCAGGGTGGCCAGGATGAGCGTCTCCGTCGTTCCCTTCAGCAGTTCCCGGTCGAATCGCACAGGTCTATACCTCGTATAACGAAGTATAGGCCCGCCTCACATGCCTGTCAACAAGAGACCACCCGCGACGGGGCTGACTCTCGATCTGCCGAGCGGACTCGAGCTGGTGGAATCCGTCCCCCACCCTTCGTGATACAGCCACGAAGGATGGGGCACCCGCGTACGGCGGTTCATCGCGCGAGCGCTCGACGGCGACGGACCGCAGTCGCTGCTGCGGTTGCGAGCAACAGGGCCAGAACGATCGTGCCGGTGTCGGTCAGGGCGGGGATGGGCTCGGGGGCGATCTGGATGATGTTGGCCGGGTCGTCGACGGTGCCGTCTTGGGTCAGCTCGTTGTAGTAGACCCGGCACGTGTTCGTGTTGAGCGTGGCTCCGGTTTCGATGATCAGCTTGTCAACGTAGACCGCTTCGCACGCCGCCTGGCCGAGGCCATCGTTGTCGTGGTTGTCGACCAGGTTCACCGTGGTGGCCGCGGGACCGATGCGCAGCGTGCCCACCGGGAAGTGCCCCGGCTGCGTGCGGTCGAGTCCGGCCGGATCGGGGCCGATGTCGGTGCTCATGACCTCCAGGTCCTGCGTCGCTCCGTCCATTTGCAGCTCCGCCTGGGCCATGTCGTACCGGTCGTTCGCATCGATCGCCACGTCGTAGTCACCCTCCACGCGCACCGTGGCATCCGCGGAGGCCACGACGGCCCGGGCCGCCGCGCTCGCCGCATACTCGCCCTCGACAGAGATTCCGCCGTAGGAGAAGTCGCCGTCAATCTCGCCGTTGTTGGTCAGCGTTCCTGAGATTGAGAGCAGGCCGGACTGGATCGTCGTGGTTCCGTCGTTGGTGTAGTCGCCCGACACCTGCGAGCTGGCTGTGACGACGACGCTACCGTCGTTGGTGATGTTCGCCGCGAAGTCGCCCGACTCGGCCGTGATGCGGGCCGTGTTCGTCAGCGGTCCGGCCGGGCCGACCCCCACGCTGATCGTCGAACAGAACGTTGTGAGGGGGAGCGAGTTGACCAGGGCACCGTCCACCGAGAGATGCGAGCCCGCGTCGAGGAATGTCGAGCCGCTCAAGTTCTCGTACCACACGATCTTGCGGTCACTGCTCGAGGCGGAAAGCACGTCGGTGTC
>CAYMME010000671.1:0-3832 GCA_964391465.1 uncultured Planctomycetales bacterium
CCACGGGAGCTACCGTGATGCCCGTCCGTTTCGCCTTGCTCGAGGACAACGCGACGGCCGACGCGGACGTATGCCAGCCCTTCCACCCACCCCCCAACCGACAGCGGAATCGCAGAACGCCTTGAGCCACGTGCCCGACGCTTCCTGCCTTTGCGAACGGCGTTGGCGCGTTCAAGTCCATTCGTGCCCTCGGACACGGGCAGACCATGCGCCGCTTGCACTCGGCGCTACATGCTCCATTGCAGCATTCGCATTCGGCGCGCGATCGTGCCGCTTGACGCTTCATCACACGCACGTTGTTGCAACATTTGCATTGTGTTTGCGCGCGCGGATGACACAGTAGCGATGCATTCTTTGCAGAACGTGATCGCCGTCTGCGGGAGCGTGGTATGTACTCAGTAGGGAAGCGGCGCGACTTGGAGCATTCCCGGGGCGAGGGTCATGTCGGCGAGATGCGAATCGATGCATCCGGACGCGTTGCCGCTGATCCGGCGGCGATGGGACCGGCGTTATGGGCGATCGTCCTGTGGGCGCAGGCCACGATCGGGTTTTGGCTTCACGTTGATCGAGCTGTTGGTGGTGGTGGCCATGATCGGGCTGTTGATCTCGATCATGGTGCCGGCGCTGCAACAGGCTCGTGACGCCGCCCGCCGGGTGAAGTGCCAGACGAACCTTCGCCAGTGGGCGGCGGCGGCGGCGCTGTATGCGACGGAGTACAACGGCTACCTGCCGCGTCGCGGGCAGGGGGTCCGGTCGGTTCGGAAGATCGATCGCGCCGACGACTGGTTCAACGCCCTCCCGCCGCTGCTCAATATGGCCCCGTACGTCAAACTCGTCGAGAAGGACAAGAAGCCGCGGGCTCGAGACCGCACCCTGTGGGTGTGTCCGTCAGCGGTGGAGACCGGGCACGAGTACTTCTTCGCCTACGCCATGAACATCATGCTGTCGACGTGGTGGGCCGACAAGCCGGACCGCATCGAATACGTGGAAGACCCCAGCGTGCAGGTGTTCATGACGGACGGATCGGGGGAGCACTGCTCGGCCGTGCCTTCCTACGAGGCGTACAGCCCCCTGGCCCGGCATCGCGACCACGTGAACATCGCTTACCTGGACGGCCACGCGGCGACATTCCGCGGCGCTTACGTGGGCTGCGGTGTGGGTGATCCTCATCGCAGTGAGATTCGATGGATCGTCCCGGGCACGCCGTGGGCTGAGCCCGGCCAGCCGGACCCGACAGACGACGAGTAGAAGTAGTGCGCGAAACTGGAGGGTATGAACCGTGGGAAAAGAGGAATGGACGAGCCGGAAAGAGCGGCTTCTGCGAACGGTAGTGGTCGTGGGCGCGGTGTGCGTGGCGGGCATCTGCACGTCGGCTGCGGTTGCGGCGACCCACACCCTCCTGCCGACGGGAGATGCTTTCGTGCGGGCCGCGGAGCCGACGCTCAACTACGGGGCGGCCGGAGCTCTCGCGGTGGCCGGCGACAGTGCCGTCAACGGATCGGGTCAGCCTCAGGGACGGTTCGACACGCTGATGATGTTCGACACCGGCGACGCCGTGGCCGCATTTGATGCTGCGTTCGGCCCGGCGTCGTGGGTCATCACGGCCGCCGAACTCCGCGTGCTCGAAGATGGAGACCCCAACAACTCGATCTTCAACCGCGGCGTCGGGGACTTCGAGGTGTCCTGGCTCGACAACGATGACTGGGTGGAGGGGCCCGGGGTTCCCAGGGCGCCTGTGGTCGGCAGCGGAAACGAGATTACCTACAACCTCCTCCAAACGATGGTCGCCTCGAGTACGGAGGCGTCACTCGGGACGTTCTCCAACACCGGGCTCGACGAGGACCACGCCTACGTCTTGTCGGTCGGTTCGGGCGGCTTCCTTGCCGATCTCGCCGCCCCCGGTGACGTGACGCTTCACCTCGCTCCTGTGAGCGAGGCGATCGGCTTTACCGTCGGGTCGCTCAAGCTGGGGGCCTTCGAGGGGCCGCGGCTCGTTCTCACCGCGGGGCCGCCCGTGCCTGCGGTGTCGCATTGGGGTCTGATGATCATGACGTTGCTACTCGGATCGGCGGGCGCGTTCGTCATGCACCGTCGTCGGCCGTCGATTGCGCTTGTGGCTGCTGTGCGCGACTCAAACAAATGGAGTGCATCAGAATGAATCGAAACAATGCTTGCCGCTGTGCGGCGGCGATTGCCTTGCTCAGTTGGTCCGGCTGCGCCGCTCCCAATCCGCACGCCGGCAAGCCGATCCGTTGTGCCGTCATCGGAGGCATGGCGGCCACCGGGATGTGGCCGGCCCTGGCCGAACGGTTCGAGGCGGCCACGGGCCATCAGGTCGAGGTCGTGGTGAGCGGGCCGAAGAGGCGGATCGCCCCGGCCATGATCGAGGGCCGCGTCGATCTGATCACGATGCACGCGAGCGACACGATCATCAATCTCGTCGCGGACGGGTACGCCCTCGACCCCCAGCCGTGGGCCAAGAACGATCTGGTGATCGTCGGTCCCCCGGAGGACCCGGCAGGGATCCGCGGAATGAAGGATGCCGCAGCGGCGATGCGAAAGATCGTCGAGAGCGGGGCGCCGTTCGTTCAGCACCAGAGCATCGGGGCCCACGAGGTGGTGCACGCAGTGCTCGATGCCGCGGGCGTCAAACCGAGCAAAGCATTCATCCCGGCTCAGCCGACCCTACAGCATGGGCACACGGTGCTGTGGGCGGAGGGGCGCAAGGCCTACACCATCGTGGGCCGCATTCCCTTCCGCCAAGGAAGAATACGTCACAAATCAGCCGAGATTCTCGTCGAGGGCGACCCGCTCCTGCGACGCCCCTACGTCGTCGTGGTGGCGAATCCTCAGCGCTGGCCCGAAGCGCGCCACGACAGCGCAAAGGTCCTGGCTGCCTACCTCCGCAGCCCGGAGACGCAAGCGTGGTTAGCTGAGTTCGGTCGAGGGAAAATCGACGACAAGCCGCTCTTCTTTCCTTGCGCAACGCTCCGGTAGGTCTTGCCAGGCCATGCAGGATTTGCATTCCTGTAAACGGAAACCATAACCCCGATGTCCCGCAAGGACTTGCGACAGAAGGCACGCCGGACATAGCGCCTGGCATATCGTCCGACCCCGAATTGAGCCGTCTCACCGAGGCGTGGCCGACGCTTCCCGAACCGGTCAAGGCAGGCATCTTGGCGATGGTGAACGCGGCAGCCGGCAGCGATGCGTGAGCCGTCGAGCCGCCAGGGACGTCGCCAGCGCCATGGCGGGACCTTCGCCACACTCCAATCGCTTGCGTTCAACAGCGGGCCTGCAAACGCTTCCTATGGACGTCAGCGAGGCTCGGTGACGTCGGCGATGGCAACGCAAGCGGCGTTCGCTTCGCTCGTCGTGGGGGTGGTGGGCTGATCCAGCGGGCGCGCGTGTTTGGAGTCCCGTTCCATGCCGCGTAGACGACAGCATGTATCTCGCCGTCGGAGGGATCGGCCGCAAGCACTGCTCGCCGGGACTCCTTTCCGGTGGTCTCAACCGGCGCGCGCGTGCTCGGTGCCGCACTCGGGGCAGGTGCCCGACACGTTGCCCGTCAGGTCAGATCCGCAGGCCACGCACAACCCACGACGTCGACGGTGGTGTGGCAGCAGAACACGGCGCAGTACGCACAAGATCGGGTAAGCAGCCAGCATGCTCGCCGGGACCCAGGCGGGCACTGAGTGTCGCGCGAGCCATCTGCTGGGCGTGTACGGACCCAACGTGATCTCGGGGACGTTCAGCCGATGCGGGAAAAAAGACGAGATCGCCAACAGTTCCCGAGCGCCTACAATACGGCTGCACTTCCAGGGGAGGGGCA
>CAYMME010000672.1:0-3827 GCA_964391465.1 uncultured Planctomycetales bacterium
CCCGGCTACGATCCGATGCCCCTACGGGGCATGCGCGCCGTCGGCGCGAGCCGTCGACGCCGTCGAATCTGTCTGAGCGGAGGATGCACCTGATGGCCGGAAGCACGCCCGAGAAGATCACATTGCCCATGATGCGCAAGTCGTTGTATGCGGCCGTGGTGTGCGACGCGTTGGACGGTCTGGGATACAAGCACCAGTCGCCGCGGGTGCGCCTCCGTCCGTACACGGTGGAGGGCGTGCTGGTTGGTCGCTGCAAGACGACGCTGTGGACCGACATGTTCCACGAGGATCCCCGGCCGTACGAGTTGGAACTGCGAGCGGTGGATGGGTGCCGGCCCGACGACGTGCTTATTGCCGCGGCCGGCGGCTCCGTGCACTCCGGCGTGTGGGGTGAGCTTCTGTCGACCGCGGCCGGCAACAGCGGTTGCGTGGGCGCGATCGTCAACGGGGCGGTACGCGACATCGACAAGATGAAGTCGATGGGGTTCGCGGTCTACGCGCGGGGCGCGTCGGTGTACGACAGCAAGGACCGGCAGCGCGTCGTCGATCTGGACGTTCCCGTCGAGATCGAGGGCGTGCGCTTTGCTCCCGGGGATCTGGTAATCGCCGATGTCGACGGCGTGGTGGTCGTGCCGCGGGAAGTCGAGGACGAGGCCATCCGCGCGGCGTGGGAGAAGGTGTTTGCCGAGAACGTGGTGCGCGACTCGATCCGTGCGGGCATGAAGGCGGCGGCCGCCTACGAGAAGTACGGCGTTCTGTAGTCGACGCGGGAGCGAACGATGAATGCGAAAGAACGCGTGCACGCGGCGTTGCGACGCGAGCCGGTCGACCGGGTCCCGATCTTCATGTGGTTTCATCCGGGAACGAAGAACCTGCTCGCGGCGCTGCTGGAGATCCCGGCCTCGCAGGTCGACGCGGTCATGGGCAACGATGTCCGCATGACCTGGGTCAACAACAACTACGCGATGGAAGGGATCGTTCACGAGCACGACGGCGAGTCGCACGTCGATTTCTGGGGGATTCGCTGGGTCAAGGAGGGTCCGTTCAACCAGGTCGCCCGTTTCCCGTATGCCGACGCGACGCCCGAGGCGCTGCGCGCATACTCGTTCCCCGATGACCACATGGAGGAGCTGCTGGCGCGGATGGAGCCGGTGGCGGCGTGCAGTGACGCGTACTTCATCGGCTGCGACATTTCGCCGAACGTGTTCGAGATGTACTGGCGACTGCGAGGGATGGAGCAGGCGATGTTCGACATCGCGGCCGAGCCGGAGCTGGCGGCGGAGATGCTGGGCCGCTGCGGCGACTTCGCGGTGCGGCTGGGGCGGGCCGCGTGCGAGCGGTTCCCTCTCGACTGGCTCTGGTCGGGCGACGATGTGGCCGGGCAGGACGGGCTGTTGATGAGTCCCGACATGTGGCGGCAGTTGGTCAAGCCGCATCTGGGGCGGGCGTTTGACGTGGGCAAGGAGCACGGGCTGTGGATCGCGTACCACTGCTGCGGGGCGCTGCGGCCGATCATCAGCGATCTGGTCGAGATGGGTTTGCACGTGCTCAACCCGATCCAGTGCAACTGCCCGGGCATGGATGCGTTGGAGCTCAAGCGCGAGTTCGGGAGGGACCTGGCGTTCATGGGCGGTGTCGATACGCAACACGTGCTGCCGCACGGCAGCGCCGACGATGTGCGGAGGGCAACGCGCCGGCTCATCGACGGCATGACGGCCGACGGCGGCGGCTACATCCTGGCCGCATCGCACACGGTCCCGCCCGAGACGCCGATGGACAACATCTTCGCCATGTACGCCGAGGCCGGCCTGGCCCGCGAGCAGATCTTCGACCGGGCGGCGGACGTACGGGCGACGCTCGTCGTCGGCGAACGGTAGAAAGGATTGCATACGTATTCTCGTGCGAGATCGGCGGATTATTGCGCGTGAGGGATCGGACGCGGAATCGTTCATTCCCGTTGGCCGGGGGGCAGACCAGGGGCGCGTGAGCGAAAGGGAATGCGATGCGAACGACGACACTCAGTGGGATGACACTTCTCCTGACCGTGGTGATGGCCGCCCCGACCTTGGAGGGTGGGCAGCGGCGGTCGTCGAGCCGGAAGAGTTGCCAGTCCGGACGACTGGCAACATTGCGAACCACTGCGCTGCGGCTGAAGTCCGGCATCCGCTCTGCGGCGAAGCGCGCCGTGCCCAGGTACGGCAAGTGGTGTGGCCCCGGTCACAGCGGCCCGGGCAAACCCAAGGACCAACTCGACGCCGCCTGCAAGCGCCACGACCTGCGGTACGACCAGGGCCGGTCCCGGTCGGACCGGTACGAGGCGGACAAGAAGTTCGTCAAGGACCTGGACGCCGTCAACTCGAAGAAGCTGGGCACCTACGGTCGGGTCTACCGCGGCGGCGCCAAGAAGGTCTTCAAGACCAAGACCCGTCTCCACGAGTGGGCGGGCCGGCTCAAGCGACGGCGCTGATCCGGCCGGACGGCCGCGTGATGTGGGCGCCCACGCCCAGGCGGTGGGGGCCAGGACGATTGTCTTGAAGTCGGCCCGAACCACAACGGCTATGACTTCGAGGCGGCCGCATCGTGACCTTCCTCGCGAGTGTTCGCTCCGGCCGGGGCAATGACTGCATGGGCCAGCCGGAACTCAGAGTGCATTCGCCTCCTCCGCACGCGGACGGAGAAGAGCAGGAATCCGGTTCGGACTCTCTGGACACGCTGTCGGCCACCGTGATGGACGGCATTCCGGTCCCTGAAGGTTCGAGACTCCCCGAGCAAACCCGAAACCCGATGTTGTTGTTGCGGTTGTCGGGCGTGTTCCTGTTGCGATTCGCGGAGCGGCAGTTGGTCGGATTGTTGTTCCAGGCACCACCCCGAAGAACACGGCTGTTCAACCGGATCCCTTCGAAAAAGACAGCGATCCCAGCACGCGGGATCGCAAGCGATAGCAGTCGGCCGTGGCCGCGTGGGCATTCCACGACGCGAGCCGAACCCGGATCTCGTCCCAACCCATCGTACCGTCGCGATATCGCCGCTGCATTCGCTGCGCCCGGCGACGGAACCGGCGGATGTTCTCCTTGATGAGAAAACGGTGCGTCGGCCAGCAGCGATAGCCCAGGAATCGCGACGGGCGCCGCGTGGGCCGGACCTGCGCCCGGTTCACGTGAATGCGTAGCCGCAGCCGAACGAGGTAGTCGATCACCCGTTCACCTACCTCCTGCAACTCCGCCTTGTCGTTACCGAAGATGAGGAAGTCGTCCACATACCGCAAGTATGCCCGGCGTCGCAGCCCACGCTTCACGAAGTTGTCTAGGCCGTGCAGGTAGACGTTGGCCCAGAACTGACTGGTCATGTTACCGATGGGCAACCCGCGCCGGCGCTCATGGGGCACGAAGAGGTCGTCACCGGGGAAGTACTGCAGAACCGAGTCCTGTGCGTTGCTCGCATCGATGATCATGTCGCAGAGCCAGAGCACGCCCTCGTCGCGGATGCGCGTCCGCAGCAGCGACTTGAGGATGGCGTGGTCGATGCTCGGAAAGAACTTGACGATGTCGCACTGCAGCACTTGCCGGTACTCGCGTGCGAACGCTTGGCAGCGATCTGCCGCCCGGTGCGTCCCCTTGCCGACGCGATTCGCGTACGAGTCCCTGATGAAGTTCTGCTCGAATAGGGGTTCGGTGAGATTGACCAGCGCGTGGTGAACGATACGGTCCCGATACGGCGCGGCGCTGATCAGCCGGCGTTTGGGTTCGCGGACGTAGAACGCGTGGTACGGCCCCGGGTGTCAGTGGCGGCCAGGGAGGGGACCATTTTCGCGGAGCCACGGGGGCCAT
>CAYMME010000673.1:0-3805 GCA_964391465.1 uncultured Planctomycetales bacterium
GTCTCGGGCAGCTATGCGTATGTGGCGGACCGTGATGGCGGGCTGGTCATCTTGCGAATCATCCTTCCGGCGGGTCAGCAGAACCAGCCGCAACCAGCAGACGACATCCCCTTGGTCTCGGACCTCCTTGGTCACCTGTGGCTGTGGGACGATGTGTTGGGCCGGTTCGCAGATCCCGGTCTGAGCATCACCCTGAACGTCAACGAGCCGACCTATCTGCTCACGCATGGCTGGGATGGCGACCTGCACGGCGCGCGGTCCATGTCCTCGGTCGCGTGCGCCATCCGTGAGGCCAAGCCGGAGGCGAACGTCCTTGCTTGGGAGTGGGCGGACGCCGCAAATCCGAACCACTGGGACGACTTCCTCACTCTGGGCGAGGACGACCTGTCGCTGCTCGACTCTATGAGCAGCGCCATCGAAATGTACATCAGCATTGAGACGAATCTATGGATGTTGGATGCGTGGCTGTCCGGTCTCTCTGCGCAGACACAGGGGCAGATTCTCGGGGAGGCGCTCGCAAAGCAGATCGAAACGTACGGCTCGCTCGGTAGCGAAGTGCACCTGATCGGCAAGTCGCATGGCGGCGGCGTGATGGGGCGAGCCGCCGAGGCGCTGGAGGAGAAACTCGGACAACCCGCGGACTCGCTGACGACACTCGACACGCCCAAGATCTTGGTGATCGACACGCTCAAACACGTCAAACCCGAGTCGGTGGGCAAGGCGGCGGTCTTCTACTACTTGCAGACCGCCCTCGGGCTCAACGGTCGTTGGGGCGGCTTCGGTGCGCCCGTCGAACCGCCGCACTCGAACCTCACGAATCTCTCGCTCAACCCGGACCACGGCGATGCATTCCCTAGCTTGCTGCATCTGTGGATCTCGGGGTACGACGACGGCGATTGCCCTCCGGACGACGGCTGGTTCCCGCTGAGCGTGTGGGACGAAAGTCAGGGTGGCCCAGTCGAGGTGTCGTTCGGGACTTGCCCTGAGAACTGCTTCGAGTCGATCTTGAGTGTGTCGCAGTTTCCCAGCGGAACGTTCAACGAACAGGACTTGTACATGTTCAGCCCCGATGAGGAGTCTTTCGGGGCCGAAGCAGCCGAGGCTCAGCCCACAGGTGCTGAGGGGCTGAGCTTGCTTAGTTACGAACCGTTCGACTCGGCCGTGTCCTGGTTCGGCACGAACGCCGTGCTGGTCTCCGGCGCGGACCCCGACGACCCGGAGAATCGGGTGGTGCTGTTCCAGGAGCCCGTGGACACGTCGTTCTTCAAGGACATCGACTGGTCTGCGGACGGGCTCGTTTTCACGTTCGACTACATGTT
This sequence comes from uncultured Planctomycetales bacterium, assembly GCA_964391465.1. GTDB lineage: Bacteria > Planctomycetota > Phycisphaerae > UBA1845 > CAYMME01 > CAYMME01. The sequence goes on from CAYMME010000673.1 coordinate 1,320, forward strand.
CCGCCAGCCGCACGGAGACGAGTCGTTGACGGTCTACCTCGACGGCGAAATCGTCTATTACGACAGTGCCCGGACGAGCCTGGCCATCGGGCAGCTGACTCCGAGCGGAGCGGTCTACGTCGGTGATGTCGCGGGCACGACCTCGCGTCTGAACTTCGTGCTGCGCACGGACGGCGCGATCGGCAACGGGCTGATCCTGGACAACCTCCGCGTGTTCGGGACCTGTGCCGGGACGTTCCTGGATTGCTCGGTCCTGGACACGCCGTGCACCGTCGGCGTGTGCGATCCGGCACAGGGCACTTGCGTCTCCCAGTCGGTCCACCAGTTCATGTCGTGCGACGACGGCGACCCGTGCACGGACGACGATGCCTGCGTGAACGGCTCCTGCATCGGAATGTTCAATCCGGAAGCCTGTGGTGTGCCCGAGCCCATACCGGCGCTGTCCGAACGGGGGCTGGTCGGCGTGGCGGCGCTGCTGCTGGCAGCGGGCGTGGTCGTCATGCGACGGCGGCGCGTCGTTGAGTGCGTTCACACGTGGGTCTCGTCTTGACGCCCGGCGCTCGTTCGACAGGTCGAAGTCGTAGAGTACGAGGTTGACACGGACCGGCAGCAATGTCACGTTCGGCTTGGCTTGAAACCGTGGAAGCCTGAAACGGTGCACAGCCCGGCCGACCGCCCGGAACGCGTAGGGGCTAGGCGCTTTCCCCAGGACGATGAGCAGGGTGGGCCGCGGCTGGACCGGGGCAGAGGACGCCGGCCGATGCTTCCCAGCGACGCGTGCGAGGCAGCGAAGAGGTACGCGAAGCGGGCCGGCTTGGCCGAGGTGTCGCCGCACCGGCTCATTGGCGCGCTTACAACGTGCACCACATCGCTGGCGGGCGGTTCGCAACCAGCGTCCACTACGGATTCTCAGGTCCCACGCCCGTCGCGCACGGGATTCACCGTCACCTCTCGATTGGAAGCCATTTTGCCGTCCCATGTATCATCCTGGCCGCCTATCCGGCGGTCGTACTTGCGCGGATGCTGCGTCGTCACCGCCGCCGCCGCCGCGGTTTTTGCGTCCCCTGCGGCTACGACCTGACCGGCAACGAGAGCGGGCGGTGTCCGGAGTGTGGCGAAAAAGCAAATTAGCCCACTACCGGCCCGCGTCGTCGCTCGTGCTATTTGACAAGGACGGCGAGGTCCTGCACGCGGTGCCCTGACGGCGGGCATGACCATCCGGGACGCGAATGCAGGCCCGCTGAGCCTTTCCGGGGTCGGATCGGTCCGGCCGATCACGTGCAACGCCGTCACGACGTCGTGAGGACGTCTGGGGGCAATCCGAGGGCTATTGTCGAAGCGAAAACGCGCGCGAATGTCATGGCGTCACGGCTCGATTCTGGGTACCGGTAGACTACCGAATGAGCTCTTGCGTACCGCGTCTGCTTGTTCTAGAATGCCGCCGCTCGCGAAGCTTTGCGAAAGTGCAGGGTTTCGATTAGGCTTTGTGGATTAAGGGTTTCAGGAGTTTTCGGCTAAGGCGGGTGGCGAATTGCCAACGTGAATGTCGTCGGTTCAAATCCGATCACCCGCTGTCTGATCGCGGTAACGCCGAGGGCCGTTACCGAATGATCCTGTTGCCGACCGCCGGGGTCGGGCCACGTGCAAAAAAGGAATCCCCGCCTAGGCCAAGCAGGGGCCTGCTGCCCTGGAAGATTGGCCTGCGGATCGTGGGGTGAAAAGCATCCGGGCACTCAACACCGTGCTTGAGGCGACGGCCCGCTCGTGGGCGAAACAGCACGGTGGGCGGCGTGCGATCGCGGCCGCCGAGGGACCGACTGCGTAGGAGTGAGCAATGGCCGAAGAGGATACGAAGGGCCAAGTCGTCGACGATGCCGACACGGAAGCGGCGGAGCCGGCCTCGGAGACCGAGGACAAGGAAAAGTCCGAACTCGAGAAGCTCAAGGAAGAGATCGAGGTGGCGGTCGAGGACGTCGGGACGCTCCGAAAGAAGCTCACCATCACCATCAGGCGAGAGTCGATTGATCGACGACTCGACGAGCAGTACGACGAGCTGTCTCACGACGCGACGGTGCCCGGGTTTCGGCGCGGCCGGGCGCCGCGTCGGCTGATCGAGAAACGGTTCGGCCATGACGTCGGAGACCAGATCTGCACACAGATCGTCGGCCAGGCCTACCTCGCGGCCACGGAGAAGGAGAACCTCAAGCCCCTCGGCGATCCACAGGTGTGGGTCAAACCCAAGCCGAAGAAGGGTGAGGAAGGCGAGACGGCAGAGGAAATGGTCTCAGTTCAGGAAGCGATTGACCTGATTGAGTTGCCCACCGAAGGATCGCTCTCGTTCGCATGCGAGGTGGAGATCCGACCGGAGTTCGATCTGCCGAAGCTCGAAGGCATCGAGCTGAAGAAGCCGAAGGTCTCGATTACCGACGAGGACGTGTCCGAACAGATCAATCGGCTGCGATCCATGCGGGGGAGCTGGGAACCGG
>CAYMME010000674.1:0-3799 GCA_964391465.1 uncultured Planctomycetales bacterium
AGAAGATCGAGGACATGGAGCTCGAGAAGGTCGATCTCGTCAGGCGGCTCTGTGACTGTAATGACCGCGAGGAGCACATCCGCCTCTCCGCCGAATGGATGGGGCGGGAGAGAGCCCTGACCGACGCGTACCTGGACCTGCAGGCAGCAGAAGTGGAATTGGGTCTGCCCGGTGAAGACTGGATATCGGGCGACAACCCGCTCGCGGCCGCGATTGCGAGGCGTGACGAACGGCTGGCGGCGGATGCACTGCCGTCCGCCTAGTCAAGCTCCGCGATGAGCCGGTTCTATCGGTCGCGCGAGTAGCCCTGCCGGAACCGGAGTCGAACACGCTTCCCCTCGATCCCTTCCTACCTGCTGTGCCACCCTTCATCACCCTCTCAAGACCTTCCAGTCCTTGACGAAACACGTAACTGCGCGCTAAGATGCCGGCACCCAATGGAAGGTTCCGCGCACATAATGTGGCACAGCAAGCAACTCCATCGACGGGCGACAGGAAGAGCGAATGGGACTGAGCGAAGCAGATACCCGAGCGAAGCTGATCGACCCCGCGATCCACGCGCGCGGGTGGACCGAGGATCTCATCCGCCGCGAGGAAACCGCCGGCACCATTGACATCATCGACAGCAAGCCCAAACGCCGCTCGAAGGGTCGCATCGACTACACGCTCCGCATCAAAGTCCACCCGGACAACCAGCCCGTCGCGGTCGCTCTCATCGAGGCGAAGCGCGAGGACCTGCCGCCGAACCACGGCCTCGAACAGGCGAAGGCCTACGCCAAGTGCAAACTCTTCAACGTGCCATTTGTGTTCGCGTCGAACGGGCACCTCTACGTCGAATATGACTCGTTCACCGGCCTGACAACGTCCCCGCGCCCCATAGCGGAGTTCCCGACGCCAGCGGACCTCCGTATCCGCTACGAACAGAAGATGGGCTTCAGCCTGGAGGCGCCTCAAGCCCGCCCGCTGCTCGCCCGCTATCACGGCGGCGAAGGCACTCGCCGCTACTACCAGGACGCGGCCATCCGGGCCGTGGTCGAGAAGGCCGTCAAATGCGAGCTCACCGGTCAACCCAAGCGAGCGTTGCTCGCGCTGGCGACCGGCGCTGGCAAGACGTTTATCGCCGTCAACCTGATCCGCCGGATCGCCGACGCTGGCCAGCTCAAGCGGGCGTTGTTCGTCTGCGACCGTGACGAGCTGCGCAGCCAGGCGCTCACGGCCTTCCAGAACGTGTTCGGCAACGACGCCGCAGTGGCCTCAAGCGGCGACCCCCAGAAGAACGCTCGTATCGTCATCGCCACATACCAGACGCTCGACGTGGACACCGACGACGCGGACGTGAACTTCCTGACCGCGAACTACCCCGAGAACTACTTCAGCCATGTCGTCATCGATGAGTGTCATCGTTCCGCCTGGGGCAAGTGGTCGCAGGTTCTCACCCGTAACCCGGACGCCGTGCATGTTGGCCTCACCGCGACGCCGCGCCAGCTCAAGATCACCGAGAAAACACCGGAAGCTCTGGCTGACGCGCAGCTGACCGCCGACAACCTGAAGTACTTCGGCGAGCCGGCCTATGAGTACGACATGGCGCAGGCCATCGAGGACGGCTATCTGGCCGCGTGCGAGATCGTCCGCCGGGACATCTTCATCGAGGACAAGCCGGCGCCGGAACACGAGACGGGCGTTGACCGTGAGGACCTCGAAGACAAAACGCTCACCGATCCGAACACCGGCCAGCCGCTCAGCGTTGCAGAGCTCCACGAGCACTATGACGCCCCGCGGTTCGAGGACCTGCTGCTTCTGCCCGACCGCGTCAAGGCGATGACCGACGACCTCTTCGGCTATCTTCTTGACACCGGCGGCCCCGAGCAGAAAACCATCATCTTCTGTGCACGCGACCGGCACGCACAAGACATCGCCGACGCACTGAACAACCTATATGCGGAATGGTGCCGTCAGCAGGGACGCGACCGGGGCGATCCCTATGCCTTCAAATGCACGGCCTTGGCGAGCGGTAACGACCAGCTTCCCGACCTGCGTGCCAGTTCCCGTCACCACTTCATCGCAACCACGGTGGAGCTGCTGACCACGGGCGTTGACGTGCCCTGCATCCGCAACATCGTCTTCTTCAAGTACGTCCGGTCACCGATCGCATTCTACCAGATGGTCGGTCGTGGCACGCGGATTGACACGCCGACCGGCAAGCTGATGTTCCGTGTCTATGACTACACCGATGCGACACGCCTTTTCGGCGGGGGCTTCGTCACCAGGCCGGCAGGCCCCCGCAAGCCCGGCCCGGAGCCGCCGCCCAAACCGCCCGAGCCGCAGATTCAGGCCGACGGTTTTGAGGTCTTTGTGACCGACGCTGGTCGCTACGTGGTTGCGGAGGTCGATGGGCGCGAGGCCCGCATCACCGTCGAGGAATACAAGGAATGCCTGGCCGCCAAGCTGGTCGAGGCAGCGCCGACGCTGGACGAATTCCGTACACTCTGGATCGAACCGCCGGACCGACGGGCGCTCGTCGATCTGCTGGTCACGTCGGGTCTGTCCCCGAACGTCGTGCGCATGGTTGAAGAGATGGACGCCTACGACCTGTACGATGTGCTGGCCGAGTTGGGCTACGGCCTTGCGCCGCGCACGCGCACGGATCGCGCTGCCGCGTTCACGTACAAACACCAAGCATGGCTTGCGGGTCTGCCTGCGAACACCGCCGCGACGCTCCAAGCGCTCGCCTCGCAGTTCGAGCGGGGTGGAACCGAAGGGCTGGAGAATCCCGAAGTTTTCCGTACCCCCGAGGTGACTCATGCTGGCGGACTCAAGGCACTCAAGGCTTTGGGTAAGCCGGCGGACGTGCTCCGACAGACGAAGGAAAGATTGTTCGCGGCATAGTGGCAGCAAGGAAGACGCCGAGAAGTGACAACGACTTGCGAACGAGAACATGGTGCTGATGCGTCGCACAACTGAACATGGACCGCTGCCGGACGGATGGCGATGGGTCGGGTTGGCCGAGGTCTGCGTACTCAATCCGCGGCGCCCCGATCTGTCAAGCCGAGCGGACGACGCACCTACCACCTTTGTCCCTATGTCAGCGGTGGACGGGCGTTTGGGGGTAATCGCACGGCCCGAAACACGCCCGTTTTCGGAAGTGAGCAACGGCTACACCTACTTCGCCGAGGGTGACGTGCTGTTCGCCAAGATCACGCCGTGCATGCAGAATGGGAAGCAAGTCATCGCCAAGGGCCTTATCGGCGGCATCGGTTTCGGTACGACTGAATTCCACGTCATTCGCCCAAGTGATGTGATCATCGCCGAGTGGGTTCACTTCTTCGTCCGTCAGCCCGCGGTGTTGCAGGAGGCGACTGGCTACTTCACGGGAGCAGTGGGCCAACAGCGGGTGCCGGATAGCTTCCTGTCCCGGCTGCTGATTCCGCTCCCCCCGCTGGCAGAGCAGAAACGGATCGTGGCGATCCTGAACGAGCAGATGGCCGCGGTCGAGAAGGCCCGCGCCGCCGCCCAGGAACGCCTTGAAGTCGCCAAGGCCCTACCCGCTACAGTTCTGCGGGATGTGTTCAGCGACTCGGAAATCCAAGAATGGCCGCTACGGAAGTTGGGTGAACTCCTGCATCTCAGAAACGAGGTAGTCCATCCCGCCGATGAGCCGGTCGGCCCCGCCACCTTTGTCGGGCTGGAGCACATCGAGAGCATCACGGGCCACCGCACCGGGGCGGTCAAAGTGGAGATGGCAGAGCTGACGGGGAGAAAGCCGCGCTTCTACCGCGGGGACATCGTGTACGGTTATCTG
>CAYMME010000675.1:0-3797 GCA_964391465.1 uncultured Planctomycetales bacterium
CGCCGCCAAGTGTCCCTTCGCTCGAAAACGAGGGGGTTTTTACGAAGGGATCAACCTTCCCACCGGCCGGTACCCGTGCCACCAGCGGTTCAAGCTCGGCAAGCAGTTTCTCCATTGCCCCGGGACCGAAACCGGTGTGAAGGCTCGCGATCTTGCCGTCATGGTCGATGACCACCAGACGCGGCAGGCCCGGCTCGGCGTACTGTGCGAATACCTCGCCGTCGAAGTCAAGCAGGAAAGGCCATTCGTACCTTCTTGCGCGAATGAAGTCCGCAACCGTCGATCGCGGCTCGCGGTACGCGATCGTCCAGACAGCGATGCGCTCGTCACCCTCGAACTTGGGAACGAGCTGCGTCTTGAACGCCTCGACCTCCGCGCGGCAGTACGCGCACGATGTACCGAAGAAATTGGCCACGACGACCTTCCCTCGGTGCTCCGCGAGGCGCATCTTCTCGGCATTGGTGGTTACGAGAAGGAAATCCGGGGCCTGCTGACCCACCTGAACGCGCCACCCGCGCGGAGGACCATCCGGCGTGGCGGGATCCGATTTGCACGCGGCTCCGGCCAACAGCAACCCGACCGCCGCCAAACGCGTCGCCGCGACGAAGTGCCTCATGCGCGGCCCTGCCCGGACTCGGCTGCGGACAGCAGCTTGGACGCAGCCTCAACGAAGAAGAAGTCGCCCCACATCACCGATTCGCTGACTCCCAGGCCTTTGTTCTTGTGGTAGACACCGTGGTACAGAATACCCTCCCAGTCCGGGTTGCTTGCGGCCAGGAACTCATCGCCGGTCAGGGTGCTCATGGCGTCGACCGCCGTTTGCCGGTAGGCGGCCGCCTTGTCTGGCGACGCGGTCAACTCCGCAAGCTGCCACAGCCCGGACGCGGCAATCGCCCCGGCCGAGCTGTCCCACAGCGGAGGCGAGTCCACCGGCGCGTCGAAGTCCCAGTACGGCACCTGGCCGTCGGGGGCGTGCCGGACGTAGTAGTCGGCGCACCGTTCCGCGACGGCCAGGAACTGCCCGTCGTTTGTGTATCGAAATGTGGTGCCGAAACCGTACAAAGCCCAGGTCAGCCCGCGAGCCCAGCACGACTCCGGCTGGTAGCCCTGATGCGTCGATTCTCGCACGAACGCACCCGTCTCGACGTCGAAGATGCCTTCGTGGGCCGCGGATCCGTCTGCGCGAACGATGAACCGCGCCGTCGTCTCGGCGTGCCGGATGCCGACCTGCCGTACGGCGTCATCGTCGGCAAGGTCGGCCGCGTGGAAGATGATCGGCACGTTCATCATGATGTCGATGAACAGCGACTCGGGCCCGATGAACGAGGCCAGGTAGCCGCCCTTCTGCATCCGCAAGGCCAGTGTGCGACCGGCCTGGATGAGCACGTCGCGCAGGGCCGCCTCGCCGGTGAGGGCGTGCCAGCGAGCGTAGGCGTTCAAGAAGATGAAGCCCAGATCGTGGACGTTGCGGTCGTCCTTGCGATGCTCGAGCAGCTTGGAGTAGTGCTCCGCCTGCCGGCGCCACCACGGGTCCTGCGTCCGCTCGGAGAAGAGCCACATCATGCCCGCGAAGAAGCCGCCACACCAGTCGGTCCACAACTCGCCCGACCGGTCCCACTTCCCGCCCGTCGTGTACATGGGGAAGTAGTCGGGATACCGCTCCATGGTGGCACGGACCTTGTCCTGGGCACACGCGAGTCCCGCCTCGAGCTTGGGCCTGAGTGTCTGCAGTGTCGTACTCATAGCTGCGTAGCCTACCGCCGCCGGCGCCGACACGCTACCGGCCCGCCGCGCTCGCCCAACCGCAATCTCAGTGAATGAGGGTATCGCCGCTTGACCCATCGTTGATGTCCCTTATCGTACCGCGTGACCGGACTCCCTCGTGGTGCGAGCCGGAGTGCACGGCAGCGTCGCGGGATAGATTCGTTGGCACCGCGATTCCGGTGGAAGGAGCGAACCGTGCCGCACAACAATGCGTTTCAGATGACCACCGCGAACATCCGCTTCGGCGCCGGATGCACGCGCGAGGTCGGGATGGATCTCGCGGACATGGGTGTCAAGCGGGCGATGGTCGTGACCGATCCGACCCTGAGCAAGCTCCCGCCGGTGGCTCGCGTACTCCAGTCGCTGGAAGACGCCGGGGTCGCGTTCTCGCTCTTCGATCAGGTGCTGGTGGAGCCGACCGACGCGTCATTCGGCGAGGCCATCGTCGCGGCGCAGGCCGAGCCGTTTGACGCGTTCGTTCCGGTCGGCGGCGGGTCGAGCATCGATACGGCCAAGGCGGCCAACTTGTACTCCACCTACCCGGCCGATTTCCTGGATTACGTCAACGCCCCGATCGGCAAGGCAAATCCGGTCCCCGGCCCCCTCAAGCCCCTCATCGCAATTCCAACTACGGCGGGCACGGGAAGCGAGACGACCACTGTGGCGGTCTTCGGCCTGAAGAAGCTGAAGACCAAGACGGGCATTGCGCGCCCTCAGCTCAAGCCGACGCTGGGCATCGTCGATCCGGACAACACCCGCACAATGCCCCCGGCGGTCGCGGCTTCGACGGGCCTCGACGTGCTAAGCCATGCCGCGGAAGCATACACCGCCGTCCCGTTCGGTCGGCGTCGCAAGCCGCCGACCCCGATGCTCCGTTGGGGCTTCCAAGGCTCCAACCCGATCAGCGATGTCTGGTCGCTTCAAGCGTTGCGGATGGTCGCCGACTCGTTGCCCAGGGCCGTGGCGGATCCGACCGACGACGAGGCGCGTGCGAACATGCTGCTCGCCTCGGCGTACGCCGGCATCGGCTTCGGCAACGCAGGCGTGCACTTGCCGCACGCCATGTCGTATCCCGTGGCCGCACGGGTCCGCAGCTTCAAGCCCGACGGGTATGTGGTAGACCACCCAATGGTTCCGCACGGCGCTGCGGTGATCCTCCACGCCCCGGCCGTGTTCCGGTTCACGGCCTCGGCCAGTCCGGAGCGGCACCTTCAGGTCGCCGAAGCATTGGGCGCCGACGTGACGCGGGCCAATCCCGACGATGCCGGAAAGATCCTCGCCGATCGGATCATCGAGTTCATGCAGCGGCTCAATCTGCCCAACGGATTGGGGGCCGTCGGTTACGAACGCGAGGACATCCCGGCCCTCGTCGAAGGGACCCTGCCGCAGAAGCGTATCACGAAACTCTCGCCTCGCGAGGTCGACGCAGAGGCATTGACGCAGATGTTCGAAGATGCTCTCGTCTACTGGTGAGACGGCCCCCGGCGGTCATTGGCCGCCGACGGGCTAGTCCGCCGCCTCTCGGGTCAGGAACGCGTCCAACCGGTCACCGGCGAGCACGTCGAGCTTCTCCTGGGTGGGATTCATCAATATGGCGGTACGCTGTTGCGCCTCCCCGTGACGCGCCGTGAACACGCGGTAGTGTAGGTCGTCACCGTCTCTCGAGATGCGGACGGCGGAGCCGCCACGGGCATCGAGCCAGGCTTGGGCTTTCGCATGGCGCTCGATCTCGAGGATTGTGTACAGGGCTTCGATGGTCGACTCCGCCCCGGCGTGCTCACTGATTCGCGACTCGGTGTCGATGCCGTCGTAGCCACGCCCTGTGACGGGATCGTAGGTGGGAAGCCCGACGACGTTGTTGCCCATGAACCAACTCGCGGCCAGGCCGGCCATGATGGCGTATCGCTCGTCGCCGGTTGCCTCGTAGAGGCGGATCAAGCCCACGGCAACGCACCTCGTACCGTACGCGATTTGGGGAAACCGGCTCCGGGCGTGGGGGCGCTCGAAGGGAATGCGGTCCAGCCAACCGAGCC
>CAYMME010000676.1:0-3788 GCA_964391465.1 uncultured Planctomycetales bacterium
ACCCCACCGACCCTTACGGACGGCCGAACCCGCGTGGGCACACAGCACTCGGACCACGAGAAACAGGTCACGGGGGTCGGGCATTGAGAGCACCGTTGCAGAGTGTGTATCGCAACCTTCCCAACATCGTGTCGATTCTGGGCGCGCTGCCGCTTTGCATCCTGCTGCGACAGGACGGATTCGCCTATCTGTGCGCGATGATCGTCTACAACAACGTCTTCGACGACCTGGACGGCATCCTGGCCAAGAAGCTGGACCTGGGCAGTGCGTTCGGCGCCCGGCTGGACAATGTCTGTGACGCGGTGGCGCACATCCTCATCGCGATGGTGGTCGGCGCCCACCATGGTGGGGTCGTCTTCGTTTGCAGTCTTGTCGCCGCTACGGCCATTCTCCTCCGTGTCGTCGCCAGGCTGGCCCCCTCGCCCCCTGCCGGAGCGGGCACGCCGACCAACGAGCTGATGCGCCACCTGTTTCTCCTCGCGCTTCTCCAGAAGTCGTATGGGGGTGACATCGGCCCATGCCTGGTTGTCGCGTTCCTGATGCACTCGGTTTCGATGCTCGTGCCCTTCGCCATGCCCCATCTCGTTCGCGCCCGCGCCACGACCGCCACTGCGGTTGTGCTCGTCAACGTCGCGCTGGTGCTCGCGTGGCGCGCTCCACTGACCGCGCCGTTCGTCGCCACCGCGTTTCTGGGCACCTACCTGTACTCCTTGGTGGTATGTGGCACCCGATGGCTGCGAGGGGCACGTCGGCGGCGTGGTCTTCAACCAGCCGGTCCGCATGACGCCCTGCCGTCGCGGCCCGAACGTCCTGGCCGCGCGACCGACGAGGTTTCGGTCTAGACGAGGACTTCGGCGCGCTGGCCCGGGAGCACGCGGACTGCCCCGCGGCGGCGAAGGCGGCCGCCGGGACACCTTCGGTCGGGACAGGACGTCTTGTGTTTCCGCCGCGGCTTGTGTAGGGTAGCTGGCCGTATCGGCTCCGATCAGTGCGGTCGGGATCGGGGGCGGCGAAACCTGCGTGGCCGGTGTTCTCGACGATGGCCGAAGAACCCAGGGGCGACGGATCGCTGCGGGCCACCAGAAGTGGATAGGATCAATCGATCATGGAGCTTCCTCGCCGACCCCGGGGTGACGAACGACTCAAACCCGGCGAACTGCGGCACCTGATCCAGCGCCTGCGGCGGCTCGCGCCGCAGCACGACCTGGCGACCGTCATTGCGTGCGCGTTCGATCACCGGACGCGGATGCTTCCCTTCATCTATGCGGACATGCGGATGGCTCCGGCCGGTGTGCGTGCGGTCGGGTCGGCCATGGTCGATGCGGGCTTCGAGAAGACGCGCATCGTGCTGCAACAGTGGAACCGGAACTTCCGGCCGTCGGCCATGCGGCTGGACGGACGGACCCCCGACATCTTCATGGTGTCGAGCATGCAGATCCACTCGGCCCGCTGCAACGATCTGATCCACGACGCGTGCAGGATCGATCCGGCTCACCGGCCGCTGATCATCGCGGGCGGGCCGAAGACCATCTACGAGCCGTGGGACGTCTTCAGCGCCGATCCCGACGATCGGTGGGGCGCGGACGTGGCCGTCACCGGCGAGGAGTTCGTCCTGCTCAGCCTGCTCGAAGTGCTGCTGTCCATCCGGCCGCCCGACGAGTCGCTGCGGATGACGTTCATCCGGGCCCGCAACAGCGGCATCCTGGATGACATTCCCGGGCTCGTCTACGCCCGGACGGACACCGATGGCGTGGCCGAGGAGCTGGTGGACACCGGCATTCAACGCCTGCTCGGCGATCTCGACGAATTGCCGCACCCGGTTCACGGCTATCGGTTGCTCGAACCGCCCGGCCACCGGGCGACGCTGGCCCCGGAGGCACTTGAGGCGAGCAAAGTCGGCAAGTACAGCCGGATCGGGGCCCTGGTGTTGACGTTCGGATGCAAGTTCGCCTGCTCCTATTGCCCCATACCGGCCTACAACCAGCGTCAGTACCGAGTCAAGAGCGGCGAGCGCATCGCCGACGAAATGGCCCGGCTCTACCACGAGTACGGCATCCGGTACTTCTTCGGAGCGGATGACAACTTCTTCAACGACAAGCATCGAACGCTCGACATCGTGGAAACCCTGGCCCGGACGACCATCGACGGTTCCGACTTCCGGCACAAGTTCCGTTGGGGCACCGAGGCCACCGTGCACGACACCCTGGTCATGAAAGACCATTTGCGGGTCGTGCGTCAAGCGGGGGTTCGAGCCCTCTGGCTGGGCGTCGAGGACATGACCGCTACGCTGGTCAAGAAGGGTCAAAGCATCGACAAGACCGCCGAAGCGTTCCACGTGCTGCGGGACCGGGGCATCTGTGCCATGCCGATGATGATCCACCACGACACGCAACCGCTGTACACACGGGGCAACGCTTATGGACTGCTCAATCAGGCTCGGCTACTGAGAAAGGTCGGGGCGGTCAGCCTGCAGGTCTCGATGATGACCCCTTCGAACGGGTCGAAGATGTATGAGGGAATGTTCACCTCGGGCCTGGTGTTCGAAAGTGTCGCAGGCAAACGGGTTGAGCAACACATGCTCGACGGGAACCATGTCATCGCGTCGGGGCATGAACAGCCGTGGCGCAAGCAGATGAACATTCTGGTGGCGTACCTGTATTTCTACAATCCGCTCCGGTTCCTGGCCATGCTGGTCCGTCCGAGGAGTCGACTGTACCTCGCGGAGGCGGGCATGCAACTGATCGGCATGTGGGGTCTGTCACAGACCATCCGGCGCACGCTCGGCTGGGCGTTTCGCCTGATGCGCGGCAACATCGTCCGTCGCACCGCGGTTCCTCAGAGTACGCTCCCGATGCGGAGCGCCGCCGGCGACGCGGCAAGCCACGCATTATCCGGAACTCCAACGGCCGGACACGTTGAGTTGCAACTACGCGAACCGGTGGGACTACGCGAACAGTGATGGCTCCCGGAGGGAAAGGGGACATTCCACCCTTTCGGAACAGTAGAATGTCCCCGTTCTCGTTGGGTCTGGTGGTGATGTGCTGACACGCTTCACCGGCTCGGGGCATTTGCGAAATGAATCGGCTTGAATGAACGATCGCCGCCGACCTTGCCGGACCACTCCAGTCGCACCCGGTCCCAGTGCCAAGGTCCCGCACGAAACACCCGCGCGACGGTCGCCGCTCATTATTTGATGCGAGACCACCGGCAGGACGATAAGGAGTACGGGGCGGACCGAGGCGGGACAGCTTCCCTCGCGCACGTTCGAGCGTCCGCCGCGAGATGCCGTACCGATCCTCAAGCGGGCTCAACGGTGCCACGGGCCCTTTGGCGGTCTTGAGCTCCATCAGAATCCGCGCCGCTGCGTGCTGCTGGTTGCGATTGTCCAGGAACAAGATCGCCACGAGGTCGATGATGTCCTCGAGCTGGCCGATGCGCCGGTGCCGGAAGTCGATCTTTGTGGGCTCGCTCATGTTTGATCACGATCGCTCGGCCCTTGCCGCGTGTCGTTCGTCTTTCCAGGCCGCGGGTACACTTGATCCGCGGTCTGGAAGCTGCTCTGCTGAATCTCCTACCGCAACGCGTACCGCTCCTTGCTGATTCGGATCGCGTGGTCGCGGAGCTGGGTGCCGAAGGCCTGCTCGATGAACAGGATCGTCTCGAAAGCCGAGACGTAGATGTCGTTGAAGAGTCGCCGGAAGCGCCAGCGCACGCCTTGACGGCTCATGCGAAACGTGCTGTGGATCTTCTGGCCGTAGGTACCCTTGAGGACCATGTTGCTGGGCCTA
>CAYMME010000677.1:0-3783 GCA_964391465.1 uncultured Planctomycetales bacterium
CATCGACGGGAAGCCGGCCGATCCGCTCTGGGTGGGTCGGTACTTGGTCTTCGACCGGCTTGACCGCGGCGGCGTGATCACGCTCACGTTCCCGGTGGTGGAGACCACTGAGACCTACACTCTCAGGTGGAAGCAGTCCGAGTTCTGGAAGGAGTCCACGAACCCGGGACGCTCGTGGACACCATCGCAGAAGCCCACGCGATACACGTGCCGCTTCCGCGGCAACACCCTGGTGGATATCCAACCGCGCGACCGCGGCCCCGGCTACTCCCTCTACCAGAGAGACCTCCTGACGCACGACCGGGCGCCAGTGAAACGCGTCACGCGATACATCGCGCCGTCGATCCTCCAGTGGTAGTGGTCGCGCACCGAGACGCGACCGTAAGGGAGCGTGAAGATGCCGGCCAAGCCGGCATCGCTCTGCAGCCCATTCTGGGAGCCCACCCTAAGATGCTGCGCAGCCAGGATTGAGCTGATCATCCGCGACACGCAGAAGTGAAGCGTCGTGCCGGATGACATACCGCGTCGGATCGTCACCGAGGCCCACATATTCGACGGTCGACCCCTCCCGCCGGTCGGCTACGTAATAGCCACAAGTGAGTTCGGCATCCCGGTCCGGTTCGTTCAACGTCACACAGGGCACAATGAGGTAGACGGTCGGCGTGGCGGGCTCGAACGTCAATGTGTCTTCGTACGCGAGTTTGGCCTGAAGCCGGGCGTTCACGATGGCGGCAGCCAACGGACGCACCGCGGTCTCGACCTTCTCCCGAAGGGCGGCCACACGGTCGAAACCATCGGCGCAGAACACGGTGCGAAGGGCATCGATGCACGGACTCGCCGCGCCGTCGAGCAACGCACGCAGGGCACCGCAATAGTGCGACGGAACCTGGTATCGCTGCATTTCCCCGTAGCGCAAATCAGCGTCCTTCGAGACGTGTGCGTTGATCTTGAGGACAACGAGCTTGAAGGATGCAGCGCTCTCCGGCGTTGCGTAATGCGCTTCGACGAGGCGTGCGGCCCCCGGCTCGTACCGTGCTCCCAGGTTCGCAATCCGGAACGGGGCCCGGTGTGCGAACTTCAGGCGGGGGAGCAGGTAGCGCACGAACCGCTGCTGAAACGCATCCGCGCACTCATGCTCCGACTCGTCGGCGCAGGTCAGGTGCATGGCACCCACCGCACCCGGCCGAAACGCCTGGGCAACCCCGCGCAGTACGCTCGCAACCTCGTCGACCGGCTGCTCGGTCCCCACGATTCGACGCAAGCGCTCGAGTTCAGTTCGCACTTCAGTCTCCTAGCACCCGCACGCTGGCCGCTCGCCAACTTGCGACTCATCCGCCGTACTTCCGCATCACGGCGATGCTCTTGACCACGCCGTCGTGATCGTCTGCTTCCCCCTCGTATTCTATCCCCCAGGTGCCGCGGTAACCGGCCGCCCTGAAGATCTCGATGATGCGAGGGGCATCGATATCAACGGCCTCGCCTTGCGCGTCGAACTCGAAGAACTTGGCGTGCACGAAGAACGCGGAGGGCGCGAGCTTGGTCAGGGCGTCGTACCGGTCGATGTCGGGCGTGAAGTTGCCGAAGTCCGGCAGTGTGCCGAACCATTCGCTCCCGACCGCCTCTACGATCCGCATGATGTTCTTGGGGTAGTTGGAAATGCCCCAGTGGTTCTCCATCATGACCCGGATACTGTGCTGCTGGCCCCACTCCGCCAACTGCGCGAATGACTTCGTGCATTGCTCGATGCGAGCGTCGTCGGTTGGCCCGTCCTTGCCGCCGGAATTGGCCCGGAACGCCCCGCAGCCCAGCACGCCGCACGCGTCGAACCACTTTCTGTGATTCTCGACCGCCGTGCGTCGCTCGGCTTCGTCCAGGGCGGCCAGGTCGCCGTGATCGTCGATGGCGACGCCGACCAGCCGCACCCCCGCGTCGTCGGCTCGCCTGCGCAGCGCGGCCAGGTATCCGGCCTTGAAGTTGCTGACCGCCTGGTCGCCGTCGTTCTCGTACTCGAAGAACGGACTGTTCAACTCTGCCTTGGCAAGCCCGAACTCCTCGGCCACCACCTTCGGATAGTCGAGCAGCTTCAGCGGCTCCCGGTCGCGTCGAAAACGCCGGTGGATGCTCCAACCGGCAAGAGAAAGGTCCATGGTCGACTCCTCGTTCACCTGCCATCCGACCAAGTCGCGCGAGATGGGAACCCTGCTCCAGCGTGTGGGCGCCCAGCCGCGCAGGGCCGATCGTGCGGTTCGGGCGCAGAGATCCCGCGCACGGTACGGCGGGTACGACCCACCGCGTGCGGTGCAGTGTACACGATCGTGAAACGGCGACCGAGCGAGGATTCTCAGTCGAACATCGACGAGTGGAGATGATGCGCCGGGCTAGGCCGAGGCGTCGAGAACGGGCAGCGAGTCCGCTACTTCCTGAAAGATGTCGCGGACCTTCTCGCCCAACGCGGTGATGCTGGGCATCGCGGCCACGATGATCAGGGACAGCATGACGGCGTACTCAGTTGCGGCCGTCCCGTCTTCTTCGTACAGAAACCGGCTGACCTGCTGCAGAAGTGTACTCACGGCTCTCTCCTCTCCGGCGGCGAAACGATACGGATCGTAGGCACGCCGACGTGGCGAGTCCATGCACGGCACCATATTGGCATGTGCAACCGGACCGGCCCCGGATTCTCGGACTCGTTTGACGCGACGGGTTCGGGAAGTAGCATCAACGGAGTCGTTGCTGGTGGACGCACGGTCCGCGGGGCCGGGATTCGCGTGGGCTCGGTGCCTCGCACCCGTCGGGCATTCGAAAGAGGTGATCTCATGGGATCGATCGGTGTCCCGGAAGGCACGCTCCGACGGCGCGGCGGCCGTGTGACCGTGCGGCTCGCGGCGACGCTCACGATCGCCCTGCTCGACGCTGCGTCGAGCTCGTTCGCGCGTGGCGATGCGGACGTCCTGCGGCTGCCGTTTGCAGCCGAGGGTCGATGGACGTTCGAGGGCACCGGGCCGCACGAAGGGTGGCCCGACCGGCGCGACTTGTTCGTCCTCTATCATCCCTGGGTCGAGAGCCAGGCCGGGGCGTACGGAGCCGTCTCGTGTGAGGTCCAGCTTCCGGACGATTGGCGAACGCCGGTTCGCCTGCGTTTCTACATGACTGACGACTATGACTGCGCCTACCCTCGGCTCAAGCCGGACACTTGGCTCGGGCAATGCAATCTCGTCGGTCATCGTTACAGGCAAGTCCTCGTGGACGACACCATCGTCTGGGAGCGAGACGTGGGTGACGCGGAAGGGGTGAAGCAGCCGTCGCGGTTTTGCGTCACGCTTCCGGGGTTCGTTGGGGGCGGTGACCGATTCCGGCTTACCCTCCGTCTGATCGACAAGACCGCGAGCGCCGAGCGCGGACCCGGCGACTACCGCTACATCGGTACGACGGACCAGATCAAGAAAGGGGACCCCTGGCGGTTCAGGACGTACGCCTACGTCGGAGACCTGACGCTGACCGCGGGTGGTGACGAGACTGTCCCGCCGGGTGACCCGCCGAGTGCGGGCATGGTGCGGGCGAGGCACCAGCGCCAATGGCCGCCTCCGTCGCTGAGCCCTGCTGTCAAGTTCCCGGTGCCGCTGAACTGTGAGGGCGTCGCGGACCTCGCAGGGATGTCGTGTGCCGTCCGCTGTGGTCTACCTGTGCCGGAGGGGGCGGCCCGTCGCGTGGACCAGATCGTGCTGCTCGATCGGGAGGGGTGTCGACAATCCGCCCAACTGGCTCCGATGAACCACTGGCCCGACG
>CAYMME010000678.1:0-3780 GCA_964391465.1 uncultured Planctomycetales bacterium
GCAGGCAAGCTGCCCGTGGCACCCGGCTGCCACCGAATTTGAGATGCACCCTCGGTGCGCGGGCGCACGAGATGCCTGCCGCGCGTGACTTCATGATTACTGATCGTCGTGGCCGCGGTTGCGGAGGGCGAGGACGGTGGTGTCGTCCTGCTGGGGGCGCAGATCTCGAAATCGGGTGGCCGCCTCCGTCGTCATTTCCACCATCTGCTGTGCCGACTGCACGCCCGTGGTTTGCATGAGCTGCTCGAGTCGCTCGCATCCGAATTGCTCGCGGTCTTCGGCCGTGGACTCCGTAATCCCGTCGGTTACGATCAGCAACCCGGCGCCCGGACCGATGGTCTCCACGTCGGTAACAAACGGGTCCTCCAGGACTCCGAGGATGGGGTTGCTCGGTGGACCCAGCGACGAAACGCCGCCGTCCGGCCCGATCAGGACCGGCAGAACATGCCCGGCGTTCACGTACTCCAGCCTGGCGCTACGTGGCTCGAACAGACCCAGAAACAGCGTGACGAACATGTTGTCCGGCAGGTGCTCGAGAAGGTGACGGTTCACGTGGTCCATCGCGTCGGACGGGCCGGGGCACAGCGAGATTGCGGTTCGCAGAGCGGCCTGGAGATTGGTCATGACCATCGCCGCGGGCAGGCCCTTGCCCGACACGTCGGCGACGACGAAACACAGGCGCCCGTCCGGCAGCACCCACACATCGCAGTAGTCGCCGCCGACCCACATCGCCGGTTCGTAGTAGACGGCCACGTCCACGCCGGGCACCTGCGGGATCGAGCTCGGCATAAGCCTCGCCTGAATCCTGCGGGCCAGCGCCAATTGTTGATCCAGGACGCGCCGCTCCGCCTTGGCTTCGAGCAGCAGCAGGCTCTTCCGGGCGAAGCGGACCTGTCGGGTCACGGCCTGGACAAACTGAAACAGATCACCGGCGGCCTGATCCAACGGCACGTCGAGGTACAGTGCGTCCAGCGAGTCTGTCTGTTCACCGACCGGAGCACAAAGGACCGCGCGCGGCTTCCCCGCATCGCCGATCGTCAGGCTCAATTCCTCGTCTCCCGCGTGCTCGTTTGCGGCCATTACCGGCTCGCCGCTGGAGCGGGCCGCCTCCAGCACGCGCCGGGAGAGATGCAGATTCGGATCGGCGTCGGCCCGAGCCGTCTGCGCGCGTCCACCGAGATGGCAGGCAAGAACCTGAAGGGTCGGAGGAAGCGGTTCGCCTCGCCCGGGCAGGCGCAAGACCAGGGCGGCCGTTTTCGGGTCCGCGGCCAACGACCGGCACACTTCCGGGTACAGCTGTGAGGGGGCGGTCAGCTCGGCCAGCCGATCGGTGATGTCGTTGAGTTCCTTCAGAGACGCCCGCGACAGGGCCACACCCGACGCCGCACGCTCCTCGCTGACCCGGAAGTCCACGGCCCCCTCGATGAACGCGGTCGTCGACGGTGACGACGGATCGGGCGGGATGTCATGATCGAGCGGTTCGGATAAGGCGAGCGCGAACGGTCCGATTGCAATCTCGTCGCCGGGCGACACGGCGTGGGCCTCGATCCGCGCCCCCCCGATGCGCACCCCGTTGCGACTGCCCAGGTCCTCGACGATCCACCGGCCGAAGGGATCCTGGAAGATCCGCGCATGCTGACGCGACACGCGGTCGCTATCGAGCACGACGTCGCATTTCGCATTGCGCCCGATGACGGCGCCGCTCGCGTCGAGCGGAACCTCGCGATGCTCCCCCTGACCGGAGACCGTCAACATCGTCGCTGGCATGTACGCACTCCATGATCCATCCGCGCCGGTTCATTGTACCCCGGCCCCACGCAGCCAGGGGCCCCGTTCCGCTGAAACCGCCAGACCGCGCTTGCCGCTACCTCTGCACGGGCCAGAAGACGTAGTCGCCGGTCTTCCATTTCGGGTCGTGCTGCCCGCGGTCGTCCTCGAGGTTGTCCGCCAGGCTGTAGAGCGTGAAGCCCTTACTCACCCGCTTGTACATGAAGTCCCGACCGCTGAACGGGTCGATGCGAAGCTGCTCGAGGTCCGGCGCATCGAGCCGACGCAACGACGACGGAAAACCACCGGTCTTGGCATGGTGGGCGAAGAGGTGATAAACTAGGTGTGTTGCTCGCCGGTGTGCGTCACGCCGCTCGCACAACAGCCGGGTACGGATCAGCGATGGCAACAAGCGGCGGATTAGCGGATTGTCAATGTTCCGAGTGGCGCGTTCGATCTCCTCTCCGTGATGTGGCGCAGCGGAATAGCGTGCCTCGCACCACGCGACCATCTCGGCGAAGTGCCGATCAAGCACACGCACTGTCTCATCGAAACCGATCTCAGCCAGCTTCTCGATCTCTGCCTCAGTCACTGCGGGCACCGCTGACGCTCCGCTCTGATGGGTCGTCTCCGTTAGCGCGCGATATGCTGGTCCATATACTTGCCACGACCCCGGTTCCCGCCCCGGCAGGAAAACCCGCTGGCAGGTATCCCAGAAGAATTTCTGCTCGCATCGAAACTGGCGGCTCACACCTGGTGGGGTTGGATCCGCGACGGCAAGCCCGGACGAGGAACGTGATGCCAGTGCGCCGGGATCATGCGACTCGGCCAATGCGTCCCGTAGAGCGTCGTATGCGAAGGACGCCATCGACAAGCCGACCAGCTTGCTGATCAACACGTGCTGGCGCTCGTGATGGCGAGCACAGCGCAACACCATCATGGCGTTCGCCGGTAACAAGTCGTGATTGCCCTGGGCCCAGGCTTGCCACCCTTCGATGATCATGGCTTTTGCGCAAGCACGCGACTGGGCCAGACCTGGGAGCAGGATCCGCACCCCCCAATCCTTCATGCGAGGGTCGCTGTCGAGCGGGTCTGGCGCGCGCGACCCATCCTGGACTAAGCCGGAATACCAACTGGGAAACTCTGTCCACCACGGATAGAAGCACGAGCTCTTGCGCGCCGCCGCTCGGAACTCCACCAGCGCTGGTTGGAAGTGCTCCATGAAGCGCGACAGCTCCGGGTCTCCTGACCACGGCCCGTGGAGTGCCGTAGTATCGAAAGCACCCGGCGTGGTTCCCGGATCAGCAGAGTTCCGCAATATCACATCCATATTGAGCAGATTGTCCGCGGCGTTTTCCGTCAGACCCTTCGCCATTTCCTCGTTGTACCATTCGATGTAGTTCACCGGGTCGGCGGGATTCGGCCTGGGTGGATAGACCGTTCTGCCATCCGGCGTGGGGAAGCCCCACGCGGGCGGCTCAAGCTCCTTGGGGAACTGGGCGCCGAGGCGCTTTGTCTCAGCTTCGGTGTCGGCCGCGGGCGGGACCTCCGTTGCTTTTCGGTCGGCGGATTCTGCTCGGAGGTTTTTCACCTCAGTCTCGGCGGTGGCCACGAGGCCGCGCAAACGCCGGATCTCCTTCCGGGCAACGGCGAGATCCGCTTGCAGGGTCTGGTCCGCCTCCGCCTCGCGTTCGCGGATGATCTCGACTTCCTTGACCACGTCGCGCAACTCGATCCTCGTCTTGGCCCACAGGGCCGCCATGGTCAGGCCGAGCGTCAGCGAGAGCGCGACCACGGCCGCGACCACCGCGGCCTGACGGCGGTACTGGAGGGCCGTCTTTTGCAGCCTGTACCAGCCGCTGCCCTGCTTGGCGGTGACCGGATCGCCGGCCAGGTAGGCGGCGATGTCGCGACCCATCTCGCCCGCGCTCTGGTAACGCTGCTCGGGGTCCTTCTCCAGGGCCTTGAGGACGATGGCGCTGACCTCTTCGGGGAGTCCCGGCTTTACGCTTC
>CAYMME010000679.1:0-3775 GCA_964391465.1 uncultured Planctomycetales bacterium
CTCCCGGTAACGTTCGGCCTCGGCGACACGGACCACATGGACAAGCTCGAAATCACCTGGCCGGACGGCTCCGAAGAAGAGGTCGTCGTAAGGAACGTCGATCGACGAATCATGGTCGAGCAAGCCGCCGAAGGCAAAGGCGAACCTTTGTAGGGTCCGCCATGCGGACCATCCGACCCCGATGCCCCGGTCACTCCGCAATCCCCATTCCGCAATCCGCAATCGAATCACAAGGGGGTGGTCCACGACTTCAGTCGTAGGGGACACGTTCCACGATCTGGATTCGCGTCCCCCACCTCTGAAGAGGTGGGCCATCCGGTCAATCGGCAGTCCGCAATCAGCCAATGCGGTCCGCACGGCGGACCCTACGGAGTGGGTGACGTTGCGCTCGGGAGTCCGTCGGCGCCGGCGTCGCTCACGCTCAGGTCTCCGTAGATGACGCGATACGTCTCTGAGCCCTCGGGGCGGTACCAGAAGACCGGTGCGTCCGCATCCCCAAACCTGACGGGTTCGCCCGCGTAGTGGTGGTCGCTGTCGGCCGGCAGCTTCATGATGAAAACGATGCCGGTCATGAGCTTGGTGACCCGCTCCTCCCCCAGCTTCTTCTTGCCCGCTTCGCGAAGCTGTTTGCCGATCGTGAGGAAGTCCAACGCAGGTGGGAACGCGCCGTCCATGAGATCCGCGTATATGCGCAGCGTCTCGACCAGATCCTCCTCCGTCGGTTGGAGTCGTGGCACCTGCTTCTCCACCACCTCGTAGTCCGCCGGCGGCTCGATACTGAAGAGCGATTCGTCGAGCTCAACGTCGAAGACGAAGTTCTTCATCACGAGCGTCGCCGACCCCAGGGCGGGACTGCCGGATTGCTCGACGCGAATGGGAAGGCCGGTCTCGGGGTCGGCCCAGACCATCCAGTCCATGCCGGACTTGCGCACTCGGAAGCCCGTCGCGAGCCTACCGTCGATTTCCTGTTCACCGAGCACCTCCTCCGCACCCTCGCAAAGCTGCTTGAACTCCTCGAACGAATCCTCTTGGACCGCGACGGCCGATGTGCTGTCTCGCTTGAGGAGGGTCGCTTTCTTCTTCTTGAGATCGAGCATCAGCGTGGTGTCGTGACCGGCGTGCGCGACCATGGCGACGGTCCCGCTGGGAAAGGTAATCCGCTGGCGGCCCGGCTCCAGTCGCATGACCTGAAACGTTTGCTCCGGCAGCCCTTCGGGCTGCAACACCATCTCGCACTTGGCCGTCCGGGCCTGAGCAACGTATGAGATGACCTGCCCGAACGCGACGTGGGAGGTCTCACTGTCCGTGGCGAGTTGATACGCCAGCCCGGCCATGATGACCACCACTGCCCCGGTGGCAATCCTGGTTCGGCGACTTTGCATAATCGTCCTCCAAACGCTCGACCCTTTCGGATCGGGCTGTGATTGTCGAGTTTCGTCGAGCGCTGCTTCCGCGTCCGCAAGGATGCGGGCGTCGGCCTCGGCGCTGGTCGTGAAACGCAAATCTCTGATTGTCTGTTCTATGTCGTCTGCGGGTCTCATGTGCCGACTCCTGTCTTCAGAAGCGACCGCAGTTTCTCCAGTCCGTAGCGATAGCGGCTCTGCGCCGTGTTGATCGAGACATTCTGCTGCTCGGCGATTCGCCGGAACGTCATCGCCCCATGCAGATGCAGCATGATCACCTCTCGCTGCTCGTAGGGCAGTTCCGCCAGTGCGTCGTACAGCCGCTCGGCTTCCTCGCAATCGACGAGCTGGGCGCCCGGCTCGCTGCCGGGGGCCGAGGTATCGGCAGCAGCCGCAAGCGGGACTGGCTGCCGCGGTCTCGTGCGAAGCCGGTCTCGGGCTCGGTTGGCAACGCAGGTTGCCAGATAGCCCTTGAGACTCCCACGAATCCGCAACGTGCGGGCCTTCGACGCAAACGTGACAAACACGTCATGTAGGACATCCTCGGCCGCCGAGGCGTCAGCGAGCAGGCACGTTGCGATGGTGAGCAGAGCATCTTTGTTCTCTTCGTAGACGCGGCGCAGGGCGTTTCGATCCCCTTGGCGCAGTTGTCGAACCAGACGCCGGTCATCCCGCATCACCGATTACCCTCGAACCCAGGGTCGGACGTCCATCCCATAGTACGACGATTCGACAGGGAGATTTCGTCTAAAGAGAGGAAGGGTGCCCCGTGGCTTCAGCCCCTGACACGCGGCGCGGGCGAAGCCCGCACAGAACCGCTTCGCGGCGAGCCGCGAGTCAAGGGTCAGCCGTGGGGGACACGATTCTTGGACGTAAACCGTGCGGCCCTTCGTAGGACCACTCGATGCCGGTCTTGGGTCTATCTGAACACCGGCACGCATCGGTTGGCCTCTTCGGCGTTTTTCAGGGATCGGTTCGCCCTGGCCTCATAGTACGGCTTGTACCGAACGAACATGGCCTGGGAGATGAAGCCGGGAATGCGGTCGCAGAATTCTCGTTCTGCGGACGGGATCAGGAAGACATAGCCCGATGCGACGTCCGCCAACGCCAAGCGTTCGCAGGACGAACCGAGTCGAGATGTGCCCGACAAGCCGTCGCCTCGATGAGCACCGACCGCAGGGATTAGCGATTGCACTCTGTCCTCCACGAGGAAGCGAGCCCCGCCCGCGGGTCCGAGAAAAAAGCGCGCTGGGGCTTGACAGAATACCTAGACGTGCTATGTATATACATAGGCAGTCGATGTAAGGAGCGAGCGCATGGACCCCAAGCTTCTGATGGGCACGCTGGAGATGCTGATGCTCGACGTGATCTCTCGCGGCCCGAGCTACGGATACCGGATTGCCCGGACGGTGCTCGCCGAGTCGCGGGGCACGTTCGAGCTGAAGGAGGGCAGCCTCTACCCGGCGTTGCACCGTATGGAACGACAGAAGCTGCTCTCGTCGTTCTGGGAGCAGACCGAGGAAGGCCGCCGCCGGAAGTTCTATCGCATCACCCCGGCCGGCCGCCGGGCCCTGGCAACCAAGCGCGATGAGTGGTCACAGTTCGCAACCGGCGTCGAGGGTGTCCTAGGCGGCGCAAGGGCGACAGCGTAGGGTCCGCCGTGCGGACCATTCGAAGCTAGACCGAACGAGAAGCACATGGACTGGTCGAACGCGATCGACGAGGGCTTCCCGACGCCGCACGACAGCGAGCCGACCGACCTACGCCGCGACATCACCGACGAACTGACCGACCACCTCGCCTGCGCAATGCAGCGCGAGCTCTGCCGCACGCCCGACGAGCGCACCGCCCGACAGGCCGTGCTCGAACGCTTCGGAGACCCCAAGCGCCTCGCCTACCGCCTCTGGTGGGACGCCATGAAGGAGACGATCATGAAAGAGCGCATGATGCTTGTTGCCGTCGTCCTCCTTACCGTTGTGTGCATCGCTCTGTGTGCGATGACCTGGATCGCGCTGGAGCGGAGCGATGCGGCCAACCGACTGATCGTGGCCCAACTGAAGTCCCTGACCACGGCGCCGGCCAAATCGGCTCTGCCCCTGGACTGGTCCAAGCTGACGATGCGCTTCGTCCGCGGCCATGAGCAAGGAGAGCCCGTCTCCAACCACAGGGAGTCGTTGAAAGGCAAGCCGTTCGATTCGTCCTCAGCGGACACGCATACGCTGGACGCGACAACGGGCAGCGACGGAGGTTTCACCATTGGCCCCATTCGTCCGGGCCAGTACGAGCTGAGCGGGAGGATCAGCATCGACGACTTCGTGTTGAGCCACCGTGATTATGTGGTACTGCTTCCCGGTGAGCACAAAACCATGACT
>CAYMME010000680.1:0-3757 GCA_964391465.1 uncultured Planctomycetales bacterium
CCCACCATGTGGAACGTTGCTGACCCGCACCGGCCCGGCCACGAACGTCTCACCCTTCTTGCGCAGCACGTTCTGCCGTCGGTCGCTGTAGGACGGTGCCGGCCGACCGTCGCGCACCCGGTTCTCCGCACGATGCAGAAAGAACAGATCCCCGTTGGGCAGCTCGACAAAGACCGACTCTTCGCACATGTTCTCCCCGTCGGATCCGGGCGCGGTGTCAATCGGCTCCGACCACGTCCTGCCCCCGTCCTTCGACAAGTAGAGCAGCTTCTTCAGCCCGTGCACGTCGGTCCTGCGATTGAACGGCACCTTCTTCCTGCCGACGCCGGCGAAGAGCGTGATCCGCCCATCGCGCAGCCGACTCAGGCGCGTCGGATACGCAAGTTGGGTCTGCGGATCCGCGAACAGCTCCGGCTTCCCCCAGGTCTGCGTATTGTCCGTCGAGCGTTGGATGAACCCGGTCTGCGGGTGGCCGCTGTACGGCCAGTAGTGAGCCCACAGCGTCCGGAGGATCGTACCGTCGGGCAGAGCCAGATGGCCTCCGTTGCCGGCGCCGTTCATGGGGCTCTTGAAGGGCGCCCGGCTGACCGGCTTCCACGTCTTGCCGTCGTCGCGCGACTCGAAGACCAGGATGCGCTGCGTCGTGCCGGTCATGTCGTAGTCGGGCCGACCCGCCGGCGGCCAGCCCAACCAGTCGAGAATCTTCTTGTCCGCGTGAGGCCGACCCTCCGCCGCGCCGGTGGCCTGATTGAACGACAGCATGAGCGCCCCGTCAGGCATCCCCCACAGGCTGACCCAACAGGTGTAGCCCGGCGACTCCGGCGAGTGGTAGAGCACCGAGCGCTCGAAGCCGACGACCGAGACCTCGGCCGGCTTCTCGGCGGCAAGCGAAGGCAACGTGAGGACTGCGGCCCCGAGGGCTGCTGCGAGGATCGGTCGAGGTATCAAGGTAGCTTACTCCTTCAAGGCCCCACGGCCTTCTTCTCGTAGATACGTCCGGCCCGGTCGAACAGATCGACGTAGACCTGCTTTTGTGCATCGTTGCTGAACCGGGCCCGCGTGTCGAGCCACTCGCGAGCCGCGCCGATCTCAGCCAGGAACGATCGCGCCGCGGCCGGGTCGTTCACCGGTTTGCCCGCCACCTCGACGTAGATCGGGCTCGTGTGGGCCATGACCGGCACGCCGCCGATCTGCACCGACAGCTTCTTCGTCGAGAAGCATCGAGCCGCCAGCCATGTGCTCTCCTTGACCGGCAGGTCAAACGCACAAATCGCGCGCTTGCCGCCACCGGTGCTCTCGGACGCCCGGATGACCTTGCCCTTGCTGACGATCTCGAGCTCGTCGACCGGCTCGTACGACTCGACCTCCGCCTCGATCCGCACGGTCCCCGGCTTGTCGAGCCGAATCGTCCCGCTGGGCGGGTACTTGCGCTCACCCGCCACCGCACGGAAGAAGAGCATCGGTCCGGTGGTGACGAACGTCTCGCCGCGTCGTAGCGCGTCGATCCACGTCGCGTACGTGAACGCACCTTCGACGCGGGCATAGACTCGGATGCCGCCGGCGAGCTGTGTGTTGTACATCTTGTCCATGCCGCCGGTGGCCGTGAGCTTGAAGCCGCAGTTGAGCAGCCTGTAGTACGTGTCGAGCGAGGTGAACTGCCGATCCGTACGCGGGTCGCCCCAGGTCATGATGTCCGCCGAGTCGATCTTGCCGAGGGCCACGTCCGCCGCGATCTCGCCCCCCGGCCAGGCGAAGTGGGCCCAGGTGACGTAGCCGTTCTGAGCACGCGTGCGGTCGGCCGCATCGGCCAGCGGCGGATAGTCGTCGCCCACCGGCTCGTGCTCAGGCGGTCCGCCGAACGTGATCGGCTCGATGACGCTGCGCAGGTTGAGCAGATTCAGGTGGCCGAGGAAGTTGTGTCGGCACTCCTCGCTCACGTACACGACGTACGGCAAGGTACCGTCTCGCAGGGGCTTGCCGGTGAAATCCTCGCGGGAGGTGACCAGCCGGCCCAGCCGCGTGAGCAGCACGTTGGCCACGTTCAGGTCTTCACCGCGTGCCTCGGCCAGCGCGACCGCAGGCTTTACGAAGTGAATGTGCGTGTCGCCCGAGTACCAGCCCCGGGCCTTCATGTCGATCCATCGCTCGAGTTGAATGATCCGCGTCTCGCCGTCGCGGGTGCTGCTCCAGCTTGCCCGGAAGGGAACGTACTCGGGGCCGCGCTGCACACGCACGTCAATCGGCCCGATGGGCAAGTACACCGTGAAGTCCGCGTCCGTGTACGCGAACGCCCGCCCGTCGATCACCACGTCTCCGCCCACGCCCACGCGAAACGTGACCGGCACGTCGCGTCGATGCCCCTCGGGCGGCCAGTAGTCGCCGCCCACGTCGAGAAACGAAACGCGAGCCGGTGCTGGTGCGGAACTGTCGCGGTCCCGCAGCACGACTCCCACGCGGCGCGTCTCGATCTTCCGGCACGGCCGCGACAGCTCGGCGATGGGACGCCCCGACTCGTCCTGCACCTTGACCTGCGCGGTCCAGATACCCAGCGGCAACTCCGAGACATCCCACTCCGCCTCTGCGGATCGCTGGTTCGGCGCCAGGTTACGGATCAACAGCGACGCGAAACGCCCGTCCGAGCCGCAGACCCCGAACCCAAGGCGCAGCGACCCCAGAGCCGCGGGCCACGAGGCGGGCGTGGTGAGAACGAGCTTCGCCGTCTTCTCGCGCGTGATGGGCTCCGGCACAACCTCGAGCTGAAGCCCGGGGCGAAGCAGATCCGCCAACCCGTCGCGGTCGCGTCGCGCCCGAACGGCGCTGTGCAGACCGCGGATCGGCATGCCGTAGCGGTCCGTCAGGCGAAGCACGCACCCCCAGTTTCCCTGGGTCTGCTCGATCTTGACCAGGATCGGATTGACGCCGGCCTCGAGCCGCACACCGACCACGTCGTGGTCGATCTGGACGCTACGGGCCGCGAACTTGGAGTGTACGAGCCGGCCGTTCAACCAGACGCGGACTGCGTCATTGCTGCCCAGCTTGAGCTTGGCGTCCATCGCCCGCGGGCTGATGACGGCCGCGTACGCATACGCGATCGCGTTGACGTTGGGCTTCAGCAACTCGTCAAGCTCAATGACTTCCCCTCGATTGAGATGCAGCGTCCATCGATCGTTGCCCTCGCCGACGGTGCCGTTCACAACATCACCCTCGACGGGGCGAACCTCCGCCTCGCCGCCGAGGTGGTCGGCCAGAAAACCGGGACGCCTGTCGAGGCCCTCCTTGCCGTCAGGCACCCGCCCCGAAGGGTCGTTGGGAAACGGCCCGCCGATCAGCCAGGCGGTAATGAAACCGTTGGGGTGCGGCGTGAACGCAACGAGCGGCGTGTCGTCGACCGCTGCCGAAAACGTAGCCAGCGCCACAAGCAGGGATGTGCACATCATCGTGCCTCCGGAAGCGGTGGACCCGCCACTCGGATTGTCCGGTGGAACGAACCGAGTGACAAGCGCAACATGGTGCGAGTGCCCCATCCGTCGCGCCCGCATCCCACACCGAGACGCGACCGTAAGGGAGCCTGCGATGCCGGCATCCATCCCGCGAAGAGAATTCGGTCTGATTGAATCGCGACCCCAGAGTGGGTCCCCACCTTTCGCCCCGGCGCGCCGAGATTTCGCGAAGAGTGGGGCACTCACGCCCATCACACCGTGCCAACGGAGGCGTTTGCGTTGTTGACCGTGAACTGGCCGTCCACGTCCCACGCTGT
>CAYMME010000681.1:0-3757 GCA_964391465.1 uncultured Planctomycetales bacterium
CGTGCACCCGCGGCATATCCGGAGCCAGATCACACACGACGGTGACGCGGTGCTCGTGTGTCCGGTCCTCCATCGCCTTGACCGCATCCTCGACGATCTGGTTGATGCCGCCGTCCTCGAACGCGGCCTGGGCACTGCGCGAGTACTCGAGAAGATCGGAGATGATCCGGGCCATCCGCATCAGCCCCTTGCGCGACTCGCCGAGATATTGGATGGCCTTATCCCGGCCGCCCTTCCCGAGAATCCGCTCGGCAAGGTTGATGAAGCGAAGGATACCGTCGAGAGGGTTGTTCAACTCGTGAGCAACGCGAGCGGCGAGCTTGCCGACGGCGGCATAACGCTCGGATGCCGCGAGGCGCTTCTCGAGCCCCCGCTCGGCGGTCACGTCTTCCGCCAGCAGACAGCCCGCGCGAGCCCGTTCGTGTCCGGCGTCATGCAGGGGCAGACAAGTGATGTTCAGCAGACGGTGCTGGTCGGGACCGGCGCGATACTCGACTTGATCGAAGCGCCGGCGGCGTCGCGTGCTGAGGACCGTACGCAATTCGACCGCCCAATCCCGCTCCACCCCCCCGACGGATCGTCGAGCCAGCGCGGTGGCGACGCTCTCCTCGTCGGGGAACAGCACGCGGGCATCGCTGTTCCGTCGGACGATCCGGAGTGACTCGTCAAACACCAACACCCCCATCGGCAGCGAGTCGAACACCCGCTCGAGGACGTCGGGCGGGAGCACCGCGGGATCGGCCGCCCCCCGAGACACCGCGGGCGCGTTGGTGAGGGCAGATGAATCCGGGTCTGTACCGCTCATGCTTTCCATCCGCGCCACCCGAGGCCGGTCCGGCCATCGCGCAGCCGACCCACCGCGGAGGACGTCCGCTTATCGGGCCTCAACCTTCAGGCTGACCACTCGGCTGGGGGACCTGAACGAGCAAACGGGCCGGTGCTCCGGACGGCGGTCACATCCCATGATGAAGCCGCGCGGCTGATTCCATGTTGCTCTATCGCAACATGGTACGCGCCAGCCCCACTACACACACTGTATATATGTAAAGCGGGGCGCTTTGTCAAGGGAAATGTTGAGCTTCCGCAACACGGAAAGATGCCCGAAGTGAACAAGGCCGGCCTACTGCGCCAGGAAGGTCCGTCGGTTGATCTCGACCATCATGACCCGCTGGAGCCCCGGAATGAAGGCAAGGTAGCAGTACGGGGGCGCGTCGATGGGGTGATAAACGCCCGGATGGAAGCGAGCCTTGATGAGACCCGCCCCCCCGTGGACCCGGATCATGTCGATGGATACCGGCCATTCAGGAACCATAGACTCCCCCACGCTCGCAACCACACCGACGAGCATCCCGTCACGCAAGTCCACGGTGTCGCCTCGAGGCCGAAACCCGACCTCGGCGCAAAACGACTCGAACTCGTCCTGATCATGGATCTCGATGAGCGAGAACTCGTCGCACAGCCGCCGGGTGATGTTGCGGGTGAGCGCGTCGGGCGAGGGTACACGGACCTGGCAGTGCCAAGGGGCCGCGACGGGTCGCGCTCGCTCCAGCCGCTCCACCGTCACCTCCGACGGGGGAGCAACACAGCCCGTCGTCGCGAGGACGGTGAGGACGACGAGACGCAGCATTCGGGTCGTGGCGTGCATAGCAGCATTGCCGGTTCGGCGAGGGTCGGATACTCTCTGATCGACCCGCACGAAGGGCAAATGGAGTTACAGGCATGATTGTCGGCGTACCCAAGGAAACGAAGTCCGACGAGTACCGAGTGGCAATGATCCCGGTCGGCATCGAGGAGCTGACCCGGCAGGGGCACACCGTCCTGGTCGAGACCGGGGCCGGCCTGGGCTCCGGGCTGCCCGACGACGCCTACGCAGGCCACGGGGCGGAGATTATCGGTAGCGCCGAAGAGGTGTTCCGCCGAGCGGAGATGATCGTCAAGGTCAAGGAGCCGCAGCCGGCCGAAATCGGACTTCTCCAGTCGGGTCAGATCGTCTTCACCTACTTCCATTTCGCCGCGGATCGGGAGCTGACCGAGAATATTGTGCGATCCGGCGTCACCGCGGTGGCGTATGAAACGATAACGGACGCGAACGGACGACTGCCGCTGCTGACGCCCATGAGCGAGGTGGCGGGCAAGATGTCCATCCAGGAGGGGGCCAAATATCTCGAACGTCCGATGATGGGTCGGGGCATCCTGCTGGGCGGCATCCCCGGCGTCGAACCGGCCAATGTGCTGATCCTGGGCGGTGGTGTCGTCGGAACGAACGCAGCCAAGGTGGCGGCCGGGCTCGAGGCCCGGGTCGTGATCATGGACGTCAACATCGACCGGCTCCGCTACCTGGACGACGTGATGCGAGCCAACGTGCACACGATCTTCTCCGACGCCCACACGATCCGCGAGCAGATTCGCCATGCGGACCTGGTCGTGGGGGCCGTGCTGATCCCCGGAGCCCGCTGTCCAACGCTCGTGACACGCAAGCACTTGCAGACCATGAAACCGGGGGCGGTGTTGGTGGACGTGGGTGTGGACCAGGGCGGATGCTGCGAGACCACGCGGCCGACGACCCACTCGAAACCGACCTACATCGAAGACAACGTCGTGCACTACGCGGTGGCCAACATGCCCGGCGCCGTCGGGCGAACCAGCACCTTCGGGCTGACCAACGCAACGCTTCCCTACGTACTCAAGCTGGCAAACCTGGGTGTGGCGGAGGCCGCTCGCCAGGACGCCGGCATCGCCGAGGGCGTCAACGTCGATCGTGGGCGGATGACCAACCGTGCCGTGGCACAGACATTTGACCTGGAGTGCGAACCGCTATTCACCTGACCGACCGCACCGCACGCCAAACCGCGCCGGCACGCCGGAGAGCACATCGCATGAAGAAGTTCATCGCCACACTCGTCGTCCTTGGGGGTCTGGGCACGCTGGTCTTCTGGGCCACCGGGCAGAGGTTCGAGTTCTCGATCCTCAGCGGAAAGACAGCGCCGGTGACGCGCGGCGACGTGACGGAGCCGATCAACGCCACCGGTGTGATCGAACCGACGCGCACGGTCGAGATCAAGTCGAAGGCCAGCGGCGAAGTGGAAGAGGTGTACTTCCAGCCCGGTGACATGGTTGAAGCGGGAACACTACTCGTCAAGCTCAACCCCATTGACGAGGACCGCAATGTCACAATCGCCGACGTCGAGAAGAGGCGGGCCGACGCCAACAAGCAGAAGGCGGATACGACGCTGAACGAACGCACGGACGCTTGGCCGATCGCGAAGGACAAGGCCAAGGCGCAGCTTGCCCGCGCAGAGGCGCAACTCACGAAAGCCAAGATCGACCGCGACAGGAGGGAGAAGCTCCGAGAAACCGATGCCGCGTCACCTCTGGAGCTGTTGACCTACGAAGCGATCTACCAGGAGGCGGTGGCCGCGTGCGATCAGGCGCAGGCCGACCTGGCAAACGCAGAGATGGGTAACTTGCAGATCGAGTTGGCCGAGCAGGACGTGGAACTCATGAAAGCCGCCCTCGACCGCGCCCAGGCCACGTTGAGCGAAGCCGAGGTACGATTGAAGGAGACGAAGGTGCTGGCCCCGGTCACGGGCATGGTGACGCGCACCCGCGGACGGGAATTCATCGAGGAGGGAGAGGTCATCCAGAGTGGTAAGGCGTCGCTGACCGGGGGAACGGTGCTGATGGAGATCGCGGACATCAGCGAGCTGTACGTCATCGCCAAGGTCGACGATGCGGATATCGGCAACGTTCTGGGGCT
>CAYMME010000682.1:0-3755 GCA_964391465.1 uncultured Planctomycetales bacterium
CGGCGAAGAGGTACGAACTCGTACCCGAGTATCGCACTCGGGTTTTCGGGGAATTGGCGGCGCGTGTCTCGGTACCCCCGAACCATTTCCTTGTCATCGGACCGAGCGAGGCGGCCTCGAAATCCACTCTCATCGGGGCCGCGTTTCTCTCCGGCGAGGTGGACGGGCGGAGAATGGAGACCGTTCTCTTCGTAACACCGAAGGTGTTGCGCACCGGAGATAACGACTAGGGGCCGGTTGCCGGATGAATCCTGCATTCTACGAGATGGTGTGCACGCACGCCGGACTTGGGCTCATCGCGGCGGATGCGGACTTGGTCATTTGCATGTGGAATGCCAGCGCCACCCGCGTCCTGGGGCAGCCGGCGGAGGCGATGATCGGGCGACCAATCGCCGAGGCGGTGGGGACGGACCGGCGAGAAGAAGCCGACCGCCTGTTCCGCAAGGTGCTCTCCGACCACTACATCAGCGAGTTGGAGATGGCCCACACGGATCCCCGCGGACAATCCGTGCATCTTCGCGTGACGATCTCGCCCGTGCTCGATCCCGACGGGCGGGCGATCGGCGTGTCCGCACTGATCCGGGACATCACGCGACGTGTGGCCCTGCAGAAGCGGGTCGCTCGTCACCAGAAGATGGCGGCGCTGGGGGCCCTGGCGGGCAGCGTGGCCCACCACTTCAACAACCTCCTCGGCGGAATCGTGACATCCGTCGACTACGCCCTGGAGTCGGGGGAGCCCCGCGCGACGCGGCGTGCCTTGGAGGTCACCGCCGACTCCGTCGCCCGCGCCGGCAAGTTGATCGATCGGCTGCGTGCGTTCGCCGAAGGCGACCGGCGCGGCAACCACGCACCGGATCTGACCGATTTGACGGAGACCGTGCTCCACTTCGTGGATCGCATCGAGGAGGGTCTCCGCACGCGCGGTGTGAAGCTATCGTTGTCACTCCATCCCATTCCCGTGGTCGAGGTTCCGGGGATGCGGCTTCTCACCGTGCTCGGAAACCTGCTCGACAACGCACTCGAAGCCATGCCCACGGGGGGCGAGTTGGAAATCCGGATCGAGCGAGCAAACGGCAACGTGTTGATCCGCATGGCGGACACCGGCGTGGGCATGGAGGAGGACCACCTCGAGCGTGTCTTCGAGCCGTTCTTCAGTACGAAGACCAGAGAGCCGGGGTCGCAGGAGCAGCATCTCGGGCTCGGATTGGCAGCCGCTCACGGCATCGTCAACGAGCTGGGCGGTGAGATCACGGTGTCGTCGCAGCCCGGCCGCGGGAGCGGGTTTGACATTGTCCTTCCGCTGGAGCAACAGGATTACGGGACGTGAGGCGACCGAAGTCCCCGCCCAAACGAACCACAACCTCTTGCGGCGAAGTCAGATACAACTGGTAGTGGTTCGCTGCGGCCCACCCCGGAGGTCGGGGTATAACTGACTGATGTCGAGCGGCGGAGCACTCGACACGCTCGCAGAAGGGGCGGATGAGCCGGTGGATCGGTATTGAATCGTGACTGCGGTTCCGGTACGCTACCAAACTAGCATTGCGTACACAGTTCGCACGAGTCGTGTTGGCTGATGGCGCGGTCGCGAGTACGCAGGGCAGCAAGCCACGGGAGGAAGGGGCCCAGCGCGGGCCCCACTGACGGTCAAGCTCACTGTCACCAACGACCGATATTTCTATTGGCTAGGTGGTGGTGGTGCGCTGCCGAGTGGGTTGCCGCGGTTGGCCCCACAAGCGTAGGTTGCCGGAAACGATTTGTATGATTGAGCCGAACGGGCGGGCATCGAACCGACGCGTGCGAGCGGCTGTCGGTCTGTTGATTGCGGCGCCCTTGGGCGTCGCCTGTCATCACGCCGTCACCGATTCTTCGAGCCGTGTCTTGGTTCACGCCGAGGCCGCCGTCAGAGTGCACGATGTCGGCCCCAATGCGGGCACGGACCCGTTCGAGTTGCAGGCTCGGCAGAACCCGCTGGGCGTCCTTCACGAAGCGCTGCGAAGCTACGACCGGCGCGTCCGAGACTATACCTGCACCTTCGTCAAGCAGGAGAAGGTGAACGGTTCGCTCGGTAAGCGGCAGGACGTCCGGGTCAAGTTCCGTCAAGAGCCGTACAGCGTCTTCATGGAGTGGACTCTGAACCCCGACAGGGCCGCGCGCGTCCTCTACGTCAAGGACAAATGGACGACGAAGAAAGGCGCCCAGCAGGCGTGGGTGGACCCGACCGGATGGGCTATCGATGTGTTGCTCGGTCCCAAGGGCGGCGTGCTACAGAACATCCACGGCTCGGCCGCGAAAGGCGCCTCACGGCGGCCGATCGACAACTTCGGCTTCGGCAAGACGCTCCAGCTGATCATTGAATACAGCGAAGTGGCCGACGCACGAGGCGTGCTGGAGTTGAACTACCTCGGCCGCAGCGAACTGGACGGCCAACCCACGTATTTGTTTGAACGCGTCCTGCCGTATACCGGGCCCGGCGGTGAGTACCCGGACCGGCGCCTGCGCGTGCACCTCGATGAAGAGAACCACTTTCCGGTCGGGGTCTTCTCCTACGGGGACGACGAGAAGCGAGATCTTCTCGGCAGTTACGTGACCAAGGACGTGGTCCTCAACCCGGGTCTCGGCGAAGAAGTGTTCTCGAAAAAGGCCAACGGCTTCTGACGCCGGGCTGACCCGTCATCCCCGATGTGCCTCAACGCGCGGCAGCTTCCCGAAAAGCGCATCACACGTTTGTTCGTACCAATCACGCCCCCAGTCGTGATGACCGTGCAACAGGAGCGCCCCCACCGCAACCGGAGTGATCGGGGCCGCCGCTTTGGCGAACGGCGCGACGGCCTCCGGTTCATCGTGACAGCACTCGAGGACGGTGTGTTCCTGATCTGGAGCATCGGGTTCGAAGCGCGCAAGAACCTCCTCGAGCCGCAGCGTAACGCGTGCATCGAAGACCATCTCCGGCTGATGGATTGAGCAATCGCGGATGATCCCCGTGCAGACCATCTCGACAATCTCCCCCGGTTCGACGCACAGTTCCTCGAGCAGTTCCCGGCGCATGGAAGCGAAGACATCCATGCGGCCAACGGGGTCACGATCCGCCGGTTCCAGCGTCCCGCCGACGGGATGCAGGTAACCCCCGTGAAAGGCCATCTCGCGCCTGCGTCGTCCGAGGACGAGCCGGCCGTCCGCGGTGATCACCACCGCCGATGTACCCAGCGGATTGGCGAACGATGCGATCCCCAACTCGTCGGCCCGGTGGCCGTTGCAGAGATTCGTTCCGACGAAGCGACGGTAGTCCGTGGGGCCGGTGTCGAGGATCAGTCTCTCGCCCTCGATACGCCACGCGGACAGTCGGGCCATGGGTCCGTTGTAGAGGCGTTGTCCGGTGCGCCCGGCCACCTCGAGTCGCTCGCGCCACGCCGTGTCGATCATGGCCTCCGACGCATCAGGAAGTGTCTGCTCCTGAGCGTCCCAGTTGACCTCCACGCGATCCGGCGCGAACCGCTCCAGCACATTGATCGAAAACGTGGGGCCGTGGGATCCGTCTGCCGCTCTGAGCGGTTGGTCCCGCCCCGGGTCGACGCGCCATCCGCACGTCGGACATCGCGGGCCGTCCGAACCGGTCAGATTGCAGCCACAGGCGGGACAACGGAGTCCACTGTCATCCATCGAATCGCTCAGTCGGCCGGTCCGTCAACCGAGTGCGCAACCGCCGGCCGGGCACGCCGGTGGCGCACATAGGCCATCAGGCCTTCTATGAGCAACCA
>CAYMME010000683.1:0-3749 GCA_964391465.1 uncultured Planctomycetales bacterium
GATCAGATAAGCCTCGACAACTCTGAGACACTGCACGAGATCGCTCGATCCCTCCCTCTGATCGGTCTCGACCAACCCGACGTGCAACACGTTTCCTGATTCAACGATAAGCCCGAAGAGCCCGACCTCCACGCGTGCGCCGGGCCGATCCAGTCTCGGGAGGACGGCAATGAAACTCATGACAGGTGTGCTTGCGATGGTCCTGACCGGCTTGTGCATGGCCGGAACGGTGTGCGTCGCCGTGGTTCCGCTTCCGACGGGAACGGTCGGCAGCGGCGCCGCGGCCACCGACTCGCGCTCGGTCGCCGACTTCACCGGCATCCGGTTCGTGGGGCTCGGGCGGATCGAGGTCGACAGCGGTGAGCTGCAGCCCGTGGAGCTGACCTTCGACGACAACCTGCTCGCGTTGATCTCGACCGAGGTCGTTGACGGCGTGTTGGTAATCGAGGCGACGGAACCGTTCCTGCCCACGATGGAACTGGTGGTCCGGGCCACGGTTCCCGATTTGCAGTCGGTGGAGGTGGACGGCGGCGGCGAAGTCACCGTCACCGGCGTGGACAACGCAGGCATGTCGATCGCCGTGGACGGAGTCGGCAAGGCCACACTCAGCGGGCAGACGGACCGCCTGACCATCGATATCGACGGCGCCGGGAGCGTCTCCGCGAGGGAGCTGGAGGCCGATGCGGTCGAGATCACCATCGATGGCGGCGGCCAAGCATGGGTGAACGCCGCCAACACGCTCGATGTCGCCATCGACGGCTTCGGCGTGGTGCGCTATAACGGTGACCCGGCCGTGACCCAAGACATCTCCGGCCTGGCCGTCATCCAGAAGCTGGACTAGCCGGCCGGGAGCGGAACACACCGAAGCGCGCGGAGTGGGCGTCCCCAACATGCGCGCTCCCGTCCGAGTCGCCGCCAACCATCGGCGTGCCCCTCCGTCCCTCCGTCCCTCTGTCCCTCTGTCCCTTCTGCACGTCTCTTGACATGCCGCACGACCGCCGCGATCCTAGCCTTCGCGCCACGCACGACGACCCGCGGTTTCGCCCGGGTCGGACACTTTGTTGATGGGAGGTATTCAGATGAAGAACGCATGCGTCGCCGTACTCTGCGCTTTATTTCTCCTGGCCCCGAACGCCCAGGCCGCTGACGACGGTGAGGGCTGGCGGCCGATCTTCGACGGCAAGACGCTCAAGGGCTGGAAGGGAAGCGAAGGCCCCGGCCACTGGTCGGTCGAGAACGGCGTGATCGTCGGCCGCGGCACCCGCAGTCATCTCTACTACATGGCCGAGACGTTCAAGGACTTCGAGTTCACGGCCGAGGTCAAGACGCAACCCAAGACCAACTCCGGCATCTACTTCCACACGCGGTACTTGGAAACCGGATGGCCGGACAAGGGTCACGAGTCGCAGGTCAACGTGTCGCACGGTGACTCGGTCAGGACGGGGAGCATCTACAACGTGGTCAAGCTCTACGAGACCCCGGCCAAGGACGGCGAGTGGTACACGCACTACATCCGCGTCAAGGACCGCAACATCGTGGTCAAGGTCAACGACAAGGTCGTGCTCGACTACACCGAACCCGAGGGCGTCAAGGGCGGGCGCAAGGTGAGCCAGGGGCTGTTCGCGTTCCAGCAGCACGACCCGGGCAGCGTGGTGCGCTATCGGAACGTCATGGTCCGCGGCGAGCCCGTGGCCGTGGCCGCGGCCGCGGCGGGCGTGCACGGCTTCACCGTGAAGGACATCGACGGCAAGGACAGGTGCCTGAGCGAATGCAGGGGCAAGGTCGTGCTGATGGTGAACGTCGCGTCCAAGTGCGGCTACACGAAACAGTACGCCGGCCTGCAGAAGCTCTACGATGACCTCAAGGGTAAAGGGTTGGTCGTCGTCGGCGTTCCGTCGAATGACTTTCGCAATCAGGAGCCCGGCACCGAGGCCCAGATCAAACAGTTCTGCTCGTCGAAGTACAACGTCACCTTCCCGATGCTGGCCAAGGTGTGCGTCAAGAACGGCGAGAAACAGTGCCCGCTCTACCAGTACCTCAGCACCAAGAGCAAGAACGGGCGGCTCGAAGCGAAGGTCTCGTGGAACTTCAACAAGTTCCTCATCGGCAAGGACGGCCTGCCCATCAAGCACTACGAGTCAAAGGTCAAACCCGACGACGCAGGCCTCCGCGCAGACATCCTCGCCGCCATCGGTCAGTAGTGTGGCCTGCAAGACCGGCGATTCGGGTACTACGGGCAGCTTGCCCGCCCGTGCCCTTGCGCCTGTCCGTCAAGCGTGAAGATGCTGTGGCCCGGTCCGGCATCGCGGGGAAGGCACGGGACGGGTCCGTGTATCGGCAATTGGCGGGTCCATCGCTTTTCGAACCTGTCCCGTTTTTCGAGAGAGACCCATGAGCAAGAAGCGAGAGAGCGTTTCGGCCGCGACCCGCATCGCGGTTCTGGCACCGCTGCTTCTGCCCTCCGCACGCACGCACGCCATCGAGAACTACGATGCGTGCCTGTTGGGAAACGGCAAGATCCAGGTCATCGCCAACCTCGGCCCGGTGAGCACCCACTCGGACCGTCAATCGCTGCCGGAAGATCGCACCGCCGGCGGGATACAACTCTACCTGAATTCGCCCGACCTGCTTCACCGCAAGCTGAAGGGTAATCTCCTCTATCACCACGAGCGAGGGCTCGAGCCGACCTGCGTCGCGATCGGAATCGAGAATCGCCCGGGGCGGACTACCCTGTACGCGGCGAACGCCCGGCAACTCCTGGAAGCCGAGGACGCAGGGGCACTGACCTACAAGCTGGACCTTGCCGTGGGGTACCCGCAGTTTCTGGCCGAATACGATGCCCGGTATGTACTCACGCGCGATGCCGGCTTTGCCCCCGAGCCCGCGAAGGCACCCCCCCCACTCCGCGTGAGCGAGCGGATCTTCTGCCCGCCGGGTCGTTCGGCCGTCCTGCGCGTGGTTTCGGTTCGCAATCGAGGCCGAGACGCCGCCGCAGTATCGGTCTACTCGTTCCTGGCGCCCAACAAGCAGTTTCTCACGCGCGGAAGATCCGTTGCCCAGGACGGCCTTGTCATCGCCGGGAACGGCAAGACCGGGCCGACGGGCGAGTACGTGGCGATCAGCGGGATGGAGCCTCCGCACGTTTCCTTGCTGGCCCCGTTCCCGCAGGCGGTCGACCTGGCCATGGGCAACGCGACGGGCGGGGACAGGATCGAGATCGAGAGCGCCGAACTCGGCATCCATGCCGCAATCGGCTATCGCGTCTCGATCCCCGCGGGGCAATCGAAGGCGATCGTGTTCTCCTACCACTTCGGCAACGCACCGGACGAGATCATCAACGACCTCCGACGCCTCCGCCGCGACGGAATGAAGCAGATCGAAATCCATGCCCAACGGGATTGGAAGGAGAATCACAACCGCCTTTCGACGGGACGCGCAGACTACGACACGATCTTCGACGCGTGCAAGGGCGCGATCAGAGCCGCGGTAAGCAACCGCGGGCACAAGGGACGAATGAACTCAGGCTTCTACTGCTACGAGGGCGAGTGGGTGCGCGACAGCGCGCTGGTGGCGGTGGCGGCCGTCATGTCGGGGCAGTTCGAGACGGCCCGAGACATCCTGGACTACGTGACCTTGAACCTGACCCAACCCAACGGCCTGTGCCTGGAGGGGTTCATTCGGCGCGACCTGGGCCCCGAGCTCGATATGAACGGTCAGTTGCTGTACGCAGTGTGGATGCATTGGGTATA
>CAYMME010000684.1:0-3704 GCA_964391465.1 uncultured Planctomycetales bacterium
GGAAGGTCTACCGCTCCCGGCCCTTCGAGGGCTTCCGTCAGACCGCCCCCCCCACACCTCTTCCGGCGGCAGTGGGGGACGGAACGTACGCGGGAGAACTCCTTCGCAAGTGACGAGCCGTCTCGTCCGTCCCCCACGCTTGTCGCGCCTTCGGCGTGTCAAGGATGGGGCACCCGCGCCGCACCGCGGACAATCGTGTTCCCCACGTTTGAAGATGTGGGGAGCCCGCTCATGGCGCACGTGCTCTTGAAGGGAACCGTCGGGGCCGCGACAATGCGGCCGGTTCTTGTGAATCTTGTCAGTGTCTTGATGGTGATCGTTCCAGTCGGAGATGCACACCATGGAGCATCAGAACGTCGTGCTGCTCATCTGCGTGACGGCCCTTCTGCCCGGGGTCGCGCTGGCCGCGGGTGAGGGCAAGCAGTTGCGTGTGGCCAGTCTGTCGATCATGCCGGCCAAGTGGGACAAGGCGGCCAACGCCGACAAGATCGAGCGGATGGTCCGCGAGGCTGCGAAGGCCGGCGCGAAGCTCGTCGTGACTCCCGAGGGCGTGCTGGAGGGCTATGTCGTCAACGAGGTAATCCACGAGAAGGACCCCGCCAAGAAGGCAACCCTCGCCCGCAAGTTCAACGAGCTGGCCGAGCCGCTCGACGGACCGTACGTCCGGCGGTTCTGCAAGCTCGCCGACGAGCTCGATATCCATCTCGTCCTTGGCTTCCTCGAGCGGGCCGAGGGCAAGTCCTACAACACAGCCGCCCTGCTCGATCCCGACGGGCGCGTCGTCGGCGTCTACCACAAGTCGCACTTCCATCAGGGCTACGACGTGAACCCGGACGGATACACGCCGGGCGACACGTATCCGGTGTTCGACCTGGGACCTGCGAAGGTCGGCATGATGATCTGCTTCGACCGGCAGTTGCCCGAGCCCGCTCGCGCCCTGAGTCTGGCTGGGGCCGACATGGTTCTGTGCCCGTCCTACGGCGGGACCGGCGACTGGAACACGCGGATTATGCAGGTGCGTGCGTACGAGAACGAGGTGTACGTCGTGTTCACGCACCCGAAGCAGAGTCTGATCATCGACCCGGACGGAAAGCTCATGGGCGAGGAAGACATCGACTCGATTCTGATCCGCGACGTGGATCTGTCACGGGATCTACGGACGCGCCAGTCCATCGTGCGGCGCCGACCGGAAACGTATGACAACCTCTCCGGCAGCGAGAAAGCGAAATGAGCGGCATGCTCGTCCAGTGCTTGTTGGCCGTATCGATCGTGACCGCGCCGGGCGACGCGCGCGACGATCGTCCGGACACCGCGATTCTGTTCACCGACCAACAGCGAGCCGACACGATGGGGGTCGCCGGCACGCCCGGCGTGCGCACGCCGACGATGGACGCACTCGCCCGCGAGGGGGTGCGGTTCACGCACGCCTTCTGCGCCACGCCGCAGTGCTCTCCGGCCCGGGCGGCTCTGCTCACGGGCCGCTATCCGCACCGCACCGGCGTGATGGGCAACGTGCCTGCAAGCAAGGTTCCGGCGGGGCAGTCGCCGCCGCTCGACCCGGCGATTCCCGGTCTTGGGAAGGTCTTCGCGGCCGCCGGGTACGAGACGGCCTACTTCGGCAAGTGGCATCTCGGCGGCAATCCCGGCCGGCACGGCTTTGCGGTTCATGAAGGGGCGCGGCTGCAAGGAGCCGACGTAGCGAGTCGCACCGTCAACTTCATCGATTCGCGCGTCAAGGGCGTTGACAAGCGCCGGCCGTTGCTGCTCATGGCAAGCTGGATCAACCCGCATGACATCTACCACATCCGTCGGGCGGAGAAACGCGCGTTTCCGATCGATCCCAACGCGCGCGTGCCTGCCAGTGTCGATGACGATCTTCCGACCAAGCCGTTTCCGCAACGACACTACCTGGCCGAGGACCAAGGCAAGCCGTTTCGTGAGTGTTCGCACGAGCAGTGGCGGCGCTATGTCAGCTTCTACAATCATCTGACGCAGAAGGTCGACGCGGAGATCGGCGAAGTCATCGGCGCACTGCGCCGTAGGAACCCACAGACGTTGATCGTGTTCACCTCGGACCATGGCGACCTCGGCGGTGCCCACGGACTGCCGTTCAAGGGCCCGGCGATGTACGAGGAACTCATTCGCATTCCACTGATCGTCTCATGGCCGGGGAAACTCGAGCCCCTGGTCACGAACGCCTTGGTCAGTCACATCGACATCCTGCCGACATTGTGTGATCTGGCGGGCATCGACGCACCCGAAGGGATGGACGGGATGTCCATGCGCCCGATTCTGTCGAGCGATCCGCGCCGCAGGCCGGTGTGGCGTGATGCGG
Organism: uncultured Planctomycetales bacterium; assembly: GCA_964391465.1. Lineage (GTDB taxonomy): Bacteria > Planctomycetota > Phycisphaerae > UBA1845 > CAYMME01 > CAYMME01. The sequence goes on from CAYMME010000684.1 coordinate 2,336, forward strand.
TTTTCGCGGAGTACTACGGCAAGCAGAACTGGCGCGTGCCCATTCGCATGGTTCGCACCGGAACGTGGAAGTACGTGCGCTACGCCCGTTACGGCGAGGAGCTGTACCACCTGACCGCCGATCCGCACGAGTTGACCAACCTGGCGACGACCGCCGAGCACCGGACCACCCGACAGCGTCTCGCCGACCGACTCGATCGCTGGATGGAGCAGACCGGCGATCCGTTTCCGAAGCTCACCGTGACCGACCGCAAGGGCCGCGAGCAGCTACATGTGGAAAGGCCCGCCACGCTGAACGCACGGCAACGCTGATCGACACCGGAACGACCGTGGAAAGTTTCACCAACCCATTCTTCGTCTCCGTGATGATCTGCTGGATCTTCTCGGTATGCGTCCACGAGTTCGCCCACGCGCTGGTGGCGTACTGGGGCGGAGATCGGTCGGTCCGGGCCCGGGGTTACCTCGCGTTCAATCCGTTGCGCTACATTGACCCCGTGACCTCGATTCTGCTGCCTTGTGTGTTTCTTGTGATGGGCGGCGTGCCGCTGCCGGGCGGCGCGGTGTCGATCGACACGTCCGCGCTGCGCAACCGCCGGTGGGCGTCACTGGTGTCCGCGGCCGGGCCGGCCTCGAATCTACTGCTGTTCGCCCTGATTGCCGTCGTGATTCATCCCGCGGTGGGCATCGTGGACCCCTCGGTCCCGGCCGACGACCAACCCAACATTGTCAAGCTGCTCGGGGCCATGGCGGTGCTTCAGCTCTTCGCGATTCTGCTCAATCTGATGCCGGTCCCGCCGCTCGACGGGTTCGGGATCATCGAGCCGTTCCTCGACTCCGAGACGCAACGCAAGCTCGCCAACCCGCAGCTCCGCTGGATCGGCCTCATCGTGCTGTTCTTCGTGTTCTTCCGGGTGGATGCGTTCATGGACGCTTTCATGGACGCGATCGACCTGGTGCTGCGAAGCGCGGGGCTGCCGTTTGAGGTCACGTGGCGGTTCTACAACATCGCTCTGTTCCGCTCGTCCGACTGAATCGGCGGGATGATGCCCGCCCGCCCCAGTTCGGCGGCGATCGCATCGGCCACGACTCGGTGGCCGAACGGCGTCAGGTGGCAGTCGTCGGGCCAGTAGCAGTCGCAGCGGGCCTCCGGATCGAGGCGGCGCAGGTGGGGCAGGAGGTCGAGGGTCCGGACCAAGCCCGGACGGTCCAGGGAGCGGAACCGCTCGAGGTAGTTGCCGGCCAGGTTGTACTCGAGGTAGGAGCGGTACACGAGAGGAACGATGACCAGGGGTCGGCCGTCGAGCCGCCCCGCGCGCGCCACGCCCCACCCCGCCCACCAAAACCCCCCCAAGCAAAACGGGGGGCGGAAA
>CAYMME010000685.1:0-3694 GCA_964391465.1 uncultured Planctomycetales bacterium
ATCTCCCGCCGCGCTTCGGCCGTCAGCTTGACAACGAGTTGAGCCATGCATCAGCGTCCACATCGTCCACGTCGTCCATGTCCGGGCCGAGACGGCCCGGCTCGCTTCGTCCCTCCGTCCCTCAAACCACCGTGCGCCGCACGTACCGCGACAGCATGCTCTTCACGATCGGCAGCAGTTTCATCGGCCCCTCACCCGCCGACGCCCCGGCGACGGAGTGCGACTCGACGCCGGGCTTCGAGCGCCGCCGAAACAGCTCCACGCACTGGAGCGTAGCCGCCTCGACCAGGTCCGGCGGCATCGCCACCTGGTCACCGGTCGGCGACCCGTCCGCGGCCACGTACCCGCCGGTGAGCGCGATCTGCACGTTGCGTCGGCCGGAGTACCACTTGGTCGGCTGGGGCAGCCGGTAGAACAGCCCGTTGTCCGGGTCGTAGTCGTAGTCCTCCAGCACGGTCAGCGCCGTCTCGGAATCGAAGTCGTTGGGGTACACGGTCTCCTTGACTTCGCTGACCGACTCGACCGGATACAACCGCACCGGCCCCACGATGTGCCCGCCGCCCGAGTGGTACTCGACACGGTCCGCCTCGCGCAGCAGCACCCGATCGCAGTGCGACGCAAACGCCGAGTCCACGGCGTCGACGATCTCACCGATCACGGTGTCGTGGTCCGACGACGTGACCGGAATACGTCGCTTCACGATCGTTGCGGTTGTGATTGCCATCAGCTCGTAGCGTTCGGCGCCCCGCCGGACGTCCGCTCACCTGTTCACCTGCTCGACTGCTCACCTGCTCCAGTCACTTCGTCGCCGACGAAGTGACTTGCTTGTCCGCCGGCGGCCCATCGCCGACGTCCTTCCCCTTCACCGCCTTCGTCCCTTCGTCCCTCCGTCCCTCCGTCCCTTCTTTCCCGACCACCTCATACGACTGCGGCGGCAGGTGCTTGATTTTCGCCAGGTCCACCTCGACCTCCTGTCCCGCCTCCCACGCGACCATCTTGCCGTTGATGTACGTGGTCAGCGGGTGTCCGAAACGAACGAGTGCCATTGCATGCTCCCGAAGTTAGAAGTTAGAAGTGCGAAGTGAGAGCTCCGCCGCCCGAGACGTTTCGGGATGCGAAGCTTTCTCACTTCTCACTTCTCAGCTCTCACTTTCCGCGGGCCGTCGGCCCGCTACACTTCCACGTCGGCCGCGCGCACCGGCATCGCCTGCGCGCCTTGGGGCCGGTAGCCGATGAACTCGCCGAAGTAGTACGAGTCGTCGTTCGCGGTGATGACGACCATCCGCAGGTACTTCTTCCGGCCCTTCATGCTGATCCGGATCGTCGCCTGCGTGTTGTCGTCGGTCGCCCCGAGTTCGGTGATCGCCGCCCCGCTGATGTCCGCGTAGCCGGACCCCAGCACGTCCGACTCTTCGACGTGCATGTTCACCGTTGCGGTCGCGGGGATGGCCCCCACCGCGATCATCGCCTCGACGCTTTCAAACTGCGACGCATCCCAGCCCGTACCGTTGGCCGTGCCCGCCGAGGGCACCGCCGGCCAGAACTGGACGTTGCGTTCGGTCACATCCGGTAGATGTTCCATTGTCGAATCTCCGTCGGGGACTGGCTCGTTTGGCGGCTGTTGGCCAAACGTGCCTATCCCCCTCGTTGTTCAAGAGCTAACAGCCACCGCCGCGTCTACGACGCGGCGGTCGTGATCTTCGTCACCGCGTCCGCCTGCCGCTCCGCGATCCCGAACCGGCCGGTGACCTTGATGCCGATCATGTCCTCGGCGAACTTGACGTGCTCCGACGCCGCGATCGTCATCCCGCGCCGCACGCCGTACATGTGCGAGATGTCGAGTTGGCCGTGCCACAGGAACGACGTCGAGACCGCGTCGTCGGTCATCGCCGGCATCGTCTGCGCGATGTGCACGGGGTCACCGAGCAGCGTCCGCGGCTCGCCCACCAACAGCGGCGTGTCGCTGACGATCGGGTTGCCGTTGGAGTCCGCGATCTTGCGGCATTGCCCGAGCAGTGTGCGCGAGATGCCCCACACCGGGTTCGTGACGTAGGTCGGCGACGCCGACTGCATGTCGACCAGGTAGTCGTAGCTCAGGTCGGCGAACGACGTGTCGCCGGAGGCCATCGCCACCTCGCCGACGTTGCCCGACTGGAGGATGCCGACGGCGCGGGCATACGCGCTCGTGCCGTCGCCGTTGAACGCGTTGTTGTCCAGTGCCGTCGAGAACGCGAGCGACGCCTCCATCGCGATCAGCTCGCCGAGCACGATCACCGAATCCTCGTCCAGTTCCGACGAGATCTCGGTGTACGTCGCGTACTTGATCGGCTCCATCGCCACGCGACCGGTCGAGACGTCCGACTCCGTGATCGCCACCCCCTCGTCGGGGTAGTACACGGTGAGCCCGCCCGTGCGCTTGGGCCACGAGCGACGCCCCTCGGCCATCGGCACCCGCCGGGCCAGGCGCGGGAACACGCCCGCCTCCTCGACGTGCCGGATCAGGTCGGCCGAGAACGCCTCCGGCGCGAACGCGCCGCCCGCCGCGAAATCACCCGACGTCAGGTCCTTGTTCGCCAGCTCCGTAATCTCGTAGAGATCCGGCGCGTCCTTCTTGAGCTTCTCGATCGCCCACTTCTTACCGTAGCAGTAGCCGGCGACGTGCAGCCCGAACGCGAGCGCCCGCTCGCGCGAGCCGAAGATGCCGCGGTAGCGCCCGCGGCCATCGAACATCCCTTCGCGCACCGCCCGCATCCGCCGCCGCATCTCGTCGGCGAGCCCGTCCACGTCCCCGGCCAGGGCGCTGATGCGCCCGACCACGGTCTCGCTGCCGTCATCGTCCGATGTCTCACCGATGCGTGCTTCGATCGCCGCAACGCGCTCGCCCATCCCCGTGAAGTTCTCCTCGATCCGCCCCAGCGACTTGGCGATATCGTCCATCGTCGCCGCACCGCCCCCGCCGCCGCCCGGCATCTGCGGGTCGAACAGCAATCGCATTCCATTGCGCATGATTGGCTCCAGTTGTAGGGTTCAGGGTTCAGGGTTCAGGGTGTAGCGTCCGGCGCCCCGCCGGACGTCCGACTCCCGTCTCCTGTGTCCTGCTCCCGGATTCTCACTTCGCACTTCGCACTTCTAACTTCGCGGTCAGCGCCGCCAGTTGCCGGCCCACCGCCGCCAACGCCTCGGCGCCGTCGCGCTCCTCAAACTCCGCCCCCACCAACCCCTCGTCGTCCGACGTTCCGGCCGCACCGCACTCGCCGGTTCCGGCGTCCGTGTCGTCATCGACCCGGCCGTACAGGTCGTGACCGACGCCGAGTGCATCAAGCGCGTTACTGATGTCGTCGACAAGCGATTCGCGCTGCGCCGTGATGGCCTCCATCACGCCCGTGCGCAGCGATTCAAACAACGTTTCAAGCCGCTTCGCGAGCGGCTCGAAGTCCGTTTCTTGTCCCCGCAATCCTTGCAGCAGCTCCGTCTGCAACGCCTTCGATCGCATGAGTGCGTAGCGGTTGGCGGGCACGGCAACCGCCGAGATCTCCAGCAGCTCGATCTCGGTGTGCGTGAGCACCCGTCGCGGCTTGCTCTCGCTCGGTTCCTCCTGATCGACAAACTCCCACTTGAGCGGGATGAACCCGACACTGAAGGCGCGCTGGTGCTTACTGCGGTACAGCCCGGCGTATTCCGCGGCCAGCTCGGT
>CAYMME010000686.1:0-3691 GCA_964391465.1 uncultured Planctomycetales bacterium
CGAAGAGAATGCGGCCGCATTCTCTTCGTCGGTGCCGCCGATCTCGCCGATCATGATGATCGCGTCCGTGGCAGCGTCGGCCTCGAACATCTCGAGCAACTCGATGAAGTTGAGGCCTTTGACCGGATCACCCCCGATCCCGATGCACGTGGACTGGGCGATGTCTCGCGTCGAGCATTGCCAGACGGCCTCGTAGGTCAACGTCCCGCTGCGCGAGATGATCCCTGCCGCCTTGTCGCCGTTCGCCCGCGGGCGATGGATGTAACCGGGCATGATGCCGATTTTGCACGCGCCCGGCGTGATGACCCCCGGGCAGTTCGGGCCGATCAGCTTGGCCCCGCACTGATCGAGGTACTCCCGTGCCCGAACCATGTCGAGCGTGGGAACGCCTTCAGTGATCAGCACCGCAAGCTTGATGCCCGCGTCGGCCGCCTCCATGACCGAGTCCGCTGCGAAGGGGGCGGGCACGAACAGCATCGACACGTCCGCCCCCGTGGCCGCCACCGCCTCATGACACGTGTTGAACACCGGCAGGCCGTGCTCGCTGGTCATGCCCCCCTTGCCCGGCGTGACGCCGCCGACGATTTTCGTGCCGTACTCGAGGCACTGGGCGGTATGAAACGCCCCGGCCTTGCCGGTGATCCCCTGACAAATGACCTTCGTGTCCTTGTCAACCAGTATGCTCATCGTGTCGGCCTTTCCGTACCGCGCGAACCGAAAACACCCGCTCGGCCGGCATCCTGCCGGTCCGCGACGTTCGTGTCAAGCAGCGTCGTCGTCGCGCGGTTGCCCCGCGCCCGTTTCAGATCGTGCCGTCGATTTTGACCGCGCAGCCCGCCGCCCGCAGCAACGCCGAGGCCGCCGGATCCACGCGCGCGATCGCCGCAAACGCGAGACCGAGTAGCCCGTCATCTTCGACCGAGGGACGCCCGTTGGAAGGGAAGTCCATACGTCGGCCAACTACCGAGTCAAGGGCCGACTGAAGGGTGCTATTGTCGAAGTCGCGAGCGGCCGTGTAGTACTCAATCGAACCCTTCTCCGGCAGTGCCCGCGCCGCCTCGACGTTGGCCTCGATCAGAGCCTCGTAGCGAAGACCCAACGCGTTCGGGTTTCCGTCCTCGCCGATCCGGAACGCAATCGGCGCAACCGGGAATGCCGTGACGATGTCCTTCTCTCCGCCAAGGGCGTGACGGCACCAGCGGGCCAGTTCGATATGCCCCAGGCGCGTCCTGCGCAGCGATGCCGCGTCGTCCGACACCTTCACAACGCACTGGTCGCAGATGATCCCCACGAACTCTTCGCCCGAGTACTTCCCGCATTCGCACGCGCAGTCCTTCGTGGGCCCGAAGGCTTTTGGGCAGTACAAGTCCTTGCGCTCGAATACGCAACCGAACGACCACTCGTGAAAATCGGCATCACACCCCAGCGCAAGTTGCCAATTCATTGGAGGCTCCGTGCTATTCGCCGAGTGTGTCCTGCACCTCACGCAGCCGCGTGCGGAGGTCATCGGGTAGGCCGCCAATGACGGTCTCATCGATCAGACCGTTGGTCAGCAGATCCTCGATATGAACCTGATCGACGCGTCGGAACGATTGGAGCTTCATGTGAACAAGAGCAGGCAAATCAATGACCATGAAGCCAGCCGCGGCCCGCGCGGCATCCGCCGGATCCGGAGCGGGGTGCGCGTAGTGCGCTCGGATGTGCTCATTGGCGAAGACGAAATGGACACCGGACTTGGGGCTTGGGTGATTGCGATCGACGAACATCGTGACGCCCAGCACCTCGACCCGCTCAAGGTCGAGCGGAGCGAGCGCGGCCGTGATCGCAGGCAGGTCGTTCCGGCGCACGAGCACGTCCACGTCCTTGGTGGCTCGCACGGCCTCAGCGTCGACCGTTGCGACCCATGCGGCCACCGCATTGCCGCCGACCACCGCGTACGGGATCCCCGCGCCATCGAGTGCATCGGCCACACTGCGCAGGAGCCGCTCCACACGTTCCATCGCCATCATCTGGCCCTTCAGATTGGGAATCGTAGGGGGCATCACTGTCCGCCAGCATTCCTGCGGCAAGCCACGTCGTGTCACTCGAGGCCGAGACACTCGACTCCGTCGAACCGCACGAAGTCCGTAGAATTCAGAGTAAGCAACTGCCGCAGGTTGTGTGACAGCATCCACGCCGCCAGACGTGCGTCATGTGCCTGACGACCGCAGACACGATGCTGCTCACAGAGATCGAGCCATCGCAAGACCAACTCCGCTGGGTCAGGAACCAGCGAGTACGATTCGAGGATGGCGTCCACCATGCGTCGCGCGTCGGCCGGCGCAAGCCCCAAACCGTTCACGTCAACCGGTCGGGTCGCCACCACCCAGAACTCAAACACGCTCTGTGCCGCGATGCAAAGCTCCGCTCCCGCCGAGACGAGGGCCCGAAGCCGCTCTGCGACCTGCTGATGAAGGACGTCGGCAGCGTTCGCGTTGTGCACGATGATGTTCGTGTCGAGCACAATCCGCATCGCGGCTACTCGTACAGGTGCTCACGCCGCAGCGCGTCGGATGGAACGGAGGGGCCGGACAGGCAACCGGTGGCTTTGGCCAGATTCCGCAGCCGCGTTTCGACCATGTCTGCTCGGGGCCGACCATTGTCGTCCGACAGTGTGGAAATCTGGACTTGCAGCGGTTCATCCGACGGCAGGTCGACCGGCTCGTCCGGCACGATGAACTCCCCGTCAAAATGCGCACGGATCGTACGGGTCATTGGACGTACTCCACAACCATTATACCACTTGAGTTCGTCAAGGCCCAGCCGTTTCTCCCGATTGCCCTCGGACTTGTCACGCCAACGGCTGGCGCTTGCCGAACGCGATCACGTCGTTCATCGAGCCGCTTCGGAACCCGCGGAGGTCGACGGTCACGTAGGTGTAGCCGATCTCGCGCAGCTTGGCGTCGATGCTCGCTCGCGTCTCGGGCGACATGTGGCTTTCGATCAGGTCGGCGGGCATCTCGATCCGGGCGAGGTTGTTGTGATGCCGCACGCGGCACTCGCGCAGGCCGAGGTCGTGGAGGAAGTTCTCCGCCTGCTCGATCATCTGGAGCTTCTCGGGCGTGATCTCTTCGCCGTACTGCACGCGGCTGGCCAGACACGGGCTGGCGGGCTTGTCGAACGTGGGCAGCCCCATGGCCTCGGAAGCAACCCGAATGTCGTCCTTGGTCAGGCCGGCCTCGGCCGCGGGGGCCCGCACGCCGTGCTCCTTGGCCGCCTGGATTCCCGGCCGCCAGTCGCTGAGGTCGTCGGCGTTGATCCCGCAAATCGCCGCCTTGAACCTCCGCTCGGCGAGCAAGCGATCGAGGTGTGTGTAGAGCGTGGTCTTGCAGTAGTAGCACCGGTCGGTCGGGTTGGCCGTGTAGTCGGGGTTCTCGAACTCGTCGGTATCGATGACCACGTGCTCGGCCCCCACCGCGTCGGTCAGCCGGCACGCCTCGTCGAACTCCCGCCCGGCCAGGCTGTCGCTCCGCCCCGTGGCGGCAATGACCTTCTCGGGCCCCAACGCCTCCAGAGCCGCCTTGAGCAGGAATGTCGAGTCCACCCCCGCCGAGAACGCCACCACGACGCTCTCCAGCGAGCGCAGGATCTCCCGCATCTTGTCGAGTTTCGTTTCCAACTCCCGCGTCATCGTCTGCACAACGTGTTCCTC
>CAYMME010000687.1:0-3683 GCA_964391465.1 uncultured Planctomycetales bacterium
CCGCTACCAGAACATCGGCTGGGGCTTTGTAGCATTCACGGCACTCGCTGCTCCACAGCCGTTTGCCGGTCTTGGCCGAGAACGCGATCAACTCACCGGCGGGCGACCGGCCGCCGGCGCTGCTGACGATCCACTCGACGCTTCGCTTGTCATCGTTTGCGTTTTGCCCCTTCCTCTCCGCAACGGCGCGGTCACCGGAGAGGACCACGTCGTCGTAGACGACGAGCGTCGGCGCCGACCAGGTGGGTCGGCTGCGGCTCACGGGGCGGCCGGTCCGCCAGACCTCGTTGCCGGTTGCCACATCCAGGCAGAGGATCCGATCGGCGTTCTGGAAGAACACTCGCCGGTCGCTGACTGCCAGCGTGGTGGGCATCAGCTCGGCCGTCTCGGCGTCGGCCTTCGTCCACAGCACGCGACCGCTCGCCGCATCGATGGCGAACATGCGCTTGAGCGGCGGCGGTTCCGGGAATGCAGGCCGCTGGGCTTGCACGGCCGTGAAGCCCGGTCGCTGCCCGCGGCGTTTGGCCTTCTCGGCCTGCCGCTGCGCCGCAACGTCGCCCGCGACCACGAAGAGCGTGCCCTCGTGATGAACGACCTCCAGGGTCCCGTCCGTTCCTTCGTAGGTCGTGACGGTTCGTCCCGTCGCCGCGTCCAGCGCACTGAGCGGCCCGTCGATGCTGAGGGTGACGTAGACGCGGTCCCCCACGGCGACAAGTCGTCTGGACAAGTCGCTTGGACCACTGCGGAAGCCACGGAGATGGTACTCCCATTCGGCGATGGGGCGTTTCCACAGCAACACACCGCTGAATGCGTCGCGGGCCGCGAGTTGCCACTTCGGTAGCAACACGACGGCTGCGGTTGGACCTTCGTCCACGATGTAGAGGATCCGGCCACCGGACGCAGCGGCGGCACTGACGCTGGCAAGGTGGTCGTGGCTTCGTGCCCACCTCGGTCCGCCCACCCATTGCAATTGATGCGGCGGGCCGGCCACCGAGTCCTGCGACACCGCGTTGTTGCTCGCGCTGTGCAAGTAGTGCGTCCACTCATCGATCTCCGGCGGGCGGGGCTTGACCGTCTTCGTCCATGCATCGCCGGCCTTGGCGTACAACACGCCGTTCGGTGCGAGTACGCGCATCATCTCCTCGGTCGAGACTGCGCCGGGCTCTTCCGCCACGATTAAGCGGACAAGGTTGTCGACGTACGGCAATCGCTTGCCGCCAAGTGAGTCGACGGAGACCTTGCCGTAGAGGTCGAGCGACCGAATGTGCTCACGGGCCTTCGCGACGTTCGAGGGGTCGGCGTCGAGGCCGTGAACGAGATAGCTTTCGCTCGCGCACAAGCCAGCGGTCAGATGCCCGTCGCCGCAACCGAGGTGAACCACGAGGCCGCCCTTGACGCCCGTGGCGTCGAGGATTCGCCGGGCATCGGCCGACGCCGAAGAGTCGGCTCCTGAAGCGTCACTCGTGAGAGCACTTTGCCAGAGCAGAAGGGCTGCGCTGCATGTGAAGATCGGCCGCATCATGCACATTCGTTTGGTCCATCCAGACATGTCGGCTCCTTCGGTACTGCTCGCGAGGCTCGTCCTCGCGTGACCGTCGCTCCCCGATCGCACACTACCATACACTGACCCGGCTCGCCTCAGCACGTGACATGAAACAGGCCGACGGCAGCGCCCTCGGCATCGTTCCAGGCTCGGATCGCTTCGGGTGTCGGCAGGAGCTCCACGACGCAATCCTGTTCGCGGAGGTAGTTGACCGCCTCGTCCGACAGCTTCAAGGCGCCGTATTGGCCGGCACCTACAACCAGTGTCCTGGCGCTCGTCTCATGGACGTATTCGGCCTCTTCGCGCGAGACCACATGCGAGGTCCCGTGCACTGCTTTCGACAGTTTCTTCTTCCGCTTCTTCACCTTGCCGCTCAGGCGAATGACCACGTCGTGCTCGAACGTCTCGCCGGCGATGCGGATTGATCCGAACGTCGTGCTGTTGATGGATGGCTTCATCTCGGTCGCTCCGATGCGACGACCCGCGCGGGACGGATCGAGTACGTGCCGGTCAGCCCCGCTTCTTCCGGCGGTCGGTCAGCAGGGTCGCCTTCGAACCTCCGCCCCGATAGAGGTCATGCTTCGGGTCGGCAGTACGAAGGAAGAAGCCCTCGAGTCGTTGCTGCAGGTCGCGCTGCGTTGCCGCGTGCCGCGGTTGGCCGTAGAGATTGAACTTCTCGTGTGGGTCGTGCTTCAGGTCATACAGCTCGAACGGTCCCTTCGGACGATGGACGTACTTCCAGTCCGTCGTGCGGATCGCCCGCACGAACTCCATCTCGTAGTACACGACGTCATCCCACGGGGGCGTTTGACCCTCGAGCGTCGCAGAGAAGCTGCGCCCCGGTGAGCGAGGTTCGGCGCCGCGCAACGCCTCGCCCAATCCCAGGTGGTCAAGCACCGTCGGAAGGAAGTCGTAGTTGCTCACCATGATGTCGGATGTCGTACCCGGCTTGATCCGGCCGGGGTGCCGGAAGATGAGCGGCACGTGCATCATGCCGTCGAATGCGCTCATCGGTCGCGTATGATCGCCCATTCCCCACAGGCCGTTCGTGCCGCCCATCCAACCCTGGTCGGCGGAGAACACCACGAGCGTGCGATCATCGAGGCCCAGCTCCTCGAGCGTGCTCATCACCGTCCCCACGCCGTCGTCCACGCCGCTGACCTCCGCGGCCACACGACGGATCGAGACCGGGTTGTTCAGGTACTTCTTGTTGTTGAACAGCCACGGATGCATGGCGTCGCGATGGAACGACGGCAGCGACTTGTCCTCGTAGTACGCGCGGTGCCGGTTGCGGGCAGGATTCAGCAGCAGCGGGCCCAGGCTGTACGGGCCGTTGTATGTGAGGAAGAGGAAGAAGGGCCGGTCCCGGTTCTGCCGGATGAAACGGACGGCATGCTCGGTCCAGAGGTCGGTGGCGTACTTCGGCTCCTTGCGGACCTTGCCGTTCTCGATCACGGGCACGTCGTAGAACTCGGCCGTGCTGCCGTGGGTCATGGTGATCCAGTAGCCGAATCGCTCCTGCGGATGCAGGTTGGCGCCCAGGTGCCATTTGCCCGTCAGCCCGCAGACGTAGCCGTTGTCCGCGAGGATCTTCGGGAGTGTGCGGAATTCGGCCAGCGTGTTGAAGGCCTGCGGTCCGACCATGTACTTGTTGTCGAGGAAGCAGTGCACACCGTGTTGCGACGGGATCAGGCCCGTGAGCAGCGTGGCCCGCGTCGGTGAGCAGACGGCGTTGGACGCGAAGGCCCGCGTGAATCGCATGCCGTCGGCCGCGAGGCGGTCGATGTGCGGCGTGCGGATGTCGCGGTTGCCGTAGCAGCCCAGCGTCCAGGCACCCTGGTTGTCGGTGAGAATGAAGACGAGGTTGGGCTTGTTCGTCTCGGCCGCAGCGGCCGTCGAGACCAGTGCGGCGAACGCCGCGACGGCGATCCTCGGTCCGTGCTTGAGCATTGGCGATCCTTCGGCTGGCGGTGCTGTCGGTTTCGACATGAGCGCGATGTCCTCGTTCGGACGCGTCTGCAGACACCGGATTCTCTCCTCGATCGGCGGTCGGCTCAACCCCGAAATCCCCGGATGAAGTGCTCGTGGGTCCGCGCCACGATTGTGGCGGTCACGCGGCTGACCGAGCCCAGAACCGGTC
>CAYMME010000688.1:0-3678 GCA_964391465.1 uncultured Planctomycetales bacterium
TTGCGAGCACATGCCTATGGCGCGCGAGACACCGAAGACCGCCGTGTAGAATTCCGGCTGGTTCACGCCGAACGAGTACAGCATTACGCCGGAGAGTGCGTCGACGTTCGGGTTGACGTTCTTGGCCTTGCCGTGCTTGGTCAGCACGCCGGGGATGACCTGGTACATCAGGTCCGCGAGCTTGAACAACGGCTCGTCGGGACACGCCTTGTGTCCGAACTCGTGGAGGGCCGTGTAGCGCGGATCGGTGCAGCGCAGCACCGCATGTCCGAAACCGGGAATGACCCGGCCCGAGTTGAGCGTCTCCCAGGCGAACTCATCGAGTTGCTTGGCGGTGGGCAGGCCCTTGAACCGCTCCTGAATCGAAAGGTGGAACTTGAGGCACTCCTGGTTGGCCAGCCCGTGCAGCGGACCGGCCAGCCCGTTCAAGCCCGCCGAGACGGAGTAGTACGGATCGGACAGCGCCGAGGCGCACACGTGAGCCAGGTTGGCGCTGACGTTTCCGCTCTCGTGGTCCGTATGAAGATTGAGGTACACGCGCATCAGGTTGGCCAGGTTCCCGGTCGGATCCGGCACCCCCATCATGTGGGCGAAGTTGGCGCTCCAGTCCTTCGACGGGTCGCGCGGAATCGGATCGCCCAGGTCGTAGCGGATGCGATAGACCGCGGCCGTCAGCGTTGGGAGCTTGGCCAGCAGATCGAGCGAATCCTCCAGGCAGGCCTCCCAGTATTCCTCGCGGCGCATGCCCTCGTGGTACCGGGCCCGGTACTTGGACTCCGCCTCCAGCGCCAGCAGGCCCAAGCTCTGCATGGCCATCGGGTGGCTGGTCTTGGGCAGGGCACGAAGGGTGTCGAAGACGTACTCGGGAACCTCGGCCCGGGCGGCGAGGTCGGCCTGCAGCTCTTTGAGTGAGGCCGCGTCCGGCAAGTCGCCGGTCAGCAGCAGCCAGAGCATCTCTTCCGGCGTTCGGTCCGTCAGTTCCGCCAGCGGTCGTCCGCGGAGGATCAGGCCCGTCTCCGGGCTGACCGTGGACGTGTCACAAACCTGGCACTTGACGCCCCGCATGCCGCCGTAGGCCTGGGCCACCGTCACCTCAGAGATCACCTTGTCCCCGTGCCCCTTGACGAGTTGTCTGATCTCGTCCTGCACTTGCGGGAGCTTCTGCGCGAAGACATCCTTCAGGTTCGCCATGTCTCCTCACCTCATTTGGGTTTGTACGGTGCTTTCACCGGCCGGGTACGTTACTTGCCCGCTTCGCCCGATGCGTTCGGGCGGTAACCCAGCAGATCGTATAGCTGCTCGCGGGTCTGCATCTCGTTGATGAGTGACTTCTGCGTTCCCTCGGTCTTGAGAGTCGCCAGCGTTCGTTGGATGGCGCCCATCGCCACGCGCTGTAGCGTAACCGGAAAGAGGACGATGTTGTAGCCCAGGCTGCCGAATTCGTCGGTGGTCAGATAGGGCGTCTTTCCGAACTCGGTCATGTTGGCCACGAGGATCGTGTCCACGTCCCGGGCGAACCGCTCCAGCTCCTCCTTCGATTGCAGGGCTTCGGGGAAGATCCCGTCCGCCCCGGCGTCGAGGTACCGGTGGGCCCGCTCCACCGCCTCGTCGTAGCCGGCCACGCCCCGGGCGTCGGTCCGGGCCAGGAGCAGGAAATCGGGACTGCTCTTGGCCGCCGCGGCCGCCGCGATCTTGGCGCAGAACTCCTCGGCGGGGACGAGCGTCTTGCCCTCCAGGTGCCCGCAGCGCTTGGGAAACTCCTGATCCTCCAGGTGAATGCCGCTGACCCCGGCCGCCTCGAGCACGCGCACCGTCCGGGCTGCGTTGTCCGCCCCTCCGTAGCCGGTATCGGCGTCCATGACGATGGGGATCGAGGTGACGCCGGCGATGTGGGCGGCGTGATCGCGTGCTTCCGTGAGCGTCATGAGCCCGATGTCAGGCACGCCGCCGACCGAGTTGGCCAGCACCGCACCGGAGAGGTACATCGCGTCGAAACCCTCGCGCTCGATCAGCCGCGCGGAGAGTGCGTTGACGGCCCCGGGCAGTGTGACGACTCCTTGCCCGATCAGGTGTCGAAGTTTGGCGGATCGATTCGCAGGTGAGTTCATCGGTGGCCTCGCTTCGCCGCGTACGGCACCGCCCTCGGACTGAAGGCGCGGGTCATGCCGACTGGTGGATGCGCATCACTTCGTTGCCATCACCGGTAGCATGAACAGCGGCGTCACATCTTCCATCTTGTCGAGATTCCAGGCCATGTCCAGGCACTGCTCGGCCGTTTCGTCGGAGAACTTGCCCTCCGCGAGCCGGCGGAACTTGGCCACCACCTCGTCGTCGGTCATCGGGTTCTCCGCGTGGCCGCGCGGGAAGTCGACGCGGCGGTTGACCTTCGTGCCGTCGGTGCAGGTGATCGTGATGTCGTTGGGGATGCCCTTGGGGTAGCCTGCGTTCAGGGCCGGGTCCTCGACGATCGTCGTCTTGTCGATCAAATCGAGAAGCTTCGGGTCCGCGAGGCGATCCTCGGCGAATGTATCGAGGGTCACGTCGCCGTCGGTCAGGGCGGCCGCGCAGCAGTAGAACATCGAGTGGTCGGCGGTTTCGCGCGAGGTGGGGCGCAGCTTCTCCGGCTCGGAGCCGATGATGCTGACCGCGGCCTCGAAGCTGCCGATGTGGATCTTCTCGATGGTCTTGCCTGCGAGCTGCGGGCGAAGCTGGAGACAGGCGTCGACGGCGGACTGGCAGTGGTACTCGGCCGGCCAGTACTTGATATACGTCCTGTCGATCATGAAGTCGCCGTCGCGGCCGAGAACGACGTCCTTGGCACCGGGGATGTCGAGCTGGTTCATCAATCCCTTGGGGCCCTCGAAGATCTCGTTGGGGCCGGTCAAGCCGCGGCCGGCCAGGTCGGCGGCGAAGACGCCGTTGCGTCCGGCGTTGGCGAACGCGCACGCCTTCCAGTGCGAGATCTGACCGGTCCGGGTCTGGCGGGTGGTGATGTTGCACACGCCGGCCAGACCCAGGGCGTGCTCGAGCTGGCCTTCGTCGAGTCCCCACAGCCGGCCCGCCGCCAGCGCGGTGGACAGCGCCCCGTAGGTGACGTGGTCCCAGCCACCGGCCCGCAGGCTGGCCGCGTCGCACAGGCGGCACTGAATCTCGTAGCCGATGACGGTGGCCAGGATGGCGTCCTTGCCCGCGCGGCTCGCGGTCTGCGTGACCGCGATGACGGCCGGGATGTTGTCGGACGGGTGGGCCGGTTCCAGGCTCAGGTAGGTGTCGTTGTAGTCGAGGTATCGCACCATGGTGCCGTTGGCGAAGGCGGCCAGCCCCGGCGGTGTGTGATGCGACGTTCCCCACACAGTGGCCGAGGGGGGCGGATCGTTGACCGCCTCCGCCTTGGCCCGGGCGATCCGGGCCGGCGCCGACCAATATGCCCCCAGCGCGGTGGCGATCGAGTCGATCACGCGGCGCTTGACCTCGTGAACGGTCTCATCCGGCAGGTCTTCGTACTTCAGCGCGTGGGTCCATTCGGCCATTCGACGTGCAATGGTCATGGTCATTCCTCTCGGGTGTAGTGTCTCACGCAAACAGCGTTCTTTCCGAACCGTCCCGATGTACATCGGGATGAGGGAGCAGCCGTGCTTCGCCCTGCCGTGGCCGCTTCCTGACGGGCGCGGTTCGGAT
>CAYMME010000689.1:0-3674 GCA_964391465.1 uncultured Planctomycetales bacterium
CCGCCACGACGGGCCGAGCCCCCGAAAACCCGAGTTGTTACGGCGGAATCAAGGAAGACTCCACGGAATTGCCGCCGGAAGTAGCCGCGCGGTATACTCATCATGGTTCCGCCCCGTCGCGTGACTCTGCGGATGTGAGACCAACGGTCTGAAGGCCGCGGCCACCGCACCCCACCCGCACAAATAGGGGTGTGGTTACAGGAGACTCTCATCATGTCAGCCGAACCGAAGAATGCTCAACGTTCGTCTTCAGTCACTCGACGGCGTTTTCTGCGCCGCACAGGCGGGGTGGCCGCTACGGCCGCCGTCGCCGTACACACCACCGCTCGCTCGACGCGCGGTGCCCCCGGAGCCAACGAACGCATCGGGGTCGGCGTGATCGGCTGCGGCGGTCGGGGGAACAGTCACCTGAGAGTGCTGAAGGTCCTCAAGGCGAAAGGGACGGCCGTGGACATCGTCGCCGTCTGCGACGTATACCGGCCGCGCATGGACAAGGCGGCCTCGGCGTACGCCGCGACCACCTACATGGACCACCACGAGCTGCTCGCGGACAAGAAGGTCGACGCCGTCTGCATCGCTACGCCCGACCACATTCACGGTCAGCAGGTCATCGACGCGGCCAAGGCCGGCAAGGACGCTTACTGCGAGAAGCCTCTGACCCACTGGCGGCAGTACGAAGTCACCAAGCGTCTGCTCCGCGAGGTTGTGCCCGGTAAGACCATCGTGCAGGTCGGCACGCAGGGCATGTCCGACGGGGCATGGCACAAGGCGGCCGAGTTGGTCAAGGCGGGCGCGATCGGCCAGCCGATCCACGCGGAGTGCGGCTACTTTCGCGTGGGCGACTGGGGCGAGCGCGGCATGTCCGTCGACGACCCGAAGGCCAAACCGGGGGCGGACCTGCGCTGGGAACCGTTCCTCGGCGACTCGCCCAAACGCGCGTTCGACGTGAGCCGCTTCTTCCGCTGGCGGATGTACGAGGACTACTCGGGCGGTCCGGTTACCGATCTGTTCCCGCACTCGCTCACGCCGGTGGTGAGCATCCTCGGCGTATCGATGCCAAGCTCGGTCGTGGCCAGCGGCGGCAAGTACCGCTACCAGGAGCGCGAGGTTCCCGACACGTTCAACATGCTCATCGACTACCCCGAAAAGATCACGGTCGCCGTGCTCGGCACGCAGGGCAACAACGACCCCGGGATGCCGAGCCGCGGGGCCGGGGGCATGGTCCCCATCATTCGCGGTTGGGACGCCAGCCTGACCGTGAACCTGAAGGACGAGCGCATCGAGATCTTTCCCACGCACCAGTCGAAGGCCAAGGCACGGCAGATCCCCGTCGAGTACAAGGAGAACTTCGAGGCCTACTGGAAGAACTTCCTCGAGTGCTGCCGCACGCGAAAGCAGCCGTGGGGTCGGCTCGAGCTGGCTTGCCACGTTCAGACCGCACTACAGATGGGCATGCTCGCGCTGCGCAAGAGCCGAACCGCCAAGTTCGACGCGACGCGGCAAGAAATCGTGGTGTAGGCGCCCCGGAAACGATACACCAGTCGTGGTGGTGAGGGGCACCACTCTGAGCGTGCATGAGAATGGTGCCACGGGTCGCGACGCACGTCGGGGCCGGCCCCGTGCAGCCCGCTTGACTTCGTCGCGGCATGGTCAGACAAGCTGCCGGTGGCATTCCTTGCCACACACGCTCTCCGTTCGCCCTCAAGTTGGATCGCCCCATTGCCTGGCGCCGCGCTGCCTGCATATACTTGGAATGGACGGCGCCGGTCCATCGGCAGGGGAAAGGACGCCCGACTCCCCGGTGTCCTAGCCGAGTGACGGCTTGTGTTCATGATGGTCTGCCTACACCGATAAGTGGTGGTAGGAGGCCACATCGGTAGGGAATCGGAAAGTCGGACGGGGGTCTTCCCGACTTTGCTGCTCAAGGACGAGTGATGGGGGTGCAGATCCTCTGCATCCTACAAGGTTGAGGTGTTTTTCTAACGCGCGAGATGACGAAATCTCGCCGATCCCAAAAACGGAGGTGCAGAATGACCGAAGCCCCGATCGCTCCGATAAGTGTTCAACGGATCGAGCCTGTCATCGGTTCCGAACGCTTTCGCGAGTTCCAAAACCGCGCGAGAGACGCGAAGCGGTTCTTGGAGGGGCGCGTCATCTGGAACATCAACTCGACGGCCCAGGGCGGCGGCGTGGCCGAGATGCTGCTGCCGCTGTTGGGCTACCTCCGCGACCTCGGGATCGACAGTCGCTGGCTCGTCGTGTCCGGCGACGCCGATTTCTTCGTCGTCACCAAGCGCATTCACAACAACATCCACGGTCACGCCGGAGACGGCGGCCCACTGGGCGATGCCGAACGCACCGCCTATGAAGCGACGATGACCAGAAACCTCGAGCGACTCGGGGAGAACATCGGCCCCCGCGACATCGTCATCTGTCATGACCCCCAGACCGCCGGCCTGCTTCCCGTTCTCCGCAAGCGCGCCGCTGCGGTCATCTGGCGATGCCACATCGGGCACGACCACCCGAACGACCTCTCGCTGCAAGCGTGGGATTTCCTCGCCCCGTACCTGTCCCATGCCCATGCCCATGTGTTCCACCGCATGACGTACGTGCCGCCGCAGGTGGATCGCGAGATGGTCACCATCATCGCGCCGTCGATCGACCCGCTGTCCGCAAAGAACCAGCCTCTCACCGAGCACGCGGCGGAGGCGATCCTCATCAACACCGGCATTCTCGAAGGACCGAACGGCCAAGCCGAACCGTGCTTCAAGCGGCACGACGGATCGACCGGTCGAGTGGAACGACAGACAGAGGTGTTCCGTACCGACGGGCCGCTGGCGCAGGGTCGACGTACGGTCGTCCAGGTTTCCCGCTGGGACGCCTTGAAGGATCCGATCGGGGTCATGCAGGGCTTTGCCCGTGCGCTGGGGAATGACTCGACGTCATTGGTGCTTGCCGGCCCGAGTGTCGCCGCGGTCGCCGATGATCCCGAAGGCGCGCTGACGCTCGATCAGGTTCGGGCGGCCTGGAGCGAGCTGCCCGAAGAGTGGCGCAAGGATGTCCACATCGCCTGCCTGCCGATGGAGGATCTCGAAGAGAACGCCGCCATCGTCAACGCCCTGCAGCGTCACGCATCCGTTGTCGTTCAGAAAAGCCTGTATGAGGGCTTCGGCTTGACCGTGACCGAAGCGATGTGGAAGGCCCGTCCCGTTGTGGCCAGTGCCGTCGGCGGGATCCAGGACCAGATCGACCACGGGGTCGATGGCATGCTTCTGGCGGATCCGAGCAACCTGGATGCCTTCGGCCAGACGGTCAAACGTGTGCTCGACGACCCGGATCAGGCCGGCCGCTTGGGAGCAAACGCGCAACGCCGGGTCGAGACGCAGTTCCTGGCAAACCGCCACCTCACCCAGTACCTCGATCTGTTCGCTCAACTCCTGGAGTAGCCGAAGGAGCCAGGGTTCAGGGTTCAGCAAC
This sequence comes from uncultured Planctomycetales bacterium, assembly GCA_964391465.1. Classification (GTDB taxonomy): domain Bacteria; phylum Planctomycetota; class Phycisphaerae; order UBA1845; family CAYMME01; genus CAYMME01. The sequence continues at coordinate 3,478 of CAYMME010000689.1, forward strand.
AGCCGTCTCGCCCCCCGTCCGCAGGTGAGCTACGGACGGCGCAAGCAAGCGCATGAGGCCGAATACCGCATTCTGTCTCCTGTCTCCTTTCCCTACCACGCCGGTCCGGCCACCGCCGGGAGAATCCGGAACGCGCTATGACAGGCGTCGCACGTTTCGGTCACCGACTGCCAACACGCCACGAGTTTGTCCGCGTC